>CAZPSL010000028.1:0-39734 GCA_964589145.1 uncultured Anaerolineales bacterium
AGTAAATCTCCGGGGGATAATCCTCTTCCTGGATCGTAACGGTGGTGCCGAGATCCACCACATCAGAACGGCTGCCGTTATCTTCAATGATGACTGCATTCCGCAGGATGTACTTCAACTCCTGGATGCGCCCTTCGAGAAAGCCCTGCTCCTCTTTTGCCGCGATGTAATCCGCGTTTTCCGAGAGATCGCCCATCTGGATGGCCTCCCGCAGGCGGCGCGCCAGATCGGCGCGAGCGGGGCCTTCCAGTTGTTCCAGTTCAGCCCGCAGGCGGGCTTCCCCTTCTTTGGTGAGGTATTGCGTTTTTTCTTCCATACTCGTTCTCTTGCTCTGTTGAGACCCTAAAGGGAGTAAGACCTTGTTTTCGGTTCACGACTGGCAGTCCTGCCAGGACTGCCAGTCGTGAAAGCAAAAACTCCAGGGTCTTTGGGCGGGGATTGGGCGCACATTTTATCACATTCCGGGCAAAGGCAAAGAGTCTTTCAAAAAATCTGTCACCCGCGGCCAAAATTCGGGGTGGGTGTTGCAGTTGCTGTGCCCCTTGCCGGGCACCACCCACAGTTGAACTTTCTGCGGGTCGCCCGCGGCGGCCAAATCCTGGGCTTGCTTCAGGGGGACGACGTCATCCTGGTCGCCGTGGATGAGGAGAATCTTCCCTTCGGCGCGGGGGATATGGGTCAGGGGGGCGATTTTCTCGAAATCCAGCCGATACCGAAGGCGCATGTAGCCCAGCAGGAGCGATCCGATAAAATCGGGGATGCCCTTGCGCTCGAACCCGTAGCGCATCACCGCTACCGGATGCGAGATCGCTCCCACGGTGACCGCGCACCGGATGCGGGCATCCTGCCCCGCGGCGCTGACCGCCGCGCCCCCGCCGATGGACAGCCCGAACACCCCGATGCCGGCGGCGGGATTTTCGGCGTTGCGGGCGGCGAAATCCACCGCGGCCAGCAGGTCTTCGGTGAAGGTGCCCACGTTGGGGCGGGGCAAATCCGAACTGGCGCCGTGGTTGCGGGCGTCGACCACCAGCAGGTTATAGCCCAGGGGGTACAGTTTCCGGATGTGGGGCATCATGCGGGCACGGTTGCGCCCCCAGCCGTGGAGCAGCACCAGGGTGGGCGCGTCCGCCCGCTTTGACGGAATCCGCCACGCGGCCAGGTACGCATCTCCCGCCATCGGGATGCGAATCTCATCAAAGGGGAGGTCAAATCTGGCGGGGGTGATGTGCGGCACCTGCCGGTCGTAACGGTACATCCGCCCGATGAGTATATCCAGCCCGAAGATCAGGGCGGTGATGAGAATGAGGGGGAGGATGATCCAGAGCATGGTTGGGGGGGAGGAATTGGGTAACTGGGGATTAGGTGATCAGGTAATTGGGGATTGGGTAATTGGGTAATCGGGGATCAGGTAATTGGGGAATTGGGTAATTGGGGAACGGGATGCCTAATCCCTGATTACCAATCCCTGATTACCTAATCAAGCCATTCCACGATGGTGGCTTCGCCTTGCCCGACGCCCACGCAGAGGGTCGCCAGCCCGTAGTAGGGACGCTGTTCCTGCGGGGCGCGGCGCTTCATCTCGTGCAGCAGGGTGGTGAGGATGCGTGCCCCGGAGCAGCCCAGCGGATGCCCCAGCGCCACCGCGCCGCCGTTGACGTTGACGATTTCGGGGTCCATGCCCAGCAGTTCCATCACTGCCAGGGACTGCACCGCGAAGGCCTCGTTGAGTTCAATCAGCCCGATGTCGTCCAGAGCCAGCCCGGCGCGCTGGAGCGCCTTGCGCGTGGCGGGCACCGGCCCCAGCCCCATCGTGCGCGGCTCCACCCCCGCAGCGGCGGAAGCGACCACCCGCGCCATCGGTTTCAGTCCCAGTTCGGCGGCTTTCGCGTCGCTCATGATGAGCACCGCCGCCGCCCCGTCGTTCAGGCCGGAGGCGTTGCCCGCGGTCACGGTGCCATCCTTGCGGAAAGCCGGTTTCAGGCGCGCCAGTTTCTCCATGCTGGTATCGCGGCGGGGACGCTCATCGGTATCGAAGATGACGGGCGGCCCCTTGCGCTGGGGAATTTCCACGGGGACGATTTCCTCGGCGAATTTGCCGCTGTCAATGGCGGCAATTGCCCGCTGGTGGCTGCGCAGGGCGAAGGCATCCTGCTTTTCGCGGGTCAGGTGGGGCATCTGGTCACGGATGTTTTCGGCGGTTTCGCCCATCGCTTCGGTGCCGTAGGTGGCCTCCATTTTCGGGTGCGGATAGCGCCAGCCGAAGGCGGTATCCCACATGGTCAGGTTGCCCCAAGGGTAACCCATCTCCGCCTTGGGCACAGAGTAGGGGCCGCGGGTCATGCTCTCCACGCCTCCGGCGATGAACACATCCCCCTCGCCGACCCTGATGGCGCGGTACGCCATGTTGACCGCGTTCAGCCCGGAGGCGCACAGGCGGTTGAACGTCACCGCCGCCACCGAGACGGGGAAATCTGCCAGCAGGGTTGCCATGCGGGCAACGTTGCGGTTGTCTTCGCCCGCCTGGTTGGCGCAGCCCATGTAAACTTCTTCGACGATGGCGGGGTCAATCCCCGTGCGCTCCACGATGGCGCGCAGCACAACGGCGGCCAAATCGTCCGGGCGGACGGAGGCCAGCGCGCCGCGGAAATTCCCGATGGGGGTGCGAATGGCGTCAATGATTACGGCTTCGGGCATAGGGTTCTCCTGTGTCAAGTGCTCCGGTGTCAAGTGTCAGGTGTTGCGGTGTCAGGTGGAAGAGGGTCATCGCTCCACGCACCTCGCTCCACGATTCTACCACCCCAGGATGGGATTCACAGTATAATTTTTTCATGCCGCGCATCAACGATCCCGATTATCTCAGCGCTCAATACAAAACCGCCGACAACCTCAGCGCCCGTATCCGCCTGCACCGGCGGTTCAGTGTCAACGATTACGGCTGGTTCCGCTGGGTGTTCGACCGGTTTGATTTGCCGGAGACCGCCCGTATTCTGGAACTGGGCTGCGGCCCGGGGCTGCTCTGGGAGGAGAACGCCCGGCGCATCCCCGCCGGTTGGAAAATCACCCTCTCCGATTTTTCTCCCGGAATGCTGGCGCAGGCCCGCCGCAGCCTGAAGGGGGTTTCCCGCCCCTTTGACTTCGCGGTCATTGATGCGCAGCACCTCTCCTGCCCCCCGGCGCGCTTCGACGCTGTGATTGCCAACCACTTTCTCTACCACGTCCCCGATCGCCCGCGGACAATTGCCGAAATTCGCCGGGTGCTGAAGCCCGGCGGGAAACTGTACGCCACTACGGTCGGTGACAACCACATGGGCGCGCTGACCCGCCTGGTGGAGCGTTTTGACGCGCAGAGCGAAATTGTCATCCACGGGCGGTCGTTTCCCTTCACGCTGCAAAACGGCAGCGATCAACTGCGGGCGGCTTTCGCCGCCGTGAAAATCCACCGCTACCCGGATGAACTGCGCGTCACCGAAGCCTGGCCGCTGGCGGAGTACATCCTTTCCAGCACGCGGTTCTCCGTTCCACCGGGTGACCGTCTGCGCGCCGACTTGCTTCGCTTTCTTGAATTGGAACTTGCCGCCCGCGACGGGGTGATTGTGATCCCCAAGGAAAGCGGTATCTTCATCGCTTACTGACAACTTCCGGTTTCCGCCTGGCGCGATACAATCCCCCGGATGTTTGCCGGAGGTCTGTCCGAAAATTTGAACAGGTGTGTTGCACCAGTGTGGGGGGAGATCCCGTTCCCCTTTCCCCTCCCCCGTTGGAAGATGGGTCAGGGGTGGGGGCGGGGGAAGGGCAGGGAAGGGGAGACGGAAACAGTTCCCATGGGACTGTCCGATTGCTACATCTTTTGTCTGCACCCACAATCCCCCTCCCCCGCCAGGGGAGAGGGGATTGTGATTGGTTTTTTTGCTGAACTACAGGGAAGTTTGAGCGTGCGGGGCAGGGGAAAATCGAAAAGTTTGCAGCCGGTCGGTGCTACTCTTCAATGTCCAGCAGCCTGACTTCGAAAATCAGGGTTGCGTTGGGGGGAATCACGCTACCCGCGCCCTGCTCGCCATAGGCGAGATCGGGGGGAATTACCAGTTGACGGTATCCGCCCACTTTCATGGTGGAGACGCCCTCATCCCAGCCGGGGATGACCATTCCGGCCCCCAGAACAAACTTGAAGGGTTGTCCGTGGTCGAGGGAACTGTCGAATTTGGTGCCGTCTTCAGCCAGCCAGCCGGTATATTCCACAACAACCGTCTGCCCTTCTTCGGGGGTTGGGCCGTCGCCGACCTCGATATCGTAGTATTTCAGGCCGCTTTCGGTTGTGGTGTAATTTTCCTCGGGGATCTCTGTCATGGTGACCGGTTCGATAACGTCCGTCAGTTCGATAACCATAATCAGGGTTGCGTTGGGAGGAATTTCACCCGCGCCTTGCTCGCCTAGCGCCAAATCGGGAGGAATCACCAAATACCGCTTGCCGCCGACTTTCATGCCGTGTGTGCCTTCATCCCAGCCAGGGAAAATCTGGGTGACCTGTCCGAGAACAAAGGTGGCAGGGCTGCGTCCTTCCGATGAACTGATAAACAGGTCGCTGCCATCTTCGCTGCCGCCCTGGACCCAGATTGTATAATTCGTGCTGACCGTGCTGCCTTCAGCCGCCTCTGCACCGTCACCGACTTCGATATCGTAGTATTTCAGGCCGCTTTCGGTTGTGGTCAGGTCTTCATCGGCAACTTCGGGGGGGGCGGGGGGTGTTTCTGCCGAGATCAGTTCAACTTCCAGGATAACCTGGGCGTTAGGGGGAATGGAACCATACCCCTCCTCCCCAAAGGCTAATTCAGGAGGCAGCAGGAAATTTGCTTTGCCGCCGGGTTTCATTAGCATCAGGCCTTCTTCCCAGCCGGGGAGCAGTTGGTCGCGTCCCAGAATGGCCGTAACAGGCCCGCCGCCCATTGAAGTATCTGCCAGAACGGTGTCGTCTGCCAGTTTGGCAACGTAATTCATCGTGACGAGATCGCCTTCTTGCGGAGATTTCCCTTCACCGGGTTCGATGATGATGTATTGCAAACCGCTTTCGGTGGTTTCGGCGTCATCCCAGGTAATTGTTTCCAGGGGTGGTGCAATCAGGTCGTTGACATCTACTGCGACTTGCTCATCTGGCGGCGATTGTACTTCAAGTGTTGTGACGGTTTCGCCTTCGTAGGCTGGTTCCGCAGGTTGGCAAGACGCCAGTGCAAAAACCATGAGCATGGCGATAAATAGCCATCCAAATCGGGTTTTGTTAAGTTTCACGTAAGACTCCTATCTACTTGTGGCTGCGAGAATACGCGCCAGGATTATCAGTGCCTGCATTTTATCACGCATTTTCTTATTCGTTATGCACCCAGATAAAACTTTCGCGGAAACGCAGTGAAAAGCGGTTGCATGCGAAGCACGCCCGGATGTCACAAACCGGCGCAGAGCGAACATCCCGGAGATACGAAAGCGGCAATACTGCCTGGGAGATTGGTCAGGCGGTGGCAGTGGGAACAAGGAAAATCTGAACCGTCCCGCATGTAACCTTTTTTATGGTTTTGCATCTAAAGAGATGAGTATTTGTGACGCCTTCACTTGCGTCACACCTGCCTCCGAATGGCTGCTCAACGGTTTGATTGGGGGAAATTGCGCGCTGAACGACACGCACCTCTCAAGGAGAGGTGCGTGTCGTTCTTGAAATTGCGGGCGTTTTGGAGTGGGTTGATGGACTCAATCCGTTTCAAAAGAACTTTCGCAGGCTCTTCGCTGAAGCGCATGGAAAGCCCGGTCAGCAAGCCCTTTCGAAAGTGGGCAACGCGGCTGGGATGTTATGCGAATGCCATCGGCCCGCTGCCCCCGCCGCCGAACCTCATCTCCAAACTGCGGATGATCAGTATCACACCGATCACCAGCGCATAGGCTGCCAATACAGCAATCACGGTGATGCCGCCTATCACGGGCTGGAAAATCATCCAGACGGCGAAGAACAACTGGGCGATTCCGCCAACCAGCAGCAGCCAGAACCGCCCGCCGCTTAGGAAAGCGCGTTCCCTGAAGGCGGCGTATACATCAGCCCCGCCCTGCACCAGCACTTTGGCGGCAATCAGCGCAATCAGCACCACCGCGCTGGCCGCAGGCCAGGCGAAAATCGCGATCCCTATGATGATACTGACCATCGCGCCCAAAAGCGTGTGACCGTAAGGGGTCTCCGCCTTGCGGCGGGTGTAGACTTCTCCCAGAGCGAAGATTCCATCCAGGATGGCGAACACCCCCAAAACGGCCAGCATTGCCACTGCCCCCGCACCGAGATTCGAGAACAGCAGAATCCCGATTGTCAGGGCCAGAATCCCGCGCAAGAACAAGGTTGTCCACTTTCCTTCCAGTAAGTTCTGCATAAATGCTCCTCTCCAATTTGGTCTAATCTGGGGCAACGGTTGTAATCTCTTGCAGTTCAGGCGCGTTGCCGCCAAACTGCTGGACGTAGCGGGCATACCATTTCATCCCCGGCAGGGCGGTTAATCCGTGAGCAGACACGCTCAGGAGCACTGTTGCCGAGACGGTACCGATGATGATGTCCTGATACGCCAGATGGGTTTCATGCTCCAGGAAAATCAATCCCAGCACAACGGAGGCCAGCCCGCGCGGCCCGAACCAGCCCAGGAACAACTTCGACGACCAGTGCAGACGGGTGCCGCTCATTG
Source organism: uncultured Anaerolineales bacterium (assembly GCA_964589145.1). GTDB lineage: Bacteria > Chloroflexota > Anaerolineae > Anaerolineales > UBA11858 > UBA11858. The sequence continues at coordinate 6,705 of CAZPSL010000028.1, forward strand.
CAATCCACACCGGGATAATGCGGACAATGGTTAAACTCAGGGCAGCGTAAAACAGTACAAGAACGCGGAAATTTGGCAGTTGGTTGGCGGCGATCATTCCGAAGATGTAGAAAACAAAGAAATTCAGCAGTTGCCCCCAGGCCTCGCTGAAGCGGTCAGCCCGAAAGCGGGCATCTGCAAAGCCGCGCTTGACCAGCAATCCGCCCACAAAAGCCGCGATAAACCCGTTTCCTCCAACCAGACCCGCAACGCCGTAGGACATCAGTGCCAGCGAAAGCAGTCCCAATTGTTGCAGCGGCTCATCCACCCAGCCGCGGCGGCCTGCCTCACCCAGCAGCCAGCCGCCCAGCCATCCAATCACGATGCCCGCCAGAACCCCGACTCCGACTTGCTGGATGGTATAAAGCAGCCAGTTTCCGGGGACAAAAATCGGGCCGGCGGCAACCGCCGTACCGAGAAACAGCGTAAAAAACGGCATCGAAAGCCCGTCGTTCAACCCGGCCTCCACACTGAGCGCCTGTCGAACGGGTTTCGGGACGAGTTTGCTCTGCACAATCACCTGCCCCAACCCGGCGTCGGTGGGTGCCAGAATTACCGCCAGCAGCGCCGCACCAGCGAGCGGCAGATCGTCAAACAGCAGCACGCCGACAATCGCACCCGCCAGGATGGTCAGAGGCATACCAATCCCCAGCAGCCGTATCGGCAGCACCGTTTCCCTGAGCAGTTTTCGCACGTCAATGTGTGTCGCATCGGTGAAAAGCAGCAGCGCCAGCGTGATTTCTGCGATGTAAAGGACGGTCTTGCTGTCAATGTCCATCATCGCTTCCCGCGGCTGCACCCAGTAAACGAGCATCCCTGCCAGCGTAAACAGCAACGGAGCAGTGAGCACCGTCTTCTCAATGCGCCTGGAAATCAGGGTGAAAAAGAAAACCAAAGCAACAAAAACGCCAATCGGGGGCATTGGTCACTCCCATTCGATCGTCGCCGGTGGCTTGCTGGTGATGTCGTACACCACGCGGTTAACCCCGTCAACCTCGTTAACGATGCGATTGGCAATGCGTGCCAGCAATTCATGGGGCAGGCGCGCCCAGTCGGCGGTCATGAAATCATCGGTAGTGACCGCCCGCAGGGCAACCGCCTCCTGATAGGTGCGCTGATCGCCCATCACGCCCACCGAGCGCACCGGTAACAGCACCGCAAACGCCTGCGAAGTTCCAATTAATCTCCCCTCGCCCTTCGGGAGAGGGGCCGGGGGTGAGGGCATCCCCCCCACGCGCAGCAACCCTGCATTGGATAATTCCTCCCGCAGGATGGCATCCGCCTCCCGAAGTTTTTCCAGCCGCTCCCAGGTGACCTCGCCCAAACAGCGGACAGCCAGCCCCGGCCCCGGGAAGGGCTGCCGCCAAATCAGGGAGTCCGGAAGCCCCAGGGCTTCGCCCACTTGCCGCACCTCGTCCTTGAACAGGTAGCGCAGCGGCTCCACCAACTCGAACTGCATATCCTCCGGCAGGCCGCCCACGTTGTGGTGCGACTTGATGCGGCGCGCCTGCGCCCGGTCGGGTGCGCTGGATTCGACTACATCGGGGTAAATCGTGCCCTGAACGAGAAAGCGCGGCATCCCCAGGGCGCGGGCCTGGGCCTCAAAAATGCGGATGAACTTCTCGCCGATGATGCGCCGCTTTTTCTCCGGGTCGGTGACGCCTGCCAGGGCATCCAGGAAATCCTCCACCGCGTTGACGGGGTGCAAATCCACGCCCAAATGCTCGCGGAACGCCGTTACCACCGCCTGCGGCTCGCTCTTGCGCATCAGCCCGTTATCCACGAACACCGCCGAAAGTTGATCGCCCACCGCCCGATGGACGAGCGCGGTCGCCACGCTGGAATCCACCCCGCCGCTGACCGCCGAGAGCACCCGTTCCCCGCCCACCTGCGCCCGAATGCGCGCCACGCTCTCCTCGATGATAGCGGCGGGCGTCCAGTCGGGCTGCGCCCCGCAGATTTCCACCACAAAGCGGCGCAGCATCTCGCCCCCGCCGGGGGTGTGATGCACCTCCGGGTGGAACTGCACCCCGAAGTAGCCGCGCCGCAGGTCGCCGATGGCGGCAAAGGGCGCGTTATCCGTCTCTGCCAGTCGGAGGAAGCCGGGCGGCATCGCTTCGATGCGGTCGCCGTGGGACATCCAGGCCGGGAAACTTCCGGGCGGGGTCAGCGGGTTGGGGGTCAGAGTCCGCACCGTTGCCGGGCCGTACTCCCGCGCTGCCGCGGGGGCCACGCGCCCTCCCAGGGCATGAGTCAGCGACTGAAGGCCGTAGCAAATCCCCAAAACCGGCAGCCCGCCCTCAAAAACATAGGATGGCACCTGGGGCGCGCCCTCCTCGTAAACCGAGTTCGGCCCCCCGGAGAGAATAAATCCTTTGGGCTTGAGCGCCAGAACGCGGTCGGGCGGACTGTTCCAGGGCAGCAGTTCGGCGTAAACGTGCTGTTCGCGCACCCGGCGGGCAATCAGTTGGGCGTATTGTGAGCCGAAGTCGAGGATGACGATGGTGTCCATTGGGTTGCAGGTTGCAGGTTGCAGGTTGAATGTTGAAGGTTGTTTGATGCGGTTTTGCTCTGCGACGATCAACATTCAAAAAAACGTCAGTCGAAGTGGATTTCTCCCCCCTCGAAGGAGGTGATCGCCGCCAGGGAATGGATGGGCACGCCGAGGTGCGCCAGGGCGTCGCGCCCGCCCTCGAAAGTCTTCTCGATGAGCACGCCAATGCCGACGACTTTCGCCCCGGCGATCTCCGCCAAGCGCGCCAGCCCTTCGATGGTCGCCCCGGATGCCAGGAAATCGTCAATAATCAGCACCTGCTCGCCGCCCGCCAGGTATTCGGGGGAGACGATCAATTCCACCATGCGGCCTTTGGTGTGCGAGGGCGCCAGGGTCAGCAGCACCTGGTCGGGCATGGTGATGGGTTTGCGCTTTCGGGCGTACACCACGGGCAGCCTCATGTGCTGTCCGGTGTAAACCGCCGGTGCGATGCCCGAAATTTCGGCGGTGAGAATTTTGGTTGCCCCGACATCGGCGAACAGGCGGGCGAACTCCTGCCCGGCGGCGTTCATCAGGGCCGGGTCTACCTGATGGTTGATGAACCCGTCCACTTTGAGAATACCGTTCCCCAGATAGCGGCCTTCGGCGAGAATACGATCTTCGAGAAGTTCCATGGATTTTGCTCTCCAATTTCTGATTGCGAATTGCCTGATACAAAAACACCTGACACCGAAAAACGTGATACCGGAACACCTGGCTCCGAAACACAACCTCATTGTACTTTGCCCCTGAAATTTTCGATAGGGCGGATTGTGATAGGGTGCAGGCAAAAGATGTAGAAATCGAGCGGAATTCAGCATTGCATTGTCGAGTGGTCCCCCACCCCCTGCCCTCACCCCTAACCCCTCTCCCACAGGGAGAGGGGAACCAAAGCGGAAATTTTGGGGAGGGGCGTGTTTGTCAGGTGTGTGTGCGGCGCACTCCGTGCGCCGCACACACACCGAAGAGTCCAGTCCCCCCTTCCCTGGGGAGTGCGAAGCCTGCCCGAAGGGTGAGGGGGGATACAGGGGGGATGGGGCTTCAGAATACCACGGCTTGTTGGTAGATAACCATCGGGTGCAAGCAAAAGATGTAGAAATCGGGCAGCCACATATCTCTGTCCTGCTCCCGGCAGGGCGGGGTGTTTGGTGCTTGTCCTGTTCGCAAAATGAAGACTGGCAGTCCTGCCAGGACTGCCAGTCTTGTGCGCGGGGCGAGGGAAACACATAGGAATTGCTACAACATTTGCCTGCACCCTAACCATCTTTCTACAACATTTGCTTGCACCCTTGTGATAGAATCGCACCCCATGGATGTGATTCTCGCTTCAAATTCCCCCCGCCGCCGACAATTGCTCAGGATGCTCGGCCTGGATTTCCGGGTGGTTCCGGCAAATGTGGATGAAACCCCGCTCGAAGGGGAAGCCGCGCCCGCGTACGTCCGGCGGCTGGCCGCGGCGAAGGCGAAAACCGTCAGCGAGCAGTTTCCGGATGCGCTGGTCATCGCTGCCGATACCACCGTGGCGGACGGGAACCAAATCCTTGGCAAACCCGTTGATGCAGAAGACGCGGCACGGATGCTGCACCAACTGCGCGGGCGCAGTCACCAGGTTTACACCGGAGTTGCCGCCGCCCGCGCAGACCAACTGCGCGCCGACCTGTGCGCTACTGAAGTCCCCATACGGAACTTCAGCGACGCCGAGATGCGCGCCTACATCGCCAGCGGCGACCCGCTTGACAAGGCCGGGGCGTATGCCATCCAGCACGCGGGCTTTCACCCCGTTGCCGAACTGCGCGGCTGCTACGCCAATGTAGTCGGCCTGCCGCTCTGCCATCTGGTGCGGCTGCTGCGCGCCTTTGACGTCTCTCCGGATGCGGATATCCCCGCCGGGTGCCGCGAGATTTTCGGATACGAGTGCCCGATTTATCAGGCGATTATTGGGGAGTGGTGATGATTGAAGATTGAAGATTGAAGCCCCACACTCCACGCTTCACGCTCTACCCTCCTCGCTCCACCCTCCACCCTCCACCCTCCACGCTCCCCCCTCCTCGCCCCCACAGACAAACTCATGAGACCAAAACTCTGGCTTGTTACAACCCTGTTTCTCCTTTTCCTGGTTGGCTGCGGAACTGCGGCCTCCGAAGCGACCCCCGCGTCCACTGCCACAGAAGTGCCCACCGCAACCCTGCCTCCGCCGGTGCAGAACACTACCCCCATCCCCGACCCCGGCGAGGCGGCGCAGGCCTATCTTGACGCCTGGAAGGCGGACGATTACGCCGCCATGTACGCCATGCTGACCGAAATCAGCCAGGATGCCATCACTGAAGAAGCATTTACCGATTGGTACACCAGCATTGCCACCGGCGGCGCGATTGACGCGGTGGATTACGAGATTCTCTCCTCGCTGGTGCAGAGCACCCGCAGCGCGCAGGTCAGTTACCAGGTGACGCTGCAAAGTGTGCTGGTCGGCGATATTGTGCGCGATACGCTGATGAACCTCAGCCTGGAGGACGGCGAGTGGCGCGTCCAGTGGGCGGATAACCTGGTGATTCCCGAACTGGCGGGCGGCAACTATTTCTGGATGGACCGGCATATCCCCTCGCGGGCCAATATCTACGACCGGGATGGAGATGTGTTGACCGCTTATGCCGACGCGGTTTCGGTGGGGCTGGTTCCCGGACGGATGGGAGAAGACGAAGGTCAGGTGCTTGCCGAGGTGCAGTGGCTGACCGGTCTGAAGCCCGACGCTGTGCGCCTGATGTACAAGGATTTCCCGCCGGGGGCGGACTGGTATCTGCCCATCACCGAGGTGCCGCTGGAACGGGTGGAGCAGCGTTACAATGTCGCCAACGGGTACGATGACCGGGGGTTGATCATGTACCCGTTCTCATCGCGCTTCTATTTCGAGGGCGGAGTGGCGGCACAGTCCATCGGTTACGTGAGTTACATCCAGGCCGCGGAGAAGGACGAGTATCTCCGCCTGGGCTACCAGCAGGATGAGAAGGTCGGGCGGCAGGGCATCGAGGCCTGGGGAGAACCCTACCTGGGCGGGAAGCGCGGCGGCACCCTCTACGTGATCAGCCCCGCGGGGGAGGTCGTCACCCAGTTGGCGGATGTCCCCGCGGAACCGGCACAGGAAATCTATACCACTCTCGACAAGGACATGCAACTGGCCGCGGAGAACATGCTGCTCAAATACCGCGGCGCGGTTGTGGTGATGGAGGTGGACACCGGACGGGTGCTGGTGATGGCTTCCTCACCCGACTTTGATCCCAACGCCTTCGAGCCGTACAATTACAACTCCAGTTTCCAACTCAAGGAAATTTACGACCCCTACAGTATGCAGCCGCTGCTCAACCGGGCCTCGCAGGGGCAGTATCCGCTGGGGTCGGTGTTCAAAATTATCACCATGGCGGCGGGGCTGGAAAGCGGCCTGTTCACCCCGGAATCGGTTTACGATTGTCAGTATTCCTTCAACGAAATTCAGGGGCTGACCCCGCGTTACGACTGGACGTGGGAGCATTGTCAGAAGCAGTTGCAAACCGAGGGGGAGTGCCGCACCATGCCCAGCGGGATGCTGACTCTCCCGGAAGGGCTGATGCGCTCCTGTAACCCCTATTTCTGGCATATCGGGTTGACCCTGTTCCGTCAGGGGTACCCGGAGGCGGTTTCGGATATGGCGCGCGGCTTCGGGCTAGGCGAACCGACCGGCATTCAGGGGGTGGAGGAGGAAGCCGGAAATGTCCCGGTCCCCGAAACCGAGGTAGACGCGATCAACAATGCCATCGGCCAGGGCGAGACGCTGGTCACACCCTTGCAGGTGGCGCAGTTCATGGTTGCGGTCGCTAACGGCGGCACGATGTACCAGCCGCAGATCATCGAGCGCATCGCCTCCCCGGACAGCGACCCGGTTTTTGAGTTTGTGCCCATCGTCAAAGGGGAGTTGCCGGTCAGCCCCGAAAATCTGGAAGTGATTCAGAAAGCGCTGATTTCAGTGGTCGAGAACCGCCGCGGGACGGCATCGTACCCGCTTGGCTCCTACAGCCGTAATTTTTACGCCATGGCGGGCAAAACCGGCACGGCGGAATCCGGTTCGGGGAAGTCGCACGCCTGGTTTGCCGGTTACACCCGCGAGCACCGCGAGAACAAACCGGATATTGTGATTGTGGTCATTGCCGAGAACGGCGGTGAAGGCTCTGAGGTCGCTGCGCCGATTTTTCGCGGCATGGTGCAGCAGTATTTCGAGGGCCGCCGCACTTACCGCCTGCCCTGGGAATCGGATGTCGGTGTGATTGCCCTGCCGGAAGAAGAAGAAACGGAGACGCCGTAGGGTATAGGGTACAACGTACAAGGTACAGGGTACAGCGTACAGGGTACAGCGTACGAACCGAGGAGGTACATCTGCCTGAGAAAAATCGAGAACGCGGTTTTGTCATTCGCTCGCAGTCCGGGTTTTACACCGTGGAGACTGACTCCGGGCTGGTGACGTGCCGCCTGCGAGGACGCCTGAAGCGCGGCCCTCGGCGGGGCGACATCATCGCGGTGGGGGACTGGGTCAAAATTTCGCGCCTGCCCGATGGCAGCGGGATGATCGAGGAGATTGAACCCCGCAAGCGGATGTTCTCGCGCATGGCGCCCACGCCCCGCGGGGAGTACCAACAGATTTTGATCGCCAACCCCGACCAGGTGGTGCTGGTGTTCGCCTGCGCGGATCCTGACCCCCGGCTGCGGATGCTGGACCGCTTTTTGATTGTCGCTGAGCAGGCTGAAATTCCGGCGGTGATCGTTTTCAACAAGGTGGATTTGATTGGGCTGGAGGAGGCCGTCAATCGCTTTGGGCATTATGCCGATTTAGGGTATCCCGTGCTGTACACTTCGGTGGAGAGCGGTCTGGGGGTGGATGAACTCAAAAAGCGGCTGACCGCCAAAATTTCCGCGCTGGCGGGTCCCTCCGGGGTGGGGAAATCCAGTCTGCTGAATGCCATCCAGCCGGGGTTGGGGCTGGCCGTCCGGGATGTGAGCGAATCCACCGGAAAAGGGAAACATACCACTGTAGTGCGGGAACTGTTCCCTCTGGATGGGGGCGGCTATGTCGCCGATACGCCGGGATTGAAGTCGCTGGCGTTGTGGGATATCGAACCGGAGGAGGTGGACGGCTATTTCCCGGAAATCCGCGACCTGGTGGCGGCGTGCCAGTTCAGCGATTGCACACATATCCACGAGCCGGGCTGTGCGGTGCGCCGCGCGGTGGAGGATGGGCGCATTCATCCGGCACGTTACGATTCGTATGCCCGTTTGCGGCTGGGGGATCAGGAAGATGAGTTTGAGAACCTGCCCGAAAAATTGCTACGCAACAAATCAGAGCCGTTTTGACGTGCTGCGGTGTTATCTCCCCCTACCCCTGGCGGGGCGGGGTGTTCGGTACTTGTCCTGTTCGCAAAATGAAGACTGGCAGTCCTGCCAGGACTGACAGTCTTGTGTGCGGGGCGAGGGAAACACATAGGAATTTCTACAGCATTTGCCTGCACCCTGCATCCGGCACTGTCCCACAAATTTTTAACTCGTGCTATAATTTGCCGAAGTTGTGACAAAAGCCAGCCCCAAACCGGGGCCTGCGAGTAGATGGCCCTCCCGTCCTGTGGGAGGTCGGTCTGATGAAAATGGAGAGTACGCTCAACGAGCCGGTTCTGGTGCTCAACGCTAACTTCGCCCCCATCAATGTCTGCACGACCCGGCGGGCGATTGTCCTCATCCTGACTGGGAAGGCCAGTCTGGTGATGAACGGGCGCGGCTACATCCAGAGCGTTTCCCGGACGTTCCAGCGGCCTTCGATCATCCGGCTGGGTTCGATGGTCAAGCGGCCGCGCCCGCGGGTGACTCTCAACCGCCGCGAGATTTTCCGCCGTGATAATTACACCTGCCAGTACTGCGGCGAGCGCGGCGGGGTGCTGACCATTGATCACGTTGTCCCCAAGCATCTGGGCGGCGAGCACTCCTGGGAGAATCTGGTGACGGCCTGCGCGGCCTGCAATCACCGCAAGGGAGGCCGTACTCTTGAACAGGCCGGTATGCGGCTGCTCAGCACGCCGCGTGAGCCTTCACTTTCGGCACGCTACATTTTCGCCCGCCATGCAACGGGAAATGAAGCCTGGGAGCCGTTTTTGGAAGGCTGGTAAAAAAAGTTCCCCACAAAAAAAGACCGCACAGGTGTCCAGAACCTGTGCGGTCTCGTTTTACAGGGGAATGCGCAGAAAATCCTCGGCAAGCGCAACCTTGCCGGGGAATTCTTTTTTTGCCTCCGGGAGCAGATTCGTCTCCTGGGGGTCGTAGTGAATCAGATAAAGGGTATCCACCTCGGCCCGCGAGGCGATGTTTCCTGCCTGGGAGGCGGAGGTGTGTCCCTGAAAATCGCCGGAGGTTTCGTGGATCAGAATATCCGCTCCGTTCGCCAGTTCCACCACTTCATCACAGGGTTCGGTATCACAGGAATAGGCCAGCGTTCCGCCGCTGACGGCTTCAATCCGCAGCCCGATGGTCGGAATCAGATGGTGAACGGGTGAAGCAAAAATCCGAAACTCGTCACCGGTCAGCACAGGGGTCATGCGTTCCACCGGGAGACGGTGAAAAATCACCGGAAAGAAGTTCGGCCAGTGCTTCCAATCAAAAAACTGCATCGTTTGCTCGATGCGGTCGAGGGTGTGGGGCAGGCCGTAGATGTCGAGCGGCGTTTTTCGCCCCAGCAGCCACATGCTCATCAAAAGGGGAGGGACACCCGAAACGTGGTCGGGATGGAAGTGGGTGAGAATCAGGTCGGTCAGGCTGTTGGGGTCAACCCCGGCTTTCTGCAAACGCACAATCGGGCTGCCGGAGCAATCAATCAGCACGCGGTGCTGCTCGCCAACCAGCACCATATGCGTGTTTTCGTGGTTTGTATCGGGGATGGCGTGCGCCGAGCCGAGGATGATGAGTTCAGGCATGGATGGCCTCCTGAAGCGGGTCTGTCGGACGGGAGATGCAGCGTGCGGCCACATCCGTCTGGAAAATACATTCTTACGCGCCAATCAATTGTAACAGAACCCAGGGGGTGACATAAATTTCGAGCACGGCGGCAGCCAAAAAGAGCGGGATGATCAGGGCAACCATCAGCCGTGCCCAATCGCCGAAGGCCCGCACCAGGGCTTCGCCGATGGTATATTCCGGCGCGGGGGTGACGAGAGTCGCCCCCAGGCGGAGTGTCGCCGCGCCGGCCAGCAAAATGGCCGGAATTTCCAGAATGCCGTGCGGAACAACCGTTGCCGCGACCAGCAGCAGGAGCGGCCATCCCGCACTGGCGGCCACACCAGTGATGTAACCGATGATCGCAAAGGGCAGCGCAATGGTGAGCGCGCTCAACACCCCGAAGGTAAAGATACTCAAAAAGGTCGCCCCCAGTATCGTGAGGATATTATGCTTCCAGATGGAGAACACGCCTTGCGGAGAAAAGAACTGGATACTGGGCAGGCCGAGGCCGGGAACTTCGCTATCGGTGGGAAGATCGCTGATATTTTGCAAACTGTCCATCCCGACTTCAGAGAGCGGCAGAGCGTAGATTTGGGCGTAGACAATCCCCAGGGTGAACGCGCCGAGCAGCAGGAGGGCGGTAATCGCCAGGGGCAGGCGAGTCCGCTTGAGGGTGGTGGCGAACACATCCCGGTACCAGCCGAGGGGCGAGCGGGCATCCCCTTTGAACGTATCCACAAAAATATGCCAACTCCACCCCAGGTTGAGCGTATCCAGTTCGCGCCCCAGCAGTTCCTCGCGGTTGAAGTGCGCGATTCCGGTGCGTACCAGCAGCCCGGCGAGAACCGCCTGCCCCAGGATGAACCACCACAAGACGTTGTAATCGGCCCAAAACATCAGGGAGGTTTCCACAATGAGCAGTAACGCCATCGGCACGATGATGAAGGAGGCCAGCAGGTTGGCGGCCCGCGTGGAGGTGGTCTGCGAGGAGATGACCACCGCCCCGCTGACCATCAAAAGGGCCTGCACAAAGGTCAGCAGCAGCACCTGCGCCAGCAGCGTGGAACCGGGTGCCCACCCCAGTTGGCGGTACACCCCCAAAAGGTAAACCGAGATTCCCAGAAAACTGGCGAGCAGCGGCGGGACCATCACGGCAATCAACTTGCCGATGTAAAGTTGGAAATCGGTCAGCGGGCTGCTCAGAAGCGGTTCGATGCTGCGGCGTTCCTTCTCGCCGACAAAACTTTCCAGGGCGATCACCAGCGAAATCGAGAGCGGGAAGAACCCCACCGCCATCAGCAAAAACGGCACCAGCCGGTCGCCGATGATCGGGGCTTCGTATTGCCGCATAAAGTCAAGCAGTTGCTCGGCGACAAAATTCATCAGCGCCGGGAAAAACAGCGTCAGTACCACAATCGGGAAGATGATGCGCCAATCGCGGAACTGGTCGCGGATTTCGCGGCGGGTGACCACCAGCGCGGCCCGCAGGTTACGCAGCATGTTCCACCTCCTCCGGCGCATGAATGGCCTGCAAATAAACCTGCTCCAGACTGCGCTCGGCCTCCTGCAAGCGGACGACCGGCATTCCGGCTTCCAGCAGGATGCGCAGGACGATGGGATTGGCCTGTTCGGGATGATCGGTGTGGTAACGGAACCAGTTCTCCCCCTGGGAGGTGACCTCAACCCCGGTGAGCAGCGCATCAATCCGCCCATTGAGGGGGATTGCCAGTTCAATTTCGTATTCTCCCGGCCCCAGGAGTTCCTCCTTCAGACCGGCGGGCGTACCCTGGGTGATGATCTTGCCCTGGCGGATGATCGCGATCTGGTCGGCGAGTTCTTCCGCTTCGGCCAGATTATGGGTGCAGAGCACAATCGCCCGTTCCGCGGAGCGCAGATCCCTGATTGCGTTACGCACCAGACGGGCGCTTTCGGGGTCCATCGCCGAGGTCGGCTCGTCCAGCAGGAGCACCGGCGGATTGTGGATCAAGGCCCGCGCCAGGGCAATTTTCTGGCGCATCCCTTTGGAATACTCAGCCACCCTGCGGTGGCGGGCCTCCCCCAGGCCGAACTGTTCCATCAGTTCGGCCACCCGTTTGCGGCGGGCGGCTTTATCCATGCGGTAGAGTTGACCGAAGAAATCAAGGTAGTCGTCACCCGGCATCCGCCCGTAGAGGCCGTGCTGCTCGGTCAACACCCCGACGGAGGCGCGTACCCGGTCGGGATGCTTGACTACGTCGTACCCGGCGACGGTTGCGGTACCGCGCGTCGGGCGCAGCACAGAGGTCAGCATCCGCACGGTGGTGGTTTTCCCGGCGCCATTGGGGCCGAGCAGGGCCAGCACTTCCCCGGCCCGGACGGTGAGGCTGACTCCGTCCACGGCGGTGAAGTTGCCGAAATTTTTGCTGAGGTCTTGCGTTTCAATCATGGGGTTTTGTTAGATTTTTCTGGGTATCGGTATGCCGGTTTTGTTAATCATAACATCCAATCCCCAAAAGGCGTGCATTTCGCCCGCCATACAAATTTGCAAGGAATCAAACAAAAGTGCCGTCAAAAATGCAGAAACCGGGCAGCCGTATGGGCTTCCCCCACACCCTTCGGGCAGGCTTCGCACTCCTCAAGGAAAGGGGGGACTAGACTTTTCGGTGTGTGTGCGGCGCACACACACCTGACGAATACGCCCCTCTCCAAAATTTTCCGCTTTGGTTCCCCTCTCCCTGTGGAAGATGGGTTAGGGGTGAGGGCGGGGGGAGGGCATACTTGACAAAGCGATATGGAACTTCACTCAATTTCTATGTGTTTCTCTCGCCCCGCACACAAGACTGGCAGTCCTGGCAGGACTGCCAGTCTTCATTTGGCGAACAGGACAAACAAAAGATGTAGAACGCCGGTGTTCCCCCTCCCTTGCCCTGCACCCCGCACACCCGATTTGTTGACTCCCCTCTCCCGGCATGGTAAAATCCGCCCGCTCTGAGCGTTGTACCCTTCGCCGGAGACATTCACGAAGAAAGGGCTTGAGACAAATGAAAGTTTTACTGCTGCAAGATGTGTACAAACTGGGCCGTGCCGGTGATGTTAAGAAAGTCGCCAATGGGTACGGTCGCAACTATTTAATCCCCCAGGGGCTGGCGGTGCTGGCAACACCCGGCGCGCTGGCACAGGCCGACCGCATCCGCGCACAGGCTGACAGGCAACGCGCCATCATCAACGAGGAAATGAGCGGAGTCGCCGAACAACTTGAAGGGCTGGTGCTCACTTTTCCGGCGCGTGCCAGCGAAACCGGGCGACTGTACGGTTCGGTTAATACCCGCATGATTGCCGAGAAACTCAGCGAGAAAATCGGTGTCGAAATCAGTCACCGCCAAATTGATTCCCAGCCGCTGCGGATGATCGGTGAGCATACTGTCAATGTGCGCCTGACGGTAGATTTGATCCCTGGCATCAAGGTTATCGTCCACCGCGAGGGCGAGAGCATTCAGTCTGCACTGGACGAGGCAGCCGACCGGGGCGAAACCGCTGAGTTCGCCGAAGCCGACGAAGAAACCAACGCCGCTGAATTGGGCGATGACGAAAAACCATCCGAAGACGGTACGGCAGAACCCGCGGCGGAGGGCGATTTGTAACCTTCTTTTCCGGCAATTCCCTTGCACCGGCCTGTGAACATCGTTCCAGGCCGGTGTTTTTTGTTTCCGTATGTGAAAGTTATCACAACAACTTGTGAAGTATGTCACTATTCACCGCCGGAGAGTTCGTGTAAACTCGCAGCGTTGAAGCCCGGCATTTCAAACCGGGGCGCGGCGTGGTCTTTCAGGAGCCCAGGCCCCACTGCCTGCAAACCGCCCCCTGCCGCACCCCGGCCTGAGAGGAGCCTTTGTTTATGAGCGAACTCCGCATTGACGCTTTACTCCCCGCCGAAATGGCACGCCGCGCCGAATATGTCGGCGTGGGCAAGGCGGAAGCCCCGGCACTGAAAATTTTTGCCCTGGCGGTTTTGGCTGGTGCCTTCATCGCGATGGGCGCGGTGTTTGCCACCACCGTTGCCACCGGTGCCGCAGGCGATCTGACCTACGGCGTGACGAAATTGCTGGTCGGGCTGGTATTCTGCCTGGGGCTGATTCTGGTCATCGTCGGCGGGGCGGAACTGTTCACCGGCAACAACCTGATTGTGATGGCCTGGGCAAGCGGCAAGGTTTCCACCGGCGCGTTGCTGCGCAACTGGGGGATTGTGTACGTCGGGAACTTTGTCGGTTCCATCGGAACGGCGCTGCTGATGTTTCTGAGCCGTCAGTACGCCTTTGCAAACGGCGGAATCGGCACCGTCGCACTGAACATCGCCAACGGCAAGGTGAACCTCGCCTTCGGGCAGGCGGTCATCCTGGGGCTGTTGTGCAACACACTGGTCTGCCTCGCTGTGTGGCTGACCTTCAGCGCCCGCAGCACCACGGACAAAATCGCTGCCATCATCTTCCCAATCACCGCCTTCGTCGCCGCAGGGTTTGAGCACAGCATCGCCAACATGTATTTCATCCCCATCGGGTTGCTGATCAAAACCCTCGACCCGCAGTTCGCGGCGGGCACCGGCCTCGACCTCGCCAACCTGACCTGGAGCAATTTCTTCCTCCGCAACCTGCTGCCGGTCACCATCGGGAACATCATCGGCGGCGCGGTGTTCGTCGCCGCCCTGTACTGGGCAATCTTCCTGCGGGAAAAATCATAACCCGCAATTGCCCCGAAAATCCAGTTTTCAACCTGATTCGAGAAAGTCCCATGAAAGCATACGTTCTGATCGAAGTTCGCCCCGGCGAAATCGCCAAAGTCGTCAAGCATCTCCAGCGGGTGGAGGGCGTCACCGAAGCCACGATGACCTTCGGCCCCTACGATGCAATCGCCATCGTCAACGCCGAGACCGTCAAAGCGGTTGGGCAGGTGGTGTACGATCGCATCCAGCCCATCCCCGGCGTGCTGGATACCCTGACCTGCCTGGCGATTGAGCCGGACTGACCCCGCCGCAATTTTCGCAAGGCTGATATAATTCAAGGGAGCGGTGCCGCGCGCTCCCTTGAAACGTTTAACCACATTTTGACATGAGCGATTTTTCCCTCCCCTTGCAGGATTCTCTGGACGCCTTGCGAACGCAACTGACCGTTGCGGACCCGGAAGCCCTGGCGCTGCGCGCAGGGGCGATCTTCACCCCCAAGGGCGAATCGGGCGGGAACTTTCGGCTGCTGTACTGGTCTCGTGAGGTGATCCTGCATTTTCCGGCGTTTACCGGCAAATATGCCGCCGACGGCGCGCCCCTCGGCGAATTTGACACTGCCTTGCTGGCACATTATCTTGCTGCCACCGATGGCACCCCGATGACCGAGCGCTGGATTCCCTTTGAGCAACTGCCGGAGAGCGGAGAACTCGCCGCGGATTTCCAGGCGCGCACCGGCGAAGCCCTCGCCGCCGCCTTCGGCAACAACGCGGACGCCTTCATCGCTGCCAACGAGGCACTCTACGGGCGGCGGGAATTTTTCGGCAATCTGGCGTTTTCCTATCAGGTGCTGCCGCGCGTGCCGCTGCTGGTGGTCGGATGGCTGGGGGGTGAGGAAATTCCTCCGGCTTACCGGATTCTCTTCGATGCCAGCGCCCCGCACCACCTTCCACCGGATGCGTACGCGCTCCTGGGGCAGCATCTCACCCAAAGGCTGATCCAGTCCGCCGGGGCATAACCATCTGCAACCCCCACCCGCAAATCCAAGTTTTCCCCATGACCGAAAAAACTTACGATTACGTCATCATCGGCTCCGGGTTCGGCGGCAGCGTTTCGGCGATGCGGCTGGCGGAGAAGGGCTACTCGGTGCTGGTCATCGAGCAGGGCAAGCGTTACCGGGATGCCGATTTCCCGACGAACAACTGGAAGTTCTGGAAGTACCTCTGGTTACCGGCGCTGCGCAGTTTCGGCTTTTTGCAAATCAGCATCCTCAGGGGGGCGATGGTCTTGCACGGGCACGGAGTCGGCGGCGGGTCGCTGGGATACGCCGCGGTGCTGGAAGTCCCCCCCGATGAGACCTTCGCCAGCCCCGCCTGGCAGCACCTGATCCACTGGGGAGAGGCCCTGCGCCCCCATTACGAGACCGCCCGCCGGATGCTGGGGGTGGCGCGCAACCCTCGGCTGGGGCGTGCCGACGAGGTGCTGCGCGAAATCGCCGGGGAGCGCGGCACCGGAGACGCCTTCCGCCCCACGGAGGTGGGCGTTTTCTTCGGCCCGGAGGGGGAGGAGGTCCCCGACCCGTTTTTCGGCGGCGAGGGGCCAGCCCGGCACGGCTGCCAGTTCTGCGGCGGCTGCATGGTCGGATGCCGTCACAACGCCAAGAACACCCTGCCCAAAAATTACCTTTACTTCGCGGAGAAATACGGCGCGCAAATCCTGCCCGAAAACGAGGTAGTGGATGTGCGCCCCGCGGAGGAGACCGCCCGCGACGGGCAGAGGCCGCTGTACGCGGTGCGTTACCGCCGCAGCACCGCCCTCCCCCCGCGGCAGATTCGCACCGTGCTGGCGCGCAACGTGATTTTCTCGGCGGGCGTGCTGGGGACGCTGAAACTGCTGTTCCGCTGCCGGGATGTGAACCGCTCCCTGCCGGAGATTTCCCCCAAACTCGGCGCGCTGGTGCGCACCAACAGCGAAGCCCTGATGGGCGTGATCCACCGCGATGAGCGGGTGGATTATTCCGAGGGGGTGGCGATCACCTCCATTGTCAAGATGGATGAAGTCACCCGCGTGGAACCGGTGCGTTACCCCAGCGGCTCTTCGATGATGCGCCTGATCAGCGCGCCGCTGATCTACGCCGGGGGCGGGGTGTTCAAACGCCTGCTGATGACCGCGGCGGCGTTCTTCCGTCACCCGATTGATTCGCTCTACACCCACTTTTTGCCCGGCTGGTCGCGGCGCGGCGTGATTTTGCTGGTGATGCAAAACCTGGATAACCGCATGAGCCTGCACTTGGGGCGCAGCATCTACACCCTGTTCCGCCGCGCCCTGGTCGCCGACCCCGACCCGGAGCATACCGTCCCCGCCCGCATCGAGACCGGGCACGAAGTCACCTGGGCGTTTGCGAAGAAGACGGACGGCATCCCGATGGGGTCGCTGGGCGAGAACATCCTCAACGTGCCGACCACCGCGCACATCCTGGGCGGCTGCCCCTTCGGGGCGGACGCCTCCGAAGGCGTGATCGGCCTCGACTGCCAGGTTCACAACTACCCCGGCCTGTACGTGATTGACGGCTCGATTATGCCCGCTAACCCCGGTGTCAACCCCAGCCTCACCATCACCGCCCTGGCGGAATACGCCATGAGCCAGATCGCCCCCAAAGGTGGAGCGGGCGGCAACTAGCCTCTCAACCCCCGTCCCCCGTCCTCCGTCATCAGGTATCAGGTATCAGGAATTTCACCCATGAAGAAAATTCTCATCCCCGTTCTCCTCCTTGCGTTGGCCGCGCTTGCCTGCGGGGGAACACCGACACCCGAAGCCGTCACACCCCCGCCGGACGGCGAAGTCGGCGCAAAAGAAGCCATCCAGACTTACGCCCGCGACGTGCTGGGGCTGGAAATCGAAAAACTGTGGGCTGGCGGCACGGCAGGTGATGTCACGCTGCCTGCCGGGCTGCAAGAAGATGTGGATCTGGCGGTCAGCCTTTCGGGAGAGACCTACTTCGGTCTGTGGACGGAGGGCATCGCCATGCTCGCCTACGGCGACGGCGAGGTGAGCGGCGACTTTATCGCCGATATCGAAAACGGCACGGTGGCGGTCTTTGCGCTCCGCAGGAACGGCGATTTCCCCGCCGACGCGGACGCAGCCCTGACCCTGATTTTGGAAACCTACCCCAACCTGAGCCGCTATACCTGGGAACCGATCCCCTCCGAGGCCGACTACCGCTTCAACGCCGCCAACCCGGAGAGTTTCGGCATCCAGAGTTGGTCGCTGGAACTGACGGGCACCACGCTCAAAGCCGGGGTGATGCCGGGAGTCGCCAGCCAGAACATCGTCTGGGTAGTGGCGGCCTCCGGCGCGCTTTCCAAGCCGTTTGAGCCGTGAGCGTGAAGCCGTTGATGGTCAGATGCGGCAATCGGCAAACCGTCGTTCAACTTTCAACTCTCAACCGGCAACCATCAACCTTTCCGATGCCCCGCTTTGCATTTGTAACCCTCACGTTTCTGCTGACGCTGTCGCTGCTCGCGGCCTGTTCCCCGGCCGAGAGCGAAGCGCCGACCGCGGTCGGCGGGCAGCCAGCATCCGCCAGCGCTACCCCCACCGCCGACCCCCTCCCGCCGACCGCGGCGCCAACCGCCACGCGCCCCCCGACGGCCGCACCGGTGGCATCGCCAACCCCGAACCTGAAGCCTTCAAATTCCAGCCTGAAACCCCGCTACACCCTCTCCGCCGTGCTGGATTACGGCTGGAAAACGCTCACCGCCAGCGAGCGGGTGGAGATTCCCCATCCGGGAAACGGCGACCCATCCGAAATCGTGCTCGTGGTTCCGCCCAACGGGTATCCGGGGGTGTTTCAACTGGATTCGCTGGCCTGGGGCGACGGCTCTCCCGTGGCAGCGTACACTCTCGACGGCGTCCGCCTGACCATCCCGCTGGATTCTCCCTGGAATTTGGACGAAACCCGCACCCTCTCGATGACCTTCACCCTCAACCTGCCGCCCGTGGAGCGCGGCGAGGAATTTGGCCCCAACCCCTTCGGCTGCACCAGCCGCCAGGTCAACCTCACCGACTGGCACCCCTTCGTGCCGCCTTTCATCGAGGGAGAATGGCGGGTACACAACCCCTGGTTTTACGGCGAATACCTGGTTTACCCGCAGGCCGATTACGATGTGGAAATCCGCCTGGAGAACGCGCCCGCAGGGACGGTGATCGCCGCCAGCGGGCTGGATACCGGCGATGAAGCCGTCCACCGCTACCGGGTGGAGGCGGCGCGCACCTTCGTCTGGTCGGTCAGCCCGGAGTACCGCGTTTACCGGCGGGAAATCGGGGAGGTGACCCTCCTCGGGTACGCGTTCCCCTTCGATGCCGTCGGCGGAGAGGCCGCTTTCGATGCCACGGTGGAAGCCTTTGAACTTTACAATCAACGGTTCGGCCCCTATCCCCATGAGAGCCTGACGATGGTGCAGGCCGATTTCAACCACGGGATGGAGTACGACGGGCTGTACTTCCTGAGCCGGGCGTTCTACAACACCTACGACGGCACCGCAGCGACCTACCTGGTTTCGATTGCCGCCCACGAGACCGCGCATCAGTGGTGGTTTGGGCTGGTGGGGAACGATCAGGCGCTGGAGCCGTGGCTGGACGAGGCGCTTTGCACCTTCACCGAGCGGCTGTTTTACGAGGCCCTGCATCCCGATGCGCTGGACTGGTGGCAGGCCTACCGCGTGGATTACTACGAGCCGCAGGGCCGGGTGAATCTGAGCATCTACGATTACGAGGGCTACCGCCCTTACCGCGATGCCGTTTACCTGAACGGGATGAACTTCCTGACCGATTTGCGCGCCCGCGTCGGCGAGGAGGCTTTTTCCGCTTTTTTGCAGGATTACCTGACCCGCGAGCGCGGCAAAATTGCCACCGCTGAGGATTTCTTCGCCATCCTGCGCGGCCACAGCGACGCCGACCTCAGTGCTTTGCTGGCGCGGTATTTTCGCTGAAAACGGGAAAACAACAAGTGCCGGAGGTGTACGCAAATGTTGTAAAAACACCTGTGCCCGCCAAGACACCACTTAGAGCCTATCCGAAAAATCGCTATGCGACAACCCAGGTTTGTTGTGACACGCTGTGGCAGCATTTCCCCCACCCCAACCCCTCCCTGCCCTCACCCCTGACCCCTCTCCCGAAGGGAAAGGGGAACCAAAGCGGAAGTTTACGGGAGGCAGGGGAGGGAAAACCATCGCCGTTCTGCATCTTTTGCCCTGAACCTGGTGCTGTTTGCAATATCCTGATTTTACATGCTGGGGTAAAATCAGGATATTGCAGCGATAACCTTCAACCTTTACCATCCGCTTTTGAAGATTTACCCACTCTGCATCCACTGCCGCTCATGCCCACCATCCTCCATTTTGCCGACGCACACATTGACATGGCGAACTACGGCCGCCGCGACCCGGAGACCGGACTGCCCCTGCGGGTGATGGATTTCCTCAAATCGCTCGACGAAATCGTGGATACCGCCATCGCCGAGCGGGTGGATTTGGTGCTCTTTGCCGGAGATGCCTACCGCGACCGCAACCCCGCGCCCACCTTCCAGCGCGAATGGGGGCAGCGCATCATGCGTCTGGCGCAGGCGGGCATTCCCGTGCTGCTGCTGGTCGGCAACCATGACCTTTCGCCCGCCCTGGGGCGCGCCCACGCCCTCGCCGAGTTCGACACCCTGCAAGTCGAACGCGTTCGCGTACTCGATAAGCCTCAGTTCCTGCGCCCCGATGACCTTTGGGGATTGCCGCTTCAGGTCATCGCCCTGCCGTGGGTTTCCCGCTCCGGCATGATCGCCCACTTCGGCATCAGCGGCGGCGACCCCGCCGAAATCTACACCCAACTGGAAGAAAAACTCACCGCCCTCGTCAGCCACTGGCTCGCCGAAGCCGACCCCAACCTGCCCATTGTGCTCACCGCGCACGCCTCGGTGCAGGGCGCAACCTACGGCGGCGAGCGCACCGTCATGCTCGGCAGCGACCTGGTGCTTTCCGGCGCGCTGGTCAAAAACCCGCAACTGGATTACGTCGCCCTGGGGCACATCCACAAGCCGCAGAATCTCAACGAGGGCGCGCATCCGCCGGTGATTTACCCCGGCTCGATTGAACGCGTGGATTTCGGAGAAGTGGATGACGACAAATTCTTCGTGATTGCGAAGGTGGAGCGGGGCGGAACCGAGGTGGAGTGGCACCCCCTGAAGGGAATCCGCCGCTTTGTGGATGTGCGCGTCAAACTCCAGCCCGAGGCGGACCCTGAATCCCCGCAGGGGATCAGCGACCGGCTGCGGGACGCGCTCGCCCCCCAAAACCGGCTGCGGGACTCCATCGTCCGTTTGACGGTGGAATACCCGCGGGCGTGGGAATCCCTGCTGGATGAAGCCGCCATCCGCGAGTTCGCATCCGAAGCCTTCGAGTTCCACCTGGTCAAGCGTCCCCAGATGGAAACCCGCGTCCGCCTGCCCGAAGGCAAAATCGCCGGCAGCATGACCCCGCTGGAACTGCTCGACCTGTACTGGAAAGCCAGCCACACCGCCCCCGCCGAGGCAGAAGCCCTGCAAGCCCTGGCGCGCGAAGTGGTGACGGCGGATGAGTAGGGAGTTGGGATTTGGGAGTTGGTAAATTGGTACCGATCCCCGATTCCCAACCCCCGATTCCCAATCCCCAATCCCCAATTCCCGATCCCCAATTCCCCCTCCCCGATCCCCATGGAATACCGCTCCCAAACTTACAACGTCAACGGACAGGAAATTCACGCTGTCGAAGCGGGTAAACCAAATCGTCAGGTGGCGCTGCTGGTACACGGCTGGTCGAGTTCGTGGTATGCCATGTCCCCGTTAATGGGGCCGCTCAGCCAGCGGTTTCGTTGTGTAGCGGTGGATTTGCCAGGTTACGGGCAATCGCCGCCCTTTCCGCAGCGCACCACCATTCCCGATTATGCTGAATTTCTGACGGATTTGGCAGAGCAGATTAGCGACAGCCCTGTGGTGCTGGTCGGGCATTCGATGGGCGGCATGATCAGTTTGACAATCGCCCTGATTCACCCGGCAATTGTGGAGCGTATGGTGCTGATTTCGCCGACTATCTCCGGGCGGCTTTCTACCCGCATCAATGTTTCGATTGCGCCTATCACCCTGCTGGAACGGTTCGGCTTGGGCAGCCTGATTGTCTCTTCGGTGGAGCGCACCACAGTCGGTATCACCGATCACCTGATGCGCCCGATTTCATTCGCCGAGCGCACCGGAATCAACGAGGACGATTACCGCCAACTGCGCGCCGATGCCCGGCGTCCCGGTCAGGGACGCGTGCGTGCGGAGTGCTATTTTGCCATGCGCGAGAATAACCTGACCGGCAAAATCGGAGGTATTGAAACCCCAACTCTGATTTTGTGGGGTGCGGAGGACAACACCGTTCCCCTGCGGGATGCCGGCATTGTGGCTGACGAGTGGCCTGCTGCCGATTTGCGCATCATCCCCAAGGCAGGCCACTGGGCACACTTTGAAACTCCCGACACGGTGCGGCGGCGGGTGGCTGCCTTTCTGGGGCTGCCCCTGCTCAGTGATAAACTTTACACCCCTGTGGATGACAGTTCTCTGGCCCGTGTTCAGGAAATTGCCCGCTTTTTGGCAAATTCCGATTTGGGGCAGGAACTGAACCACAACCACCGTATTCGGCTGGCGGCACAGTTGCGGCAGCGCACCTACGCGCCATATACCAGCATCGTCAGCGCCAAAGATGAGGGCAACGAGATGTATCTGGTACAGGATGGCACCGTGGAGGTCTGGAGTGACCCCGACAACCCCGGCGAACTGCCCATGCAGCCGCAGCGCGCCGCGGTGCTCAAGCCCGGTCAGATTGTGGGGGAACTGGCGATGATTGACCAGGGCGCCCGCAGCGCGGATTTGATTTCCGGCCCGGAGGGGGCGACCGTGCTCGCACTCAGCCGCGACCGCCTGATGGCGCTGCTGGAAGATGATCCGGAACTCGGAACCCGCCTGATGTGGCAGTTGACGCGTGCCATGTCGCAGCGGGTGCGGTTCGTTATCTGGCAGTTGCAGCGCGCCAACCGCCGCGTTCGCGAGCGCGAGAAAGCCCAGCAGCAACCGTAAGAATGTTTTTGGGGTTTCTGGTTTGCCCCGTGCGACGGGTTGTCTCTTCTGCCCCTCCTTCACTGACATGACTCGAAAACAATCCCTGACTTTTTTGCTGGTACTTTACGCTGTGCTCAGCGCTTACATGCTGATTCGCGCTGGCCTGGGGCTGCCATTTCGGATGTGGAGCGGTTTTGTCCACCCGATGCTTGCCTTGAGTTGCGTGCTGATTCACAGTTCGGGGCGGGAGGGCGGCAGGAGGACGTTGGTCTTCGCCGTGCTGGTGATTGTCGTCACTCTGGCAGCGGAAAGTCTTGGGGTAGCAACCGGCCTGATTTTTGGCAGTTACCACTACACCGACCGTTTCGGCCCGCTTTTTTTGGGGCTGGTGCCGTTCGTGATCCCTCTTGTCTGGCTGAATATGATGTACCCGTCCTATGTGATTGCCGGGTGGATTGTGCCCCGCACCTCGGACGGCCGGCAGCGCATTCTGGGTGTGGCAGCACTCGGCGGGCTGGTGCTGACCTCCTGGGATCTGGCCGTGGACCCCGGAATGGTTTATAAAGGTCACTGGATTTGGGATACTCCCGGAGGCTATTTTGGAATCCCCTGGAGTAATTTCTTGGGCTGGTGGCTGACGGCCTTTGTCACGCTGGCACTGTACTTGTGGATCAGCCAGTGGATAAGCCCCGCCCGTCCCGCAGCAACAGAAACAGCGGATGACCGCCCGATGCTCATCCTGTATGCGCTGACAGGGCTGAACAGCATCATCGGCGATTTTCTGATTGGGCTGGGCGGTCCCGCTTTGGCAGGGCTGGGGGCAATGGGAGTGTGGACGATTTGGGGGTGGGTGCGTCTGTCCCGGCATTCCACCGAATGAGACGGCGGCGCCGGGCTTTTTGATGAGATTTTCTGCGCTTTGCTTTCTGGAACAGGGTTTCAGTCCGGCGCGCTCAGCCGTCCGGTGCCAATGCGGCGTGAAACTGTCACGCGGTTTTTGTATTTTTTGGAATGGTAGAGGGCTTCATCCGCAGCCTGAAAAATGCCGCGGGGGGATGAACCATGCAAGGGGTAGGAGGCAACGCCCATCGAAAGTGTGGTGGAAAACCTTTCCCTGTTCGCCGCAAATTGTTGTCCGGCAAACGCCAGCCGCCATTCCTCGGCGCGATTCCGGGCAGCCTTTAGCGATGCATTCAACATAACCACTACAAACTCATCTCCTCCGTAACGGCAAGCAATATCGGACGAGCGGGAATGCGCCATCAGCAATTTTCCCAGGGAAATCAGAACGTCGTCCCCTGCCTGGTGCCCGTAAATATCGTTAATCCCCTTGAAGCGG
This sequence comes from uncultured Anaerolineales bacterium, assembly GCA_964589145.1. Taxonomy (GTDB): domain Bacteria; phylum Chloroflexota; class Anaerolineae; order Anaerolineales; family UBA11858; genus UBA11858. The sequence continues at coordinate 30,427 of CAZPSL010000028.1, forward strand.
TCAATATCGATCATCACTACACAGAGTTTGCGGTTCTCCCGTCGGGCACGCGCTAATTCCCGCTCCATTGTCTCATCCAGGTAGCGGCGATTAAACAGGCCAGTGAGGTAATCGCGCACGGCATGTTCCCGCAATTGTGCCTGCAATTTTTCAATTTTCATCAAGCGGTTAGCCAGCAGCGCATTAGCCTCCCGCAAAGCATCCTCAATCCGCTTTTGTTCGGTGATGTCTATCTGCACCCCGCTCCAAAGCACATCCCCGCCTTCCGATTGAACCGGAAATGCAGCAATTCGTATCCAGTGGGTTTCATCTGCCGCCAAAATACGCCCTTCCCACCTGAAGGGGCGTTTTTCCCGCATGGCGGCCCGGATATGCCGGGTGAAGGATTCCCGCTCCTCCGGGTGGATGTGGCAGAAAGCCAAATCGGGTTTCTGGTACAACGTCTCTGTGGAAATGCCCAGCATCGCGGCAAAATGGCGGTTGGCATACTCCACCAAAATTGTACCGGCAGGTGTTACCCGAAGTTGATATACCCCTATCGGCAGGGTTTCGACAAACTGCTCGTACTGTATCGCAGGCCTTTTTCGCATAATTTTTCTCCCCTGTGTTTGCCGGTAAAACACTCCCCAAAATGCTTACAGGCACAGGGAGCATGACTGATTTATAGCAATTCTGCCTGTCCAGCACAATCCCCCAAAGTAACCAGGGGAAGAGAGCAGGAGGGGAAAGCGGATGAGTCATATCAAGGCCGCGACCGCCACCCTGCCACCGTCCGGGAGATTTTTTCCCGCATCAGCAGGGCAATCACGCCGAACAGGAGCAGCAGCGCACCAGTACAGCCAATCAGCAGCACGGAGGCCAGCCCGGAGAGCAAGGTCAGGGTCACGGTAATGACGCTCAGCACCGAGAACAAAATCGGCACAATCAGAAAACTGCGCGAGCGTACTACCAGCCCGTAAACCAGCAAAACCAGCGATTGCAGGAAAATCACAAAGAAATAGGCAAACCCGCCATCCACAACGAGTTGGATGTAGGTTGTACTCAGCAGGATGAGTTGCGCCAGCACCCCTGTAACCGCGGCCGCAGCGTCCTGCCGGGCGCGCCGCAGCAGGTAGTGCATCACCACCCCCAGCAGCGCCGCACCGATGGCGTAAAACTGCGGATTTTCCAGCCCCAGTTCGGAGAGCGCCATGAAATACGCCATCAGATACACCAGATTTGCCGGGAAGCCCAGCCAGACATTCCGCAGGCGGACGCCTTCGATAACAAAGAGGCTGGCAATGACCGCGGTGCCGAACACTGAGATTGCTCCGCCCTGAAAGGGTGCGCTCAACGCCCCCAGCGCACCGAGCACCAGCCCGGAAATTCGGAGGACAACTGACCATTGCCGGGGCTCTCCGCCCTTGTCAGGACTACCAGTCCCCGCGGGCAGCATCAGCAGACTTCCTGCCGCCCAATAGAGCAGTGCGAGCGTGTAGGTCAAAATCAGCCAGTGATCCCATGCCAGGGCATGAACCGCGTACGGGATGCTGAGCGCGAAAACCGCGGCGGCGGCTGCACCCAGCCAGGGACGGCGATCCACAAGGGCGTAGAAAACCGCGAACCCCGCCAGCAGGGTCAGGACGGCAACCGAAACCCAGGGCAGATCGCCTCCTTCGAGCAGGGCGGCGAACAAACTCATCCCCGCGGCGAGCAGACCGAGGACGCGCGGCGGCCAGTAAATGCGCGGGGGCACGGAAATCCACCGGCGGGGGAGCAACTCTCCGGAGAGCAGAATCAGCGCGGGAAGCAGGAAGATCACACAAACCGGAATATCGAGCGCAGCCACCGGCGACAGGGCGAAAGCCATCAGGTAAGCCCACAGGCCAAAAATGAGTGCCGCTGTCCAGGTGAAGGCATCCTGCCGCCAGACTGCCAGCCCCAGGTAGAGCAGCGCGCCGAGAAAGGCCAGGGCAAGCCCCAGCCCCTCGTGATATTCTGCGCCCGCGGCACCTGCAAAGAACAGCACCGCCGCCGACCCCCAGAGGGCGAACCGTCCGTAGGGATGCACCCGTTCCCGCTTTAGCCGCGTGAGGATCTGCCCGCCCAGCGCGACCGCTGCCCCCCATGCCCAGGCGGCACTCGCCAGCACCCACAGCGCGGGGTCGAAGGTCATCAGCCCCAGCAGCGGAGCCGGTAACAGCACCCCGATCGCCAGCACCGGGAAGAGCACAAACCCCGTCAGGACATCGCTGGCGAGGTAAAAGCCAGCCCCCGCCAGAAAGGCAAGCATCATGAAGAACCAGTCTGCCCCCTGATGGGACGTGCCACTGAACAACCAGGCCATTGCAAATCCGCCCAAAAACCAGATTTGCTGCACCTGCGCAACGACAAACAACGGCCAGAACATTTGCCTGCCCTGCCATCGGCGCAAGAACCAGGCCAGCCCCAGCGCGGGCAGCAGCGGCAAAGCAGAAAGCAGGACGTAAACAGAAGCGGTTGCCTCCAGCCAATTCCCGAACCGGTAGGCCGCCGCAGTTGCTGACCACAATGCGAACACACTGAGCAGCCGCGAGCGGTAGAGCAATGTGCCGCCGAGCAGAATTAAACTGGCGGCAAACCAGATGAGCAGCCAGGCCGGATGGCTGAAACGGCTCAGGATTTCAACCTGGTCAATCAGCACACCGGCGGCGATCACAAACAGGAACGAGCCGATGATGAAGAACACGAAACTGGCCTGGCGCAGTTTTTTGAACAACCCCAGCGCGACGCCAAATCCGGTCAGCGAGAGCGCCCCCAGGATGGGAACCCGCAGCACCTCCACCGCCGCTGCAAAGATCAACGCCGCCGAAATGACAAAGAACGCACCCAGGTAGAGTGCAATCTGGACGGCGGTTTCGCTCGTCAGAATTTGCGTCAGGGTGCGTTTTTCGCGCGGTTTTTCGGGGGAAACGGGAGCGGCCTTTTTGTGCGGGTCGCTGAGGGGGTACCGCTGTTGAAGCAGGCGAACCTGTTCATCGGTGAGCAGACCGTCTGCGCCCCAGGTTTGAATCTCCCGATGAAGCAGGCGGCGGGCGGTCAGGGAGAGCCGACTGGCACGCCTGCGCCACTGGACGCGCTGATTGGCATCGCTGGTGAGGGCATCCAGCGCCGCGGCGCGCAGTTCCGGGAGAGGGTCACGGGCTGCGATGTTCTCCAGGGCGCAGATAATTTCCAGGCTGCTCTCTTTGAGAGCGGCGGCATTTTCAATTGCCGCGGCGCGCCGCTCCGCATCGGGAGAGGCGAGCGACTCCAGAATTTCGGGAGTCTCTACAGGGGCAGAATCCGCTGCGGGCAGAGTCGGCTGTTCTGTTCCCGGGGCGGGGGGCTCTTCAGGGGCGGTCTGTTCCGTGGTCATGGAGGTCTCCAGAATGCAGATGAATCCGCTCGTCAGGTGATCCTGATTTGCAGGGCTTTCGTTGAAACGCAGGGAAAAATGGTGTTTTGCACATGCGAAGCCCATACAATACACCACAAACCATTGATCAGCGTGAAGGTTCCGAATTTAGTCTGGATTTCGGATAAAGAGCGGGTCGCCTGCATCGCACGAATCTTTGTTTTTTGCTCGCGATCTTTGTTTTCCCCGAACGGCTTCTTTTGGCCTGGTATCTATCCGAAACTCAGTTGCTTTTACCATTCTACCCCACAACTGTTCGGTTTTTGCAGACGTGCCCGCACCCGATTTTTCGGAAAGGTTCCAACTTGCGTGTGCCATGATACAATTCCCCGTAACCTTTTCAGCGAAAGCACATCTAATGAGTGGTAGCGACCTAAAATCGGAACTTGACCTGGCTGCGCTGCGGGCTGGCGACCGGGCTGAATTTGCCCGTCTGATTGACGCGTATTCTCCCCGGGTTTACCGGCTGGCGTTGAAGATGCTGCAAAACCCGCAGGACGCGGAAGACATTTTGCAGGAGACCTTTATCAAGGTCTACAACGCTTTGCCGAATTTTGAGGGCCGGTCCAGCCTCTCCACCTGGCTTTACCGCATCACGACCAACGAGGCGTTGATGTTCCTGCGCCGGAAGCGGCCCCCGCAGGATTCGATGGACGAAACCTTCGGAGGGGAAGACGGATACGAACAGCCCCGCCAGATTGTGGATTGGTGCTGCCTCCCTGAGGATGAGTTGATGTCCGAGGAGGCACGCGCCAACCTGGATGCCGGAATCCAGAAACTCCCGGAGGGCCTGCGGGCTGTGTTTTTGCTGCGGGATATTGAGGGTCTCTCCACGCGGGAGACCGCGGAGGTGCTCGAAATTTCTGAAGCAGCGGTCAAAACCCGATTATCGCGGGCGCGCTTCCAACTGCGGGAGCATCTCTCCACCTATTACGCTGAACGCTTGCTAAATGCCGATTAAAGAGGCGCACGATGTGTGACGACCACGAATACCGAGATTGCCAGCATTTACTCGATTCGCTTTCCGACTACGTTGACGGCACCCTGGGTGAGGAACTGTGTGCGGAAATTGAGCAGCATATCGCGGATTGTGAGGACTGCCGTATCGTCATCAACACCCTGGAAAAAACGATCTACCTTTACCACACATCGGCGGAACAGGATCCACCGCCCATCCCAGAAGATGTCAAGGCCCGGTTGTTCAAACGGTTAGATCTGGAAGAGTTCCTGCATTTCTGAGCGGGGTTTCGGGGGATGACGGTCTCTCCAGTTGCAGCGACATTGGTGCCGGGTGTGTGATATGGTCCGGCCAGGTATGTAAGAACTTTATAAGAATCCTGCTCCCCTGTAACCTTTTTTGGGTTTCTACATCTAAAGGGAGTGGACAATAAGCCCAAACGGGCGAAACGAAAGAGGAGTGTATCAATGCCTTTATTGAACGAAAGTATCCAAAGTCAGGTACGAGATGTCTTTCAAGAGTTGAAAGAGCCGGTTCATGTTCTGCTTTTCGTGAGCAAGGATAAGAACGCATGTCCGTACTGCGATGACACCCGTCAACTTCTGGAAGAGGTTGTGGATTTGTCGGACAAGTTGCAACTGAGCGTCTTCGACATGGACGAAGAGCCTGCGGTTGCCGAGAACTATAACGTGGACAAGGCCCCGACCCTGGTGATTGCCGCCGAGGGAGAGGACGGCCCGATTGATTATGGCGTGCGTTACGCCGGTATCCCCTCCGGTCACGAGTTCAGTTCTCTTATTCAGGATTTGATTCAGGTTTCCAGCCGCGATTCCGGGCTGAGCCAGCCGACGCGCGATTTTCTGGCGCAGTTGAAGGAGCCGGTTCACCTGCAAATCTTCGTCACCCCTACCTGACCGTATTGCCCGCGGGCCGTGGCGCTCGCTCACCAAATGGCAATTGAAAGTGACCTGGTTCAGGCAGAGATGGTCGAGGCCGGAGAATTCCCGGCACTGGCAAACCAGTATCAAGTCACCGGTGTTCCCGATACATCCATCAATCACGGCAAGAACAAGGTTGTTGGTGCGGTGCCGGAAGAACACCTGGTTGCCGCTATCAGGCAAACCCTGGGCATGTAGGTTTTCTTTGTTCTGGCGGGCGCAGCCGGGATATCCGTGCGGGTACTGGAATATCCCGGTTGTGTTTCGCATGTATATCATCTGACGCAGTCCCTAAAGGTCTGAGAGACCTTTAGGGACTAAAAAACCGAAAACGGAGGCACTATGGCAAAAGACAAGCGCAAAAAGAAACAGCGTGTCATATTGTTTACCACCCCAACCTGCACTTATTGCAAAAAGACCAAACGCTACCTGCGCGAGCGCGGTATCCCTTTCAAGGATGTGGATGTTTCCAAGGACCAAAAAGCCGCCCGTGATATGGTGCGCCGCAGCGGACAGCAAGGCGTTCCCCAGATTTTAATCGGGAACCAGGTGGTTGTCGGCTTTGACCGCCCGAAGATTGACAAATTGCTGGGGTTGAACTGACCCCCGCTCACGCCCTGCCCGCCGGAGACCCTAAAGGTCTCTCAGACCTTTAGGGTCTCGCTGGGTTAGGGGCTTGCAGGATACATCATGGCAAAAAAATCCAAGAGTAAATCACAAAAGAAGCAGTCGCCGCTGCCGCTGGTTTTGATTGGCGTTGGCCTGATTGTGGTCGCCGGTATTTTTATGGTTTTCAACGCATCCAAGAAGGATGACGCAAGCGCGGACAGTGACAGAACCGCATCGGAATACCCCCCGGCACCGGATTTCACCCTCACCGACCTGAACGGCAACAACGTCTCCCTATCCGATTACCGCGGTCACTGGCTGCTGGTTAACAACTGGGCGACCTGGTGTCCGCCCTGCCGCGCGGAGATGCCGGAACTCAACGCCTATTACCTGGCACACAAGGATGATGGCTTTGTGCTGATTGGCATCAGCGCTGGCGATGCCAAAGGTGATGTCCAGAGTTTTGTTCAGGCCTACGAGATTGAGTTCCCCATCTGGTTAGACCCGCAGCAGAAGGCGATGCGCGCCTTTCAGCGCAATTCCCTGCCCAACTCCTTCATCATCGACCCGGACGGTTACGTCCGCATGTCATGGACGGGCGGCGTAACCCTGGATGCCCTCGAAAAGCATGTAACTCCGCTGATTGACGGGGAGTGAGGAAATTATGAAAGCACAAGTCAAATGGCACGGACGCCTGACCTTCACCGGTAGCGCGGAATCCGGATTTGAAGTTCCCCTGGGTGCGGAACCCGCCGTCGGCGGCGACAATGACGGCTTCCGCCCGATGGAGTTGATGGCTGTCAGCCTGGCTGGCTGCACCGCAATGGACGTGATTTCCATCCTGCGCAAAAAACGCCAGGAAGTGACTGATTTCCGCGTGGACGTAGATGCCGACCGCGCCCCGCGGCATCCCAAAGTGTTTACAAAAGCCGTCATCGAATACCACGTCACCGGCAAGAACGTGGATGAAGCCGCGGTACGCCGCTCCATTGAACTTTCCGCGGTGCGCTACTGCCCCGCGCAGGGGATGCTGGCAAAACTGATCCCGATTGCGCTCAAATACTACATTTACGAAGACAAGGGTGACGGCGAAGCGGAACTGGTCATCGAAGGCGAGTACGTTGTGGAGGAGTAAGCAGCGAATCAGCGATTCAGCGAATTGGCGATTTTGCGAATCGGCGAGATAGCGGAGCGGCGAAACGGCGAATCACGGGATAACGGGTGTACCGCGTTTTTCCCCGCCCCCCAAATCCCAATCCCTGCTCCCTGATTACCCGATCCCTGGAGGTACCCATGTTCCAACTCAACCTGAGTTCATCCCAGTCCCAGCCCGCGGCGGATGAAAACACCACCTACGATGTGGTAATCGTCGGTGCGGGAGCCGCCGGATTGACCGCGGCCATCTACACCGCCCGCGACGGCTGGAAAACGCTTATTCTGGAAAAAGAATCCCCCGGCGGGCTGGCGGCATCCACCCATCTGATTGAGAATTTCCCCGGCTTCCCGGAGGGGGTGGAAGGCCCCGAACTGATGGAAAAATTCGAGGAACAAGCCCGCCGTTTCGGGGCGCAGATCACCGATTTCACCGAAGTCACCTCGGTGGAGAAGAACGCCGAGGGCATCTTTGAAGTCAAAACCGATGGCGGAAAAATCTATCGGGGACGGACGGTGCTCCTTGCCACCGGCAGCCAGCCCAAGAAACTGGGCATCCCCGGCGAAGCGGAGTTCTTCAACCGCGGCGTCTCCTACTGCGCCACCTGCGACGGTCCGCTTTACAAGGATCAGGATGTCGCCGTGATCGGCTGCGGCAACTCCGGCTTGCAGGAAGCCCAGATTTTGCTGGAATACGCCAAAAGCGTGACCTTCGTGGAGTTCCTGCCGCACTCCATCGCCGAAAAGGTGCTGCAAGACCGGGTGATTTCCAATCCCAAAACCACCTGCAAGTTCTCCCACATGGCGGTGGAAGTCAAGGGCGACCAGACGGTGACCGGGCTGGTGGTCAAGGACCGCGAAACCGGCGAAACCGAGGAAATCCCGGTGGCGGCGGTGTTCGTGTACGTGGGCTACTCACCCTACACCGATTTCGTCAAGGGGATGGTGGACCTCAACGAGTACGGCTACATCATCACCGACGAGAAGATGCGCGCTTCGGTGCCGGGTATGTTCGCCGCCGGTGACGTGCGCGCCGATAACCTGGCGCAGGTCGCCGTCGCCGTCGGGGATGGCGCCAAAGCCGCTGTTGCAATCCGCGAATATCTGCAAGAACACGCGTAAGCGATTTCCCCCCCCTGCTTGTCCCGGTAGGGCGTGCTCATGAGTGCGCCCTACCGTTTTTTTATCACCTCCACCGCCCCCTGCGAAGCGTCCACCCGCAGCCGGTCGCCGGTATGGATGCGCTCAATCTCCACCTGATCCACGCAGGGGATTTCGGCGATGATGCACCCCACGGCGGTGATGGTCTCACACTCGGCGTTGATGATCGCGAGCGGCGCCATCCCGTTGTGCTTCAGGCGGTAGAGCGTGTACGACCCCACGGTGGACCCCTTGCCGCGCGGGAACACCAGCACCCGCCCGGCGATGGACTGCCCTTCCAGTTCGTGGCCGCGCTCGACGATCACCCCGCTGTCAGGGTCCACCCCGCCGAAGAAGGAGATGCCCTGAGCGGTCACCAGCGCCTCCCCTTCGGCAACTCCTTCGTAGATCGTGCGTCCGTGCAAAATCAGGGGCATCTTCGCATTAGGACTGGCAGTCCTGACAGGACTGCCAGTCCTTGTTCGTCAGGACTTTCGCTCTGAATGGTTTGTGGTGTTTTGGGCGTGCTTCGCGCGCCCAAAACACCACTTTTTCCATGCGTTTCAGCGAAAGCCCTTGTTCGCTTACTCCTGCGGCGCGCCGGCGGCGATTGCCTTGCTGCGCTCAATGGATTGCAGCGCCAGGTAGCGCTCGCCGAACTTCTCGATGTTGCGCACCTCGCTGTCGTACTGGGAGTAGTGGCGCTCCTCGTCCACCACCAGACCCTCGAAAACGTTCCGGGAGCCGGAATCGGCGTGGGCGGCGCACTCATTCGCCCACTGGTTGTAGTCCTTGATGCTCTGCTCTTCCATTGAGCGCGCCAGTTCCAGCATCTCGCGCACCTCGCGGATTTTCCTGACCGCCAGCGAGGGGGTCATCTCCACTTCGCCGCCCAGGAACAGGATGCGCTCCGCACAGCGTTCCACGTGCCGCATCTCCTCGATGGCAGTGCGGAAAAACAGTCCGGAAAGCAGTTCGTAGCCCTGGTCTTCGCAGTGGAAGTGGAAGTACATGTACTGGTGTACCGCCGTCAGTTCATCGGCGACGGCCTTGTTGAGCAGTTCGATACTTTTTTCAAACATTTCGTTACTCCTTT
>CAZPSL010000029.1:0-14497 GCA_964589145.1 uncultured Anaerolineales bacterium
CCCCAGGTAGAATCCTACCGCCTCGCACTGGATTTGGCGCGGGTCGCCGCCCCCGAAGATTGTGCCCTGCTTGACGATTCCACCCGCAACCTCGCCCCGGCGCACGAGATGGGCATCTTCACCGTCCTGGTGGGGAGCAACGGAGCCCATCCCGCCGCCGACCGCACCCTGACAGACATCCACGACCTGCCGCAGGCCGTCCCGGAGTTCTGGGAGCAGCAGGGAGCGGGAAAACGCTAACACATCTCTAATCCCGATATGGTATACAGGGAGTAACAGGAATTCTTGCACGAGTTTTCCAAAAGGAGCAATGATGAACAAAACCACTACCATCATCGCCGGTGTAGTTGCCGCAATTGTTTTGGCCTGCGGATTGTTTTTCTTCGGCGCGCTGGTTGGCGCAGGGATAAGCCAGGCGGCCTCAATTGGCGAATTTGCCTCACAGCCCGCATCGTCGCCGGAAGCGCCCGTCCCGGCAGACGAAAATTCGCCTGCCGCGGGCGAATCGGGAACAACCACCGAGCCCGGTGTGCCTGCACAGAATATCACCCCGCCCCCGGCTCCGTCCGAAGACCTGGATGAACTCTTCCAGCCCTTCTGGCAGGCCTGGGAAATTGTGGTTGACAGTTACGTGGATCAGCCCGTTGATCAGGAAGCCATGATGCGCGGTGCGATCAGCGGGATGCTCGACTCGCTCGGCGACCAGCACACCTCCTACATGGACCCCGACCAGTTCCAGCAGGCCAACGCCCCGCTGGAGGGCAGTTACGAGGGCATCGGCGCGTGGGTTGACCCCAACCAGGATTATCTGACCATCGTCAGCCCGATGCCCGGTTCCCCCGCCGAGGAAGCGGGGCTGCTCCCCGGTGACAAGGTCATCGCAGTGGACGGGGAAGACATGACCGGCGTAGACGGCAATGTGGTCATCCGCCACGTTTTGGGACCGGCAGGCTCCGAGGTCACGCTGACCATCGCCCGCGAGGGAGTTGAGGAACCCTTTGATGTCACCATCACCCGCGCTACAATCATCATCCCCAGCATCGAATACCGGATGCTCGAAGATGAAAATATCGGCTATATCCACCTGCTGCAATTCGCCGATGACAGCGACCAGGAACTGCGCGATGCCATCAAGGATTTACTCGCCCAGAACCCCGACGGGCTGATCCTGGATTTGCGCAACAACGGCGGCGGATACCTGATCAGCGCGGTGGAGGTTGCCTCCGAATTCCTGCCCAAGGGTACGGTAGTGATGTACGAGGTTTACGGTGACGGCAGCCGCGAAACATACGATGCCCTGGGCAACGGGCTGGCAACCGAGGTTCCCCTGGTGGTGTTGGTCAACGAGGGTACCGCCTCCGCCTCCGAAATCGTCTCCGGCGCGCTTCAGGATCACGGGCGCGCCCCCCTGGTGGGAACGACCACCTTCGGGAAAGGTTCAGTCCAAAACTGGGTTCCCTTGGTCAACGATGAGGGCGCGGTGCGTGTCACCATCGCCCGCTGGCTGACCCCGAATGAACGGCAAATCCATGAGGTCGGGCTGACACCGGATTACATGGTCGTGGTTGTTCCGCAGGCCGCGATTGATGAAGGCTTTGACATCGAAACCCTGGATGTGGACCCGGAAGATGTCATCATCCTGAGTGACGAGGACATCCAGAACGGGATTGATCCCCAACTGGACAAGGCCATCGAAGTGCTCAAGGACATGGTGAAATAACCCAATTTCGGCAAAAGCCCTGCAACCAACGTATCCGGCGGGAGGGAAACAATCCATCTGTTTTGTGGAGTGCTCCGATGTACCCATTCTTTTACTTCGACCCGACTTACCTGTTGTGCATGGTCCCGGCCATTCTGCTGACGCTGGGCGCACAAATTTACGTCAGTTCAGCCTACCGCAAGTGGAGCAAGGTGCCGGCCCGCAGCCAGTTGAGCGGCGCTCAGGCCGCCCAACGGCTGATCCAGTACGCGAACCTGTATAACGTGCAGATTCAGGGCGTGCGCGGCAACCTGACCGACCATTACGACCCGCGCAGCAAGGTGCTGCGGCTCTCCGAGAAAGTTTACAGCCAGCCCTCGGTGGCATCTATCGCCATCGCCGCCCATGAGTTGGGCCACGCCATGCAGGACGCCGAAGGGTACGGCCCGCTGCGCTTTCGCGCCATGCTGGTTCCGGCGGTGAATATCGGCTCATACCTGGGGTGGATTTTCATCATCATCGGGCTGCTGTTTCACTTCACGGGGCTGGCCTGGCTGGGCGTGCTGGTCTTCGGATTGGGCGCGCTGTTCGCATTTGCGACCATTCCCGTGGAGTTCAACGCCTCGGCCCGCGCCAAACGGATGCTGGTGGAATCAGGCATCATCACGGGCGAAGACGAACAACGCGGGGTCAACGCGGTACTCAACGCCGCCGCGCTGACCTATGTGGCCGCGCTGTTCACTGCAATTATGCAGTTGCTCTACTACGCCTCGCTGGTGCTGGGGTCATCCGGCCGCCGACGGTAGCGTTTCAGGTTTCAAGACTGGCAGTTCCGGCAGAACTGCCAGTCTTTTTTTTATCTTCTGGAATCTTCGGGGCAGAAGGAAGAGGCGGGATGCTTTTCAATTTGTTACCGCATCTTAACCAAACCGCAAAACGGGGATAACGCATACTCAGTACAATGATTCACGTAAAACAAATGTGTTTCTTACTTCTCCTCTACCCCCCGCTCAAGACGTGTGAGGTCTTTGAGTACCTCACACGTCCTGGCGCAAAACTTATCAGGAACAGGTACAGAACTATGTGGAAGAAAATCATCTACGCATTTCTCGTGGTATCTCTGGCCGGGTTCGCCGCGCTGGGCGGCGCGGTGGTCGGCGGGGTGGCGGTTTACCAGGGAATCGCCCATCAGCAGATTCCACTTTCCATAGCGGAACCCGCCCCAACCCCCTCCGAGGCACCCGCGGCAACCGCCGCTAACCAAATCATCATCACCGATATTGAAACCCCTATCACGGAAGCGGTGGAAAAAGTCGGACCGGCGGTTGTCACTGTAGTAGGCATCGTCCCCGGACAAACTACCTTCTTCGGCACCACGCCCGATCATCCGGTCAGCGGCAGCGGGGTAATCATCTCCGAGCAGGGGTATATCCTGACGAACAACCACGTCGTTGAGGATACCAAAGAAGTCTCGGTGATTTTCGCCGACGGGGAGGAACGCCCCGCCGAGGTGGTGGGTGCGGATTCCTTCGCGGATATTGCCGTGCTCAAGGTGGAGGGCGAAGTGCCCGCGGTAGCCCCGCTGGGCAACTCGGACGCGCTCAAACCCGGCGAAACGGTGATCGCCATCGGCTCGCCGCTGGGCGATTTCAAGAACACGGTCACGGTCGGCGTGGTGAGTGCGACCGGACGCTCGATTGACGTCAATGGCAACTACCAGATGGAGGGGCTGATTCAAACCGATGCGGCCATCAACCAGGGCAATTCCGGCGGACCGCTGGTCAACCTGGCGGGTGAGGTGGTCGGCATCAACACGCTGATTGTGCGCGGCGGCGGCTTTGGCAGCGCGGTGGCCGAGGGGCTGGGCTTCGCCATCCCCGTCAACACCGTGCGGGCGATCAGCCAGCAACTGATTGAAAAGGGCTACGTCTCGTACCCCTACCTGGGCGTGCGCTGGCAATGGATCACCCCCGGCATCGCCCGCCGCTACGGACTGCCGGTGGAGTACGGGGTTTACATCTCCGGCGTAGCCCCCGGCAGTCCGGCAGAGCAGGCCGGGCTGCAAAAAGGTGACATCATCACCCGCATCGGGGAGGTGAATTTGAACGAGGAGCATCCCTTTATCAACGCGTTGTATACCTTTGCGCCCGGGGAGCGCGCCACGCTGGAAGTTGTGAGGGGCCAGCAAACTCTGGAGATGGAGGTCACTTTCGGGGAACATCCCGCTCCCTGAAGCGCGCAGCGGCACGACCCATGGAGGAATGAGCGGGCATTTTCGGGCACTGCGTGCCCGAAAATGCCCGACAGGATAAGTTCCCATCTCCAAATTTCTGCATCTTTTTCCGGCACCCGAGGCAGGGAAGGGGGCTTTTGTCCGCTTTTTTATCTGCTATAATGCCAGGTATGCGGAAAATCCTGATTACCCTTGTGATGGTTGCCGGAGCGGTTTTCATCATCACGCAATTTGAAGAACTGGGGAACATTATTGATACGGTACGGCGCGGCGATGTGCGCTTTTTGCTGATTGCAGTGCTGGCGGAGGGGCTTTGGCTGGTAAATGTGGCCGCGCTGTACCGGGCAGTGTACCGGGTGCTGGGGATTGAGGAACGGCTGCCGGATATGATTTTGGCCTCCGCCGCGGCGAACTTCATCAATGTTGTCACTCCAACCGTAGGCGTCGGGGGAATGGCTGTTTTCATCTCGGAGGCAAAGCGAAAAAACTATTCACGCGCCCGCACCACGGTGGCATCGGCGCTGTATCTTTTGTTTGATTATGCCGGGTATCTGGCGGTTCTCGCACTGGGGCTGCTGGTGCTGTTCCGGCGCGGGCAACTGCAAACCACGGAACTGCTCGCCACGGGCATTCTGGTGCTGATCGCAATTTTCATCGCTGCGGTGCTTTACCTGGGTATGGTCTCCGAGCAGCAGTTGGGGCGGTTTCTGGTGTGGGCAGCCCGACTGGTGAACAAAATTGTGCGCCCCTTCCGGCGCAACAAATCGGGGGACTATCTCTCCCTTGAACGGGGATACACCTTTGCCCACGATGTCGCCGAGGGGATGAATGAACTGCGCGGCAAACCGGAGAACCTGCTCTGGCCGATGCTGCTCTCGTTGAGCGGGAAATCGCTGCTGATTATTGTGATGTATTCGGTTTTCCTGGCTTTTGATGTGCCCGCTTCCACGGGGACCATCCTGGCTGCGGTCAGCATCGCCTTTTTGTTCACGGTAGTCTCCCCCACGCCCAACGGCGTCGGCGTTGTGGAGGGCGCGCTGACCCTTTTGCTGGCATCATTTTTTATCCCGCTGGGAGACGCGGCAATCGTGGCAATTACTTACCGCGGTGTCACCTACTGGATGCCGCTGGGGGTCGGGATGCTGGCAATCCGCTGGCTGGGCGGCGTCAGGCAAATTTCGCCCCCAAAAGATGATCCGCCCGCAGCGTGACCAGCCGCACCCCAGCGTGGTGCACCTGCCGGAAGTTCCCGCCCTGTTCGACTGCACGCACAACCGCCTCGATATTTTCAACAATTGACCCCGCCAGAATACTCACGCCATAGCGGAATAAAACCGGGCTGAGCGGTGTGCTCGGCCCCAAGAGCATGACCTGTGCCTGCGGCGGGCAAAGATCCAGCAGGGGCTCCAGCGTGTTGTTGTAAATGGTCATGCTGGTAATGGCAATCACGTCGGCCCGGGGCAGCACGTCGGGGGCGGCTTCCGGCGGCAAATCGCCCGCTTTCGGGTTCTGGTCGAGTACATCCAGATGGGCAAGTTGCGCCCGCAAACGCGGCACAAAGGGGAAATGCCCAATCAGCACCACCCGCTTCCCCATCCCCAACCGCAAGATGGTCTCTTCCGCATTCTGATCCACCCAGGCCTGGGGCGTACGCGGCAGCAGGGCGTTGACCGTAGCCATCCCTACGCTGCGCCGCGTGGGGTGCCCGGCAAGCAGATATGCCGCCAGTTCCGATGCGGGGGAGCCAGCCAGATGTCCGGCAGCGGGAATATCCGGTTCTCCGGTGTGTTCATGTGTTCCCGCGAGGGTAGAGGCCAATCCGCAACGGCGTCCGTCCCCGGTTTCCAGGACAACTGCCGTCCAGCGCAGGCCAATACACACATCAACGATTTCCCCCTCCGGGAGTGTGCGCAGCAAATCAGGGATTAAAGTATGAGAGGACAAGATGATGCTCCATTTTGCGCCAGGACAGAACCGCCCTCACCCCCGCCCCATCAGGGGGTGTTTTCATCAAAATAAGGCTGCGCCAGGTCGGTGGCCTGCCGGATGGCTTCGTCTATGCTGGCATCCCCATAAAATGCTTTTTTGATTTCCTCGCTGACGGTTTTTTCTACCCCCACCCAGCCGGGCATTATCGGCACCCCCCGGATAAAGGGTGCCGTATCCAGGTAAACGCGGCTGTTGGCCGGAGGTAAATCGGGAGACAGGAAAGCCGGAGATTCGGCCACGGCAATCAGCGAAGGGACGGTGCGCCCGGACTGTGCCACAATGGTCTGCCCGGCAACCGAGTTTGCATACTCGATAAACGTCCAGGCGGATTCTTTGTCTTCAGTAGCAGCGGAGAGGCAGTAAGCATCGCTGTGCAGGATTCCCGCTGGCTGGAGTTTGCGCGGCAGTGGGGCTACATCCCATTGAAAGGTTGAGATTGTACGGTAGGTGGGCACCCCGCGGCGGCTGTTGAAATACATTCCCAGTGTGCCGTTCAGAAAACGGGATTCGCTGGATTCGCCGGATTCGGCTACGGCATCCGGGACAACGTGTTCCTCTACCTGCAAGTTGACAAACCATTCAAAGGCCGCGCGGGATTCCGGGGTATCCAGAGTCAACCGGGAAGGGGCGGCAGGATTATCCACAATATCGCCGCCATTTTGCCATACGAAAGGCGCCAGCCGAAAAAGTTTCGGGGAGATTCCCGCTCCGTACTGGTCGGTTTGACCGTCTCCGTCCAGGTCCTGTGTCAGGGCACGGGCGGCAGTCAGAAAATCATCCCAGGTCCAATCATCCGCAGGGTAGGACAATCCGGCAGCATCGAACAAATTCCGGTTGTAATAGACCACCAGACTGGACAAGTTCTGCGGGATGCACCAGAGTTGCTCATCGTATTCAAAGGATTGCAGGGTGATGGGGTAGAAATCGTCCGGCTGGATGACCTCGCTGGACTCCAGGTAAGGGCCAAGCGGCGTCAGACCGCCCTCTGCCGCAAAGGTGGCAAAACGGCGGTAATTGAGCAGCACCACGTTGGGTGGATCGCCCCCCGCGAATTCGGTTGCCAGCCGTTGACGGTATTCGCCCTGCCCCGGAATGTGACTGAGTTCAATTTTGATATCCGGGTGGGCATCCTCAAAAGCAGATACCAGTTGCTGATAGGCCGCGAACTCCGCGGGGTCTCCAAAAACGGCAAAACTGACTGTTTTATCGGGGGGAGATTCGCCCCCGCATCCGCTCAGCAAGAGAAGAAGGGACAGTGATACAAGGGCCAAAAGCAGGAAAAGACGAGATGCGCGAGGCTGTTTCATGGTTGTTAACTCCTGTCGAACAGGTTTGCCAGTGAAAGATCATGCAGGAAAAATCGCTGTAAAATCCAGAAGAGCAGGATGACCGGTGCAGCCATAAAGATTGAGGCGGCCATCAGCAGCGGGATATTTGTTAGATCCATTTGCTTGATAATCTCAACGCCAATTGCCAAAGTGTAATGCTGCGGCGTGAAAATGTAAATAACGGGCGAGATAAAATCGCTCCAGTAGAGAACAAACGTGAGTACTGTAACCCCCGTGATCGTCGGGCGGGAGAGAGGAACCGCCAGTTTCCACCACAGTTTGAGCGGTCCAGCGCCATCTAATCGGGCGGCATCGAACATCTCGCGCGGGACGTGTTGAAATCCCCAGTAAAAGAGCAGAACAAAAAGAGGCGTGGTTGCAGCAAAGGCAGGCAGGATCAAAGCCCAGAGAGTATCAAACAATCCCATCCATTTGACAATCAGAAAACGAAAGATCCAAACCGCTGCACCGGGGATCATCAGGGCAACAATGTTGAACCACAACAGTTGACGGCGGAAAGGCTCATCGGAAATCTGGCTGATGCCAAACCCCGCCAGTGAGGCGATTAAAGTCGTAACAGGCACTGCTATCGCTGCTACAAACAGGGAATTTCCCGTGTAGCGGGCGAGAGGCACAACATCAAAAATCTGCCGGTAGTTTTCCCAGGCGGGCTCGGCAGGCCACCACTCGATGGTTGACGGCGGGGGCAATTCCATGGGGCGCAGGGAGGCCACGAAAGCCCAATAGAGCGGCAGGATAAACACGATGCTGATCACTACCGCAAGGAAGTAACGCAGCCATACTTTCCAGTCAGACATGCAGGCCTCTGCGTTGTACCAATTTCCACCCGCCAATCACCAGCAGCATCAGAAAGGCATAAGCGACCACCATCACCGCGGCGGCTAATCCGAAATCAAAAAAGTCGAAGGCCAGTTCATAAATCAGCAAAGGCAAGAAGGTTGTAGCATAATAGGGGCCGCCGTAAGTGATCACAAAGGATGGTGTGAAGGTGTGTTCCAGGCTTACCAGCAGGTCGCGAAAAGTCAGCAAAAGCAGCCAGGGCAAAATCAGAGGAAAGGTAATCTGCCAAAACATCTGCCATGCATTTGCGCCATCTACCCTCGCGGCTTCATAAAATGAATGCGGAATGCTTTGCAATCCGGCCAGCATGATGACAAACCCTTCTCCGAGTTGAAAGCCCATCATCAGCACAATAGCAATGCGTGCCAGCATCGGGTCGGTGAGCCATTCCGGGGCAGGGAGTCCAATTGCAGACAAGAGAATGTTCAGCGGCCCGTACAGGGGATTGAAAATCCACAGCCAAATGACCGCATAAGCCACCTCCGGCATGATAGTGGGTAAATATACTGCTGAACGAAAGAAACCGAACCCGGCCCGCTTGCTCTGCATGAAAAGCGCCAGCAGCAAAGCGCCAATCCCCCGCAGCGGCACCGCCAGAACAACGAAAATCAGCGAATTTTTTAGCCCGATCCGCACATAAGACGAGCGGTACATTGCCAGAAAATTATCTATTCCGGCAAATTCCGGCGTGCTGATGGCATTGTAGCGCATTAACGAAATGGCTACCGTGGTCAGCGCAGGCAAAATAACAAGCAAAAGCGTTCCTGCAAAATAAGGCAGCACCAGCAAACGGTATTGGGTCTGGTGTGAAAACCGAAAAGGGAAGTTCAAGAGCGATTATCCAGCGTTCGTTTTGGTGGCAGATTCTAACACGAATGCCGTCAAATAGCACAGATTCGGTGAAGCGGGGGTGCATGGCAGAAGATGCAGAAATTGAGCAGCCGCATGTCTCTGCCCTTCCCCCCGACGGGGCAGGGTGTTCGGTGCCTGTCCTGTTCGCCAAATGAAGACTGGCAGTCCTGGCAGGACTGCCAGTCTTGTGTGCGGGGCGAGGGAAACACATAGGAATTTCTACAACATTTGCCTGCACCCGTGAAGCGGGGGTGCATGGCAGAAGATGCAGAAATTGAGCAAATTCAGCATTGCATTGTCGAGTGTGCCCCCATCCCCGGCCCCTCCTCCTACCCTCACCCCTAACCCCTCTCCCACAGGGAGAGGGGAACCAAGGCGGAAATTTTGGGGAGGGGGGCCGCGGCCTGACTTTGCCCGCTACCCGCCGAAAATCTCGCCGCGCAGTTTGAAGCCGGCAACCTCCAGCCGCGGAGTGAAGACAGGCCGTAACCCCGTAGCACGGATGTTTCCCAGAATTTTGCCGTCAGCGCCGACACCCGTCTGGTCGAAGCGGAACAAATCCGAGAGGGTGACGATATCCCCCTCCATGCGCGGGACCTCGGAAACGCGGACCACCTTGCGGGTCCCGTCCGTCAGCCGCTCCATGTGGATGATCAGATCAATCGCCGAGGCAATCTGCTGGCGGATCGCCATCAGGGGCAAATCCAGCCCGGACATCATCGCCATCGTCTCAATGCGGGAGATTGCATCCCGCGGGGAGTTGGCGTGCAGGGTGGTGATGGAGCCGTCGTGGCCGGTGTTCATCGCCTGGAGCATATCCATCGCCTCGCCGGAGCGCACCTCGCCAACCACAATGCGGTCGGGGCGCATCCGCAGGGCATTACGCACCAGATCGCGGGTGGTGACCTCGCCGGTTCCGTCAACGCCGGGGGATTTGGTCTCCAGGCGGACGGTGTATTTCTGCTTCAGGTTGAGTTCCGCCGCGTCCTCGATGGTGACAATCCGCTCCGAGCCGGGGATGAAATCGGTGAGCACGTTCAGCAGGGTGGTTTTCCCCGAACTGGTGTTCCCGGTGATCAGAATGTTGAGCCGAGCCACAACACAAGCCTCCAGGAACTCCGCCATATGTTTGGTGACTGTGCCCAACTCAATCAATTGCGCCATCGTAAAATCCATCACGGCAAACTTGCGGATGGTGACACAAGGGCCGTCCACCGCCACCGGCGGGATGACGACGTTGACGCGCGAGCCATCGGGCAGGCGGGCGTCCACCGTGGGGTTGTCGCGGTCAACCCGCCGACCCATCGGGGCCAGCATCCGGTCAATGATGCGCATCAAATGAGATTCGTCCCTGAACTTTAGCGGAACATCCACCAGTTTGCCCCGCCGCTCGACGTAAATCTGGTAGGGGCCGGTGACCATAATCTCGCTGTTTTGCGGGTCATCCAGCAAAGGCTGCAAAGGGCCGTAACCGACCAGTTCCGCGAGGACATCGCGAAACAATTGCTGGCGCAGCGGCTCATTGAGTTCCAGACGGGTTTGTGCATACGCGTCCGCCAGCCAGCCTTCCACTCTTTGCCGGTATGCTTCATCGTAAGCCGCCTCCCCCTCGCCGCGGCGCGCGACCTGGTCAATCAGGTAGATTTTCAGGCGGTCGTAATCTCCCGGTGAAATTTGAGAAGGTTCGGTCATTGTTTTCCCTTCCACATTCAAGGAGCGGCAGTCTTGGCAGGAATCCGCTCCGGCGGTTACAAGCCCAGCGTTGCCAAAAAATCCAGGATCAACTGCATGGCGTTGGGGTCGCGGTCGGGAGCGATCAATTCCATCCCGTGCCAGTTGCCATCCCACTCGACCGTGCGATACTGGTCGCCGCCTGCCGACTGGCAGGACTGCACCGCCCCGCCATCCCCGGTTGCGTAGAAACACCAGACCGGCTTCGGCGGGGACTCCTGCATCAAAATGCCGACCGCGTCCGCGTAGGGGACATTGAGATAATCACCCGGCGAGAGCGACAGCGCACCCCAGCAACTGTTCGGAGCCTCGGCGTTGAGCGGGCCGCAGGAATCCACCGAGCCATCCGCGCCGATGCTGGCGCCGATCGCCGTCACCCGGTTGGGATCAACGCCCTCCAGGGAGCGGGCGGTCCGCATCGCAGCCAGCGCGTCCATGCGCCAGCCCTCCCGATCGAAGGAAGCGCAGCCGCCGGAGCAGTCGCGGAAATTGAAGGTGAACACCGCATACGACTTGCCCTCCGGCATGGCGGGGAACCAGGTCGGGTCAAGCCAGGGCTGTGTGCCGACATTCGGGCTGGTGCCGCTGAGGCCGCGGTTTTGCAGCCAAAAGGCGATTTCGTTCCAATCTTCCAGGTCGCCGGGCGCCCAGTGCATCAGCACGATGACCGGCGCACCGGGGGCCGCCGCGGGATAGTAGCGTCCCTGCAACGCCCTCCCGTCTTCCGCCTGGAAAGCAATCTCCTGCGGGTCAGGAGGCAGACCGGCGGGAGGTTCCTCCGTAGGTTCGGGTGTCGGCGCCTCTGTGGGGGCAGCGGTAGGTTCTGCGGTTGGTTCGGCGGGGGCTTCCTCGGTCGCGGTTGCAGTGGCCTCGGCGGTTTCTTCCATCTCCGGGGTCAGGGTAGCGGTCGCCAGCGCGGCTTCGGTCTCCGCCGGGGGAACGGGGGTCGCCGGTTCCGATTTTCCCATACCGATTATCACGCCAAACACCACCGCAATCAGCAAGATCACTGCGATAATCGCTCCGATGAGCAAGCCGCGGTGACCGCTGCTCTGATCGGTGTTCTGAGGCTGGGATTGGTTCTCAGTCATGGTTCACTCCTGTCTTGTCGGGCAAGAGGACGGGTCTGACAATGCCGTCACTCTTTGAAAAAGGCTCAAGGCCGAAACTCGAAGCGGTAGGCAGCAGGCTGACGGGTGTAACGGGTGGTGCCGGTGACCACAAAAATCACCTCGTCCACACCGTTGCCGATGGAAATAGGGATGTCGGCGGTGTTATCGGGGGCCAGCGGGATGTAGTCAACGGTGGTGGTATCGCCGATGGAAATCAGCGCCAGGCGGTAGGTTTGGGGAAGCACGTTCTGGATGCGCACAAAGCCGGCAGCCTCCCAATCATCGGAATCCGCTTCAAAATCGTTGAAGTAACCGACTTCGGGCACGGAAACATCATCGAGCAGGAATCCCTCCCCGTTGACGGCGGCATCCGTAACATACTCAAATCGCAGCCAGACCTCCTGCCCCGCGAACCGCGAGAGGTCAATCTGCTCGTTGATCCAGTGTCCATCCCCGCCGGAGAGACCGTTGTAGGCCCACCCGTAACTGTTGCCGGAGGGGTCTTCGGCGGTGCCAGAGGGGGTTTGCAAAATCTCCCAGGTCTCGCCGTCGGTAGAGGCCTCCAGGTAGAGATAATCGTAATCTTCTTCAAGGTCGTACCACGTCCAGAAGGAAAAGGTGAGCGGTGCACCGGCTTCGCGGAAATCAAAGTAGCGGGTCAGCGTCATATCGGATTCGTCACCTTTGTTCGACCAGAAGGCATATCCGCCGGAATACGGGTCCTGGGGGAGCACACCGGTCCGGACGGAGCCTTCAAAGTGGATGGTGGTATCACCCTCGCAGGTGAGGCGGTAATAATCCGCGCCGTACTGGCGGACATCGCTGGTACGCATCCCCGGCCCGCACTCAAAAAGCGTTTTGACCTCATCGGCCTGCGGCGCACTGGGGTTGTTGTGATAGGTAAAACGGCCATCGGCGACGCTGCCATCGAGCAGGTAATTGGCAACCACCCAGTCGATAAAAACGTCATCGGCCGTAATGGGTGCGCCGGTCAGCGGGTCGCTGATATTCAAATCGGCGAGTACCTGGTCTACACTGATCAGGCCGTTAGCCTGATCCGCCACCACCGCCTGGGTGGCGCGTTCCCCAAAACGATCCAAAAAGTACGCCACAAACAAAAAACCAGCGCCGTAATGCGGACCGGTGGCGCCTGGATCGTTCGGCCAGTCGTTAAGTTGCAGGTCGGGATTAATGGCATACGAGTAATCGAACCCCCCCACATCGTAACCGTTGAGAAAGGCGGCCAGTTCCGAAAAGCCCTCATTGAGCCAGGAACTCTCGTTGCGGTCCTGATTCCAGTGGATCATGTGCTGAAATTCATGCGCCAGCACACCGTAAGTGAACTCATCGCCCAGGTCGATATTATCGGCATTGAGCATGAAGGTCTCGTGAGCGTTGGAATACTCGTGCGCCAGCGGGTGATACTCATCCGCCGAGGAGAAGTAACCCGCCAGACTGTACCCCAAATCACTCGCCAGAATGATGTACAAATGCGGGTCGCCGTCCACGCCGGGAGTCCACTCACTGCCAAAAAATTCCCGGTCGGTGGGGTAGATGTGATTCTCGAAGGTCTCCGCCAACGCCTGAAGTTCATCCGCATCGTAGGATACGCCGTCCTCCACCCAAAAGTAGGCGTGGTCGGTGACATAGCGCAGCACAGCCTCGATTTGGGCGTTCTCGTTGGTGTCCACGTTCGTCACCCAGAAATTCTGCCGGTCGCCGACCTCGTAGAAGCGTTCCGGGGGCGGCAAGGTTTCCGGGATGTCAGGAACGCCGCCGAGCCGCTCCGCCAAATCCAGCAGGTCGTTGATCGGGACGATGACAGTCTCGAGGGTTGCGAGAGTATCTTCGGGGATGTAAACAATCGGCGGGGAATCCGCACCCTCTGGCGCTGTCTGCTCCCCCTGGCCGGAGCCACGGGGACTCAGTTCCGGGGTGACTGCCGTTCCCGCAGCGGGTTCGTCCGCCTGAAGTGTGGGGCGCACCACCACCGGGGTCGGGGTGGTCTCGCCAAACGACCAGGATTGATCGGAATCCCAGTTGACATCAAAACTGTCGGGCAACTGGTTCAGCCAGGCAATGCTGCCCCAGCAAATCACCGCGACACACAGGCACAGGCAGAGAAAAACAAGCAAAAGGATGAGGGCAATGGTAAAGCCGCTATTTCGGTTCATGTGAACCTCCTCGCAACACAAATTGACAGCAGTCATTCCACGAAAGAGAACCTCGTGCGCTCCGTGGTTCGACACACCGCGCAAGCCCTGCCGTTGATGCGATATAATACCACAACGCCATGAAAACCGTCCCTGCACCGAAACACATCCTGACCCTGCGCATCTGGCTTGCGCTGGCCGCCCTGAGCGGGCTGTTGGCGGCCTGGGCACTGGCGCGCATCCCGGCGGAAAGCGGCAGCGCCCTGCTCCTTGGGCTGACCCGGAGCCGCCTGATGATCATCGCCGGGGTTCTGGCAGTTGTGCTGGTCCTCCTGGGGCTGCTGACCGCCTCCTGGCCGCGGCGAGCGGCTTTTGAGCGGTTTCCCGCGCGGCTGAACACCCGTCTGGCACGCGGCAACGCCTGGAACTGGAGCGTGCTGCTGCTCAGTTTGGGGCTGCTGGTCAACGCCTATCTTTGGCTGCTGACCCCTGAACTGACCGAGCCGTTCACGCTGGCCTATTTTCAGCGGTTGCAGCCG
>CAZPSL010000030.1:0-12142 GCA_964589145.1 uncultured Anaerolineales bacterium
CCCCGCCCTGCCGGGAGCAGGACAGAGAGGGTGCAAGCAAATGTTGTAGAACGCCTGGGTTCCCCCCACCCAACCCCCCCCCCCCCCCCCTCCCCCCCCCCCCCCCCCCCCCAAATTTCTCCCGTTGGGGTCCCCCCCCCCGTGGGGGGGGGGGGGGGGGGGGGGGGGCGGGGGGAGGGCAGGGTAGGGGGCAAAAAAGCAGTTCCCGCATGGCTATACATTTTCTACAACATTTGCCTGTCCTGTTCGCCAAATGAAGACTGGCAGTCCTGCCAGGACTGCCAGTCTTGTGTGCGGGCGAGGGAAACACATAGGAATTTCCACATCTTTTGCCTGCCCCCCATCCTGCATCCATAGTTTTCGTTCTCCTTGCCGCTCTTTCCAAATTATGCTAAAATGTGCGCCCGCGGCGGCAGAAGGCCTTTTAACCCTTTTGTGCCGCTGGTTCTTTGCCAGGAACCGATAAATTGAGCAAGGGTGTCTGCGGTGGTGCGCGGACACCCTTCTTCCAAATTCAGGAAAAGCCATGACGAAAATGTATCTGACTCAGGCCGGGTTTGACAAACTTCAAGGTGAACTGGAGTACCTGCGCACCGTGCGGCGGCAGGAGGTCGCTGAACGACTGCACGAGGCGATGGCGGATGGCGATGCCGGAATCGACAACGATGCCGAGGTAGATGCCGCCAAAAACGAGCAGGCCTTCGTGGAAGGACGCATCCACGAGTTGGAAATCATCCTCTCCAATGCGCGCATTATTGACGAAAACGCGACTTTTGATGTCGTCGAGGTTGGTGCGAAGGTCGAAATCCAGGAGGACGGCACCTCCCCGGAAAAGTACACCATCGTCGGGGCGGCGGAGGCTGACCCGCAGAATGGCTACATCTCCAACGAATCCCCGTTGGGCAAGGCCCTGCTGGGGCACAAGGCCGGTGACCTGGTCACCGTCCATGCGCCCAACGGTGAGTTCACCGTCAAGGTTTTGAAAGTTTCGTAAATCACGGGGCCTTGTACCCTCAATGCCCCGCGCGATGATTCGCCGCGGGGCTTTTTTTGTCAGTGTAAGGCGCCCACTTGCCAACCTGCACACCACGGAGTGAACCATGTCCGCTGAATACACCAAACTGGAACAAATCCGCCTGGAGAAGGCTGAAAAACTGCGCGCCGCCGGTATTGAGCCGTACCCCACCCGCGTCGAGCGCACGCACACCAGCAAGGAAGCCATCGCCGCCTTCGAGCAGGCGGAGAAAGCCGAGAACCCAGAGCCGGTGCGCGCCACCCTCGCCGGTCGGCTGCGCTCCATGCGCGCGATGGGCAAAATCACCTTCGCCCACATCGAAGACGGTGACGGGCGCGTGCAACTCTTCTTCCGCGCCAACGACATCGGCAGGGAGCAACTCAAATTCTTCAACACCCAGTTTGATTTGGGCGATTTCGTCCAGGCGTCGGGGGAAATGTTCCGCACCCGCACCGGCGAGCCAACCCTGCGGGTGGAATCCTTCAAGATGCTGGCGAAAGCCATCACCCCCCTGCCTGCCGCCAAAGACGAGGTGGTGGACGGGCAGGTGATCCAGCACGCCGCGCTCACCGACCCCGAAACCCGCTACCGCCAGCGCTACGCGGATTTGGCGGTCAACCCTGAGGTGCGGGAGGTCTTTCGGACACGGGCGGGCATCCTGCGGGCGCTGAGGCAGTTCCTGGATGAACGCGGCTTTCTGGAAGTGGAAACCCCCATCCTTCAGCCGATCTACGGCGGAGCGGCGGCGCGTCCTTTCATCACCCATCACAACCAACTCAAGCAGGATTTGTACCTGCGCATCTCCTTCGAGTTGTACCTCAAGCGGCTGCTGGTTGGAAACCTGGAGCGGGTGTACGAAATCGGGCGCGATTTCCGCAACGAGGGCGTTTCTTACAAGCACAACCCGGAGTTCACCCAACTGGAATTCTACTGGGCGTATGCCGATTACCTTCAGGTGATGGAACTCACCGAGCAGATGATTTCCTTCGCCGCCGAGCAGGTGCTGGGCACGGCCAAAATCACCTACGAGGGGCACGAAATTGACCTGACGCCCCCGTGGAAGCGTGTTGAACTGCGTCAGGGGCTGATTGATGCCGCCGGAATTGACATCGCCGAATACCCGGATGCGGATTCCCTGCGGGCGGCGATGGCGGCCCGGGGGCTGGAACCCAAACCCAACGCCACGCGCGGCAAACTGATTGACGCCCTGATCAGCGATTTCCTGGAGCCGAACTTCATCCAGCCCACCTTTCTCTACGACTACCCGCGGGACATCTCGCCCCTCGCCAAGAGCAAGCCCGGCGACCCGCAGACGGTGGAGCGCTTTGAGGGGTTCATCGGCGGGATGGAGTTGTGCAACGCCTTCACCGAGTTGAATGACCCGCTCGACCAGGAAGCCCGCTTTCTGGAGATGGGGCGCGATTACGATGCCGATGACGAGGAACGCCACCCGATGGATGAAGACTACCTGCGGGCGATGCGCTACGGAATGCCCCCCAACGGCGGCTTTGGCCTCGGCGTGGACCGCCTGACCATGCTGTTCACCGACCGCCCGACCATCCGCGAGGTGATTCTGTTCCCCCATTTGCGCAGCAAAGAGGAGTAAGCAGGGGGCGGGAGATTAATCCCGCCCCCTGAAAATTCACAGGCCGTTGGAAATCTCATCCGGAGCGAAGACGACCTCCTCCTTGCCCGTCAGTTTTTCCTGCACCTTCTGGACAATCAGCGCCAGATGGCCGGGATGCTGCACATAATCGAGGTCATCTGCGGGGACGGTGAGCACCGGGCACAAACCAAAATCTGCAATCCAGGTATCATAAAGCGCGTTGAGTTGTGCCAGGTAATCGGGGCTGATTTTGCGCTCGTAGTCCCGTCCCCGGCGGCGGATGCGTCGCAGCAGGGTATCCACTGAAGCCCGCAGGTAAATCACCAGGTCAGGCGGGGGCAGGAACCCGCTTAAAACGCGGTACAGTTCGCGGTAAGTACCGTAATCCCGCTCACTGATTTGCCCCTGGTTGTAGAGATTGTGTGCAAAAATCTCGGCATCCTCGTACACGCTGCGGTCCTGAATGACCGAGTTGGGATGGTCAATCAGACGGCGGTGGATGCGCAGCCGATGGGTGAGGAAGAAAATCTGCGAGTGAAAAGCCCAGGTTTTCATGTCGCGGTAAAAATCGGCCAGGTAGGGGTTCTCCGCTTCGGGTTCATAAAACGGCTCCCAGCCCAGTTCGCGGCAAAGTAAATTTACCAGGGTGGATTTTCCCACGCCGATGTTTCCGGCAACAGCAACAAATTTTTTCATACCAGCCTCAAATTTCATTCCGACGAGCAGCCCTGGCGGGGCTACCTGCCGTAGTTTTGCGGGGGGATGCAAGCAAAAGACGCAGAAATTGAGCAAATTCCGCATTGCGTTGTCAGGTGTGTGTGCGGCGCACGAAGTGCGCCGCACACACACCGAAAAGTCCAGTCCCCCCTTCCCTGGGGAGTGCGAAGCCTGCCCGAAGGGTGAGGGGGGATGCAGGGGGGATGGGGCTCCAGAATACCTCGGCTTGTTGGCAAACGGCAATCTTTCTACAATATTTGCTTGCACTTTTTGCGGGGTGTGCGCTTGACAGATCAAGCGCATGTAACTACAATGTACTCACGCTCGAGGAGAACATCATGCCAACCGTTGTAAAAACCCGCATTGTAAAAATCGGCAACTCGCAGGGCATCCGCATTCCCCGGTTGCTGCTGGAACAGACCAACCTGACATCGGAGGTTGAACTGGAAGTGCATCCGGATCAAATCATCGTGCGCGCGATGCGCCAGCCTCGTTCAACCTGGGATGCTGCTTTTCAGGAAATGGCATCCCAAGGGGACGACAAACTCCTGGATGAGGATACTGCTCCCCCCACAGATTGGGAGGCTGACGAATGGGATTGGTAGTCCGGCGGTTTGACGTTTTCCTGGTCAACCTTGATCCGACCATCGGCAGCGAAATCCAGAAAACGCGTCCGTGCCTGGTGATCTCTCCCGATGAGATGAACCGCTGGATACGGACGGTTATCGTCGCGCCAATGACCACAAAGGGGCGCAACTACCCCACCCGGATCAACTGTCATTTTCAGGGAAAGGACGGGCAAATTGTCCTGGATCAAATTCGGACGGTGGACAAAGTCCGTCTGGTGCAAAAACTGGGGGTACTGGATGCCGAAACGCAACGCGAGGTACTCGCTACGCTGGCAGAGATGTTCGCCGAGTAAACAACAGGAGAGCGATCTCTATCAATCCTTTTGCAAAAAGGCCGCCGCCCGGCGCGATTTTTCATCCATCACCAGTTCCAGGTGGTGAGCGGGGCGAAAGTCGCTGACGCGGATCAGGTGCAGGCAGGATTCCAGATCGTCTGCAACGGGGGAGAACTCCCGCAGACAGTTGGGAGTCTCGTAGAAAAATTTCCGGCTGAAGATTACATCCGCATCATCCAGGAAAACCGCCAGCGGGTAAATGTTGGCTTCCATCAAATCCTGGAAGAAATGCGTGCCGAAAGAAGGCTCCGGGGCCGGGCCGATGCCCTCCCCGGCGAGTTCGACCAGCGCACGGGTGTTGTAGATATCCGCGTAACCGATGGGGACCCCCAAATCCGGGTTGGTTGTTCCCCAGCGTCCGGGGCCGACACAGATGAACGGCTGCCCCTCCAGGGTCTGGTTCAATCGTCCGATGGCGCGCGCCAGTTTCGAACGTTCCGCGGCGGAGGGCAGGGCGTAGTATCCCTCCGGGGGCACGAAGAGCACATAACGGATGCCGCTCACCTTGCCCTGCGGCACCATCCGGCGGGTGGAGAAAATCAAATCCGCCTCACGGATATGTTCGGGCAGGGTCGCTTCCCCCTCTTCGGGGCGCGCCTGCGGCCGGCATTGTAAAATCGAAATCCGGGCGTTGGGATGCGTGGTGCGGGTCTCGGTAAGATAAACCGCAAATTCCAGATCAACCGGTCTGTGATAGTGCTCCTCCAAAATGGCGAGCATACGCTTCATGCGGTCAGCGAGCGGCGTGCGCTTGAGTACCCCGTCAAAGGTGAGCACCACATTATCCAGATCGCGCTCGGAGATATTGCTGCGAATGGTGGAAAGGTAGCCGCCGTGGTCCAACTGGGCGATATAGCGCAGCAGCGGGTAGCGGTGGGTGAGCACCTCCCGGACGGGGCGCGTTTCAAACCGGTTCTTTGCCAAATTGATGAGGTCAATGTACTGCTGCGAGTAGCGGCGGATGGATTTTGCGGAGGAATCCGGGCGCAGTTCGGGGTGGCTGAGGGCCACGATGCGGGGATAATCCCGCCCGACGCGGTCCACGGCGCGCGTCCCCAGCCCCCAAACCAGCCGCATGAACCCGTCTTCCTTGCGGATGCGCGGCGACCAGCGGTACAGGTTGCGGCTGAACGCCACCCCGGCCAGATGCGGGAAATGATATTTATCGAACGGCCCGCCTTCCACCACCTGAATCAGCACCGCCAGCCGCTCATCGTAATCCAGCAGGCCCATGCTGCGGCGGTAGAGCAGTGCGTCGGGGTTCAGGCCGCTGGCATAAACGCTGGTGATGCCCTGCACCAGGGATTCGAGATTCTCCTCCGGGGTTCCCTGATTGGGGACAAAAACACTCTCGTATTTTCCGGCAAAGGAGGTGCCGAAGTTATCCTCCAGCAAACTGGAAGAACGCACAATCAGCGGGCGGTGTTCAACCTCTTCCAGGAGGTCTCCCAATTTCTCGCGGATGTCGGGGGGGAAAACGGCGTCCCGGTATTCCTGTTTGATGCGTTCGTAATCGGCCTGAATTTGTTCTTGGGATTTGTACTTTTCGTCTGCCCAGTGGACCAGCCCGTTAATTGCCATGAAAGCGTACATCACATCAGCCCCCAGGAAGTACGACTCCGGGATGCGGATGTTCTCGCGGATATCGCTGTCCCCCATCTCGTGCAGGATGCGGCTCGCCAGCAGCATCCCCGCGGCTTTCCCGCCAATCTTCCCCGTGCCGATTTTGCGCCGCTGAATCTCTTGGAGATCTGCCACCCGAAACCATTTTCTGGCAATATTGACGTACGCCAACTGGTCGCTGATCATGCGGCGAATCAGGACAACAATCAACTCGTCGAGGCGGTGCTTGTATCGCTCGAATTCGTCGGGGGGCAGGTTCTCAATCGTCCGGGCATGCTCAAAGAGCATCTCTTGCGGGGCCAGTTCCGGGTTGAAAGAGACTTCGATTTCTTCGGGGCGCTGCAACCGCTCGGCCAGCACTTCCTTGACGATTTCCTCAAACAGTTCAAATTGCAGGTTGTAGGCAAAGTAGTAATCGGTGAGGTGGCTGCGGACGCGGTCCAGACGCGTTTCCCAGATTTCCTCGCTCTCCTCCCAAAGCGGGTCGTAAATGCCTTCGCGTTCCTGGGAGCGGATGGCCTGTTCACGGACCTCGGCTTCAAATTGAGCCGGGGTAATCACCCCGCGGTTGAACAGTTCCGTCCGCATTCGGGCACGGATACGGGTTCTCAGGATGGGGTATTGCGCCAGGGTCAGGTAAATGCGTAAGGCCCGGTCAGTTGAAGGGTGCGGGAGTGTCATGGTTGGCAGTCAGGCAGCGGGCTCACCGAACCACTGGCAATTCCGCCCCAAAGTCTCCGTGGAGCATTGCAGTTCTGGTGATTTTCCGCCAGGGAAGTTCGGGCACATCCCCCGCAGGTCGTTCGAGACCGTTTTCGCGGCTTCCCAAATCACTTTGCTTGCCCGTATGTCCGCATATTCTGCCCCGAACACATTCGGCGGAGCGGTTAAGGTTTGCAGTTTACCCTACCCCAAATTCATCGGCATAATCACGTGGACGAAATCGTTATTTCCGACCGGGCGCAGCACGCCGGGGCTGGTGTTCGCTGTTGTTTCCAGGGCTACATTGGGGGTTTTGATCACATCCAGGGCCTCGCGCAGGAAGCGCACGTTGAAAGCGATCAAAATCGGCGGGCCTTCAATGGACGCATCTACGACCGTCTGGCTGGAGCCGGTCTCCTCCGACTGACCGGAGATTTCCACCGTGCCCGGAACCATCTCGCTCTCTCCGGGGGAGATGTTCAGCCGGGCAATCAGCGAGCCTTCGCGGGCAAAAATCTCCGCCTGCTTGCAGGCTTTCAGGAAAGCGGGGGTGGAAAGCACGGTGCGCGTCTGGTAACTGCGGGGGATGATCTGCTCGTAATCGGGGAACTGGCCCTCGATGAGTTGCGAGACCAGTTCGGTATCGTTGGTGCGGAAGATCACGCGTCCGTTCTGCGGCATCAGTGACATCCTGATCGGTTCTTTTCCGTCACCGGCGATGCGCGCCAGTTCACTGAGCGCCCGCGCCGGGATGACCGCGGTGAGCGCCTGCTCCACCGGAGCCTCCAGTTCAGCGGTGCGAACCGAGAGACGGAACCCGTCGGCGGAAGCCATCACAATCTGGCTGCCCTCCACCTTTACCAGCACGCCGGTCAAAATCGGGCGGGCTTCATCCGTGGAGGCGGCGAACGCCACCTGCTGCACCATCTCCTTGAAGGTTCCCACATCAATCTGAATGGCCGACTCCAGGTCGGGCACCGGCATTGGCGGGAATTCCTGGGCATCAATGCACTTCAGGTCGGTGTTGGTCGAGCCGCAGCGCACGTTCATCGTCTGCGTGCGGACGCTCAGATCCATGTGAACCTGATCGGGCGGCAGGGTGCCGATCAAATCGGTGAAGGTGCGCGCCGGAACGGTAGTGGAGCCTTCTTCCTCAATCTTTGCCCCAATCCAGCAGGTGATGCCCAGTTCCAGGTTGGTCGCCGAGAGCCGCAGACGGCCTTCGTCCGTTGCTACCAGGATGTTGCCCAGTACCGGCAGTGTGCTGCGCGGTGCCACCGCCCGCGATACGATGCTCAAACCGTGCGCCAGATTCTCTTGCAAAACGGAAACCTTCATGGGATTCGCCTCCGATGGAAGTTGTGCTGTGGATTTCTCTCAGTATACCAAAAAAACAAGGCCCGTTTCGGCTCGTTTTACCCCGCCGCCTCCCCGTCCGGGAAAAACGCCGGAGACGCACTCCAAAAACGGACACCGTAACGCTCAACCACCTGGGCCTTGCCGCTGTCTGCCAGGGCTTTCAGGGTGTCGCTGATTTCGCCGGGGGTCCAGCGCACCAGGGTGCGCAGCAGTTCGTCCTCCCGCATCGGGTGGCGGGTGATGATACCGACAATCGCATCCACCAGGGATTCGTCGCCGCTCAAATCGAAAGAGCCGCTGGCTGGGTGGATGATCTTCGCCACGTCGCCCAAAATTGCGTGGGCACGCAGCAGACCTTCCTCGTCCGGCGGCTGCACCCAGGGCTCCACCGGCGGGCGGGTGGGGCGGATGATGTGAACCTCGTCGGGGCGGATGCGTTTCAGGGCCGCGGCAATCTCCTTCAGGGCGGGGCCGTCATCGTTCAAATCCCGGATCAGCATCACCTCCACCCACAAACGGCCGTGGTATTCCTTTCGGAAGGCAGTCAGCCCCTCCAGCAGCCGCTCGTAGGTCAGGCCGGGGTAGGGACGGTTGATGCGCCGGTAAAGTTCGGGGTTTCCGGCATCGAAGGAGGGCAGCACCGCATCCGCCGCGGCGAGTTCGGCGCGCATTTTGGGCTGATACAACAACGCTCCGTTGGTGATCACCGCCACCGGCAGGGTCGTCAGTGCCCTGACGCCGCGAATCAGTTCCCCGATGCGGGCGTGCAGCGTGGTCTCCCCGGAACCGACGAAAGTCACCCAGTCAATCTCTCCGGGCCGGTGAGCGTTCAGGGCTTCCTCAACCTCCGCCAGAATGTCATCAGGCGGAAAGAAAACCTTGCGCTCGTTGGTCATCGGTTTGGAACGCCCCAACTGGCAGTAAACGCAGTTCCAGTTGCAGGTTTTTAGCGGGATCGGATCAATCCCCAGAGACTGCCCAAGACGGCGAGAAGGCACCGGGCCAAAGACATATTTCATAAAAGCACAACCTTTCTGCATTGCAGCAATGGGCTACAACGATCAGTATATTTGATTTGCTTGTCAATCAAAAGTGACGTAAATGAGAAAATGAGCAGTATTATGTTACGTTTGCGGCGTGCTTGCGGGGAACTCCATATTTCGTTCATGTCATCTTCACAATTTCTTCACACCTGAGATGTACACTGCGAACTACCAGACTATCTGACTACCAGACTATTCGGCTACCACACCAAAGGAGTTCCCTATGTTCAAGAAAATCATCCTCGGCATTTTGCTGATTACCGTGATAGGCGCCGCAGGTGCGGCGATTGCCTACAACCTCGCGAATCCCGATACCGAAGCCGCCGCGGACGCGCCCGCTCCGCTTGCATCCCAGGCAGAGACCGCTCCCAGTGCGGCGAACCCCGCCGCGGGCCCCGCGGAGGCTCCCGTTGCCCAGGGAGCAACAGGCACCCCCTGGCAGGCCACCGGCACCGTGACCGCGGTGGATGACTTCGGTTTTGACCTGACCACTGAAAGCGGCGAGACCGTTTACGTCGAACTCGGCCCGCCGGAATACTGGCAAGCCCAGGAGGTGGCACTTACCCCGGGCAGCACCGTCACCGTGGACGGCACCGACAACGAAGGCATGATCCACGCTTCAACGGTGGAAGTGACCGAAACCGGCGACGTGCTGCAACTCCGTGATGACACCGGTCAGCCGATGTGGAGCGGCGGCGCAGGCCGCGGTCGCGGGCAAGGACATGCCGCTACCGGCTCCGCCGATGGTACCCACACCCCGAATCCGCAGGTGCAGGTGGATGAGTGGATCACCCTCACCGGCACGCTGGTTGCTTACCAGGGCGCGATGATGACCATGAGCACCCCCGAAGGCGACCTGCTCACCTTCCGCACCGGAAAACCGAGTTTCATCGCCTCGCAGGGCGTGACCTTCCAGGTCGGCGATGAGATCAGCGTCACCGGCTTCTACCTGGACGGCAAATTCCAGGCCGGTGACATCACCCAACTTTCCACCGGCCTGACCGTTTTCCTGCGCGACCCCAACGGACGGCCGCTCTGGGGCGGCCCCGGCAACGGCGGCGGCCACGGCCACGGCAAAGGCGGGCATGGATAGAAAATCCGCAAGTGGCAAGTATGCAAGTTCACATGCAAACATGCAGACATGCCTACTTGCCCCACTTGCCCACATGCAAACGTACAACCGGATAACCCTTCAACCTGAAACCGTATCACCTGCCCGATGAAGCCCTCCCTCCCCTCCCGCATCTGGAACTCCATCCAGCGCGACCCGCTGCCCCCCGGCGACGACCGCGGCCGTATGCGCATGGTGATGAACAGCCTGGTGCTGCACATCCACCCTGCCAAGGTCTCGCGCCCGGCGCTGAAACTGAACTACACCTTCGGGCTGGGCGGGCTGCTGATCCTGCTGGGGAGCGTGCTGGCAGTCACCGGCGTGCTGCTGATTTTCGTTTACACCCCCTCGCCGGAGGCCGCCTACGACAGCATGCTCGCCCTGCAAACCGAAATCTACTTCGGCAACCTGATCCGCAACCTGCACCACTGGAGCGGCAACCTGATGCTGGTGGTGGCGGTGCTCCACCTGCTGCGGGTGTTCTACACCGCCGGATTCACCCCGCCGCGCGAGTTCAACTGGGTGATGGGCATCGGCCTGTTTTTGCTGATTGTGGCGGCCAACTTCACCGGCTACCTGCTCCCCTGGGATCAACTGGCCTACTGGGCAGTGACCGTGGGAACCAGTTTGATTGACTACATCCCGATTGTGGGGGAACCGCTCACCCGTCTGCTGCTCGGAGGCCCCGAAGTGGGCGCGGCCACCCTGACGAATTTCTACGGCCTGCATATTGCCGTGATCCCGCTCTCCCTGTTCGGGCTGGCTTCGTTCCACATCTGGCGGGTGCGCAAGGATAAAATCACCGTCCCCCGCGCACTCGACCAGCCCGCCGATACCGCCAAAGTGACCACCATCCCGCATCTGGTCAGCATCGAGTTCGTCTATGCCCTGGTGTGGATCGCCGTCCTGCTGGCGTGGTCGGCATTCGTCAACGCCCCGCTGGAAAAAGCCGCCGACCCGGCGCACAGCCCCAACCCGGCCAAAGCCGCCTGGTACTTCATGGGCTTTCAGGAACTGCTGCTGCACTTCCACCCCGTCTTCGGGGCGATCATCATCCCCGGGCTGGGACTGCTGGCGATGGCGCTGATCCCCTACCTGGAGCAGGACATGGACACCACCGGTGTGTGGTTCCGCTCGAAGCGCGGGCGCGTCCTGGCGGGGCTGAGTTTCCTGCTGGGCGTGGTCGGCACCTTCGGGTTTGTGCTGCTCGACGAATACTGGCTTGACCTTCCGGGCTGGCTGCCCTTCCTGCCGACTTACATCAGCAACGGATGGGTGCCGCTGGCGGGGCTGCTCCTGCTGCTGTACGGCTTCTACGAAGGGCTGAAAGCCATCGGCAGCCGCGAATGCGAAGCCCGGCAAGCCCTGTTCACCCTGCTGCTGGCCTCCTTCGCCGCGCTGACCGTCATCGGCATCTTCTTCCGCGGCGAGGGGATGGCGCTTGTCTTCTGACGTACAGAGTACAACGTACAGAGTACAACGTACAGAGTACCCTGCACCTTGTACCTTGTACCTTGTACCTTGTACCTTGTACCCTGTACCCTGTACTTATTTCATACCCATGACCGAACAAACCGTAACCCGACGTGATTTTCTCAACCTTGCCTGGGGCGCGGCCGGCGTGCTGGCGCTCACCGAACTCTCGCTGGTGGGGCTGCGTTTTCTCTCGCCCCGCACCGTGGACGGCGAGTTTGGCGGCACCTTCAACCTGGGTACACCCGACCAGTATCCGCCGGGCAGCGTCACCCCTGTGGAACCCGGACGCTTTTACCTGGTTCGGCTGGAGGACGGCGGCCTGATGGCGGTTTACCGCCGCTGCACCCATCTGGGCTGCTCCGTGCCCTACGATCCCGCCGTCGGGCGCTTCGTCTGCCCCTGCCACGGGTCGCAGTTCACCCCCGACGGGGAAGTGCTCAACCCTCCGGCCCCGCGTCCGCTCGACCTGTTCGCGCTCTCCCTCAACGAGGACGGCGAAATCGTCGTCAACACCGGAAAAATCACC
>CAZPSL010000031.1:0-22083 GCA_964589145.1 uncultured Anaerolineales bacterium
TGGCAATTGCCGTTTCTCCCAGTAATCGGTAGATATTCAGTAATTCACTGCTAGCCCCTGTTGCTTCAAACTCCGGAAGAATTTCCAAAAATGCGTTCTGCGCGTCATCCCAGCGATTCATCGCCAAGTAGAGTTCACCAACATTGCGTCTCACTTCACGAATCAATGATTTGAAACCAATCCGTATCGATAGATTTAATGCATTTTGCAAGGCTTGCTCAGATTGTCTGGTTTCCCCTCGCAAGGTGTACAACCAACCTAAATTATTGTAGGCAATCGCAATCCCATCTGTTTGCCCTAGATTACGCGCTATTGAAAGACTTTGCTTTAAATCCTTCAATGCATCATCAAAGCGTCCCATCTCAATTTCCAGATTTCCCAAATTATTCAAGGATGAAACCAACCCGGAAACATCCCCTATGGTTTCGCGAGTGGCAATGCTCTGGCGCAGATATTCCGCGGCCTGATCCCAGTTTCCCTGGTAATAGGCCACACCGCCAAGCCGGTTGTTGATAGATGCAATAACACCATAGGCATCCGTCTCGGCGACCAGTTCCAGCGCCCGCTGGAAAATCTCTTTGGCTTCATCAAAATTCCCCTGTCGAAAATAAATCCATCCAATATCGTTCCAGACCTCCGCCCGCTCAATCGGTCTTTCGGTCTGACAGTTGTCCAAAGCCTTGTGTGCCCGGTTGTAGTACGCCAGCGCCTGTTTGTAATCCCCCTGCCGTTCATAGGTAACTCCGATTTTACGCTGCAAATCCACATATAATTTGACCTGCTCCAAGTTGTCAATATCAATCAATGCTTGCGCAGCCCAATAATGTTTTCGAGCATTCTCATACTCACCGTCAAAGACTAAGGCATCCCCCAAACCAACATGGACATCAAAAACCTGCCTGTCGGTTGGTTGGACTTTTTCCAACAGGTGCAGGGCCTGTTCAAAATATTCGCGGGCCTGAGCGTTAACATAATCCCGGGCCGATTTCTGCCCGGCGAGAATCAGGTAGTGCAAAGCGCGGTCAAGGCGGTTGCTCCAGGAATAGTGACGCGCCAAAAGGTAGGTGTATTCTCCCAGGCGGTCGGCGTAGAGAGTTTCGATTGCCGCACCGACCTGTCCATGCAGTTCTGCCCGATCACGACGGAGCAGCGTACTGTAAATTGCATCGGAAGTCAACACATGGCGGAATGCGTAATCTGTCTGGAGCGAACCATTCCGGGGCACGATAAACCCTCGCTCAGCGAGTTGCGCCAGTTGAGCATCGATCCAGGTGCCGCTCAGGCCGGAAAGCACCGCTTCAATCAGCGCGGCGCTGAACTCACGTCCAATCACGGAAGCCACCTGCAAAATCCGCCGCCGCTGGCGATCCAAACGGTCAAAACGGGCCAGAATCAGGGCTTGCAGGTTGTCAGGAACCCCCAAAGAAGCAACATCTGCTCCTGGGTAGAGACGCCAGCGGTCTCCATCACGGTAGATGATTGCATCATCAATCAGCATCCGCAAAATCTCTTCCAGATAGAAGGGAATCCCCGCGGCGCGCTGGATGATCTGGGTGCGCATCTCCGCCGGAAAATCCGGGATGGTGAGTAATTGATTTAGCAATTCTTCACTCTTTTCCTGCGGCAAACTGGTCAGTTCAATCAGCAAGAAGCGGTCACGGAGCCTTTTACGGGCTTGCTCTACAACTTCGGGCAGGGAACCCTCCTCAACCGGGCGTGAAATTCCGCAAATAAACAAAGGTGCAGAATCCACGGAGTTGAGCAGGAAACCCAGCAAATCCAGCGAAGCATCGTCTGCCCAGTGCAGATCATCCAAAATCAGCAATACCGGCTGGCGGGCGCTCTCGGCAACGAACAAATCCCGTACGGCAATGAAAATCTGCTGGCGGAGACGGTCGGCATCCAACTGATTGATGCGTTCCGCCGCCCGCGCACTGGAAGGACGCAGCGAAAGGAGATGCTCCAGGTAAGGGAGCACATCCGGCGTCCGCTCGCCCATTGTCGTTTCGACAGATTCCGCCAGGCGGGCGCGCACATGCGATTCGGAGGCGCTATCCGAAACCCCCAGGTAATCCCGCAGTAAATCGAGAAAAATCCAGTAAGCAACTGAACGACGGTAAGTAAGGCTGTGCCCCTCAGCGATGCGAATGTTCTTTCCCTGCATCTGGAGCCGCAATTCAGCAATCAGGCGGCTTTTTCCAATTCCGGCTTCGCCAAACACCATGGCGAAGCCGCCGGGTTTCCCGTTTTTGCGAAGGACTGCCGACTTCAACTGTTCCAGTTCGGCATCCCGGCCAACCATCGGTGAAACCAGCCCTTCCACCCCGCGCACCCGGCCAGGGCGGTCTTTTACCCCCAACAGACGGTAGCCGGTGACCGGGCGGTGGATTCCCTTGAGAAAAAGCACAGGCACGGCGACAAAATTGAACAGCATTCGTGTCTGGCGGTAGACACTCTCGCTCGCCAAGATCGTGTCCGGTTCTGCAACCTCTTCCAGGCGATGCGCCAGGTTCACCGTATCTCCAATGGCTGTATAGTCCATAAGCATATTGGAGCCAACGCTGCCGACAATCACCGTGCCGGAATGCAGCCCGATGTGCATTTGTAAATTTTGACCAATCTGATGTTGCAGTGTGCGATTCAGCGATTCCAGCCCCGACTGCATATCGAGCGCGGCACGCAAAGCGAGTTCAGCATTGTTCTCATGCCCAATGGGAGCCCCGAACAATGCCATCAGCCCGTCCCCGACAATTTTATCCACCATACCGTCATAACGATACACGGCGGCAACCAGCATGTTGATAACCTGCTGGATAATTTCGAAAAGTTCCTCGCTGTCAATTTTCTCGGCCAGCCCGGTGTAGTCCGTAAGGTCTGCAAACAGCACGGTTACATTACGACGCTGCCCGGCAGCCTGCAAACCAGCCCGTCGAAACCGCTCGATTAAATCGGAACCCATCATTACGCCCAGGTTTGGCGTAGTTGGAAGTGGTGTAGATGCGGCAACAGGTTCATCCGAGAGGCGTGTACCGCAATTGCCGCAAAAGCGCATCCCCGGAGGGTTGTTGAAGCCGCAGGCCTGGCAAACTGTAGACATGATACGCAATTTATATCACATCCCTGAAAGCCTGTCAGTAAGAAATTGGGGAGGGGGTGTTGTCAGGTGTGTGTGCGGCGCACTTCGTGCGCCGCACACACACCGAAGAGCCCGGTCCCCCCTTCTCTGGGGAGTGCGAATCCTGCCCGAAGGGTGCGGGGGGATGCAGGGGGGATGGGGCTCCAGAATACCACGGCTCGTTGGCAGATCACTATCTTCCTCCAACGTTTGCCTGCCCCCCGGCAAACGGTCTTCAATGGTAAAATCTCATTACTGACAGGGAGGGACGTTATGCAAGCCACCTCCACCGACCTGACTCTGCCCCGCTCATGCCTGCACTAAACAACCGCTACATTCTCCATGAAGCCCTCGGACAGGGAGCCATGGGTGTAGTGTACCGCGCCACCGACCGGCTGACCAGCGAGACGGTAGCAGTCAAACAGGTTACGGTAGCCCGCGAAAACCTGGTATTCGCCTCCCGGTCCGATGCCGAGAGCGCAGACGAAATCAAACTCGCCCTCGCACGCGAGTTCCAAACCCTGGCCTCCCTGCGGCACCCCAATATCATCAGCGTGCTGGATTACGGTTTCGATTCCCTGCACCAGCCATTTTTCACCATGACCTACCTGCCCGAAGCGCAGGACATCATCAAAGCAGGCGAATCGCTGGATGAAACCGGCAGAGTGAACCTTTTGGTGCAGGTACTCCAGGCGTTGACTTACCTCCATCGGCGCGGCATCCTGCACCGCGACCTCAAGCCCGCCAACCTGCTGGTAACACAAAGCGGCGTGCGCGTGCTCGATTTCGGGCTCTCCGTCTCGCGGGAACAAGCCCGGGGGCGCAGCGGGACTCTGGCCTATATGGCCCCGGAAACCCTTCAAAAAGGGCTGGCCTTCGAGGCCTCCGACCTGTACGCCGTGGGCGTAATCGCCTATCAGATGTTCAGCGGGGAACTGCCCTTCCAGGCGAACGACATCCTCGGCATCCTCACCCGTTCTCCGGACTCCAGCAAAATTCTCGCCAGCCCCAAACTGGTCAGCGTCATTCTGCGCCTGCTGGAAAAATCGCCGTCCCACCGTTATACCAGCGCTTTCGAGGCCATGCAGGCGTTCACCACCGCTGCGAACTGCCCGCCTCCCGCGGAAGACCCCGCCATCCGGGAGAGTTTTTTGCAGGCCGCCCGCTTTGTGGGGCGCGATACCGAACTGGAACAACTGCTCAACGCATTTGAACAGGCCGCCAACCGGCACGGCAGTCTGTGGCTGATCGGCGGCGAGAGCGGCGTGGGTAAAAGCCGCCTGCTGAGGGAACTCCGCATCCGTGCCTTGGTTCGGGGTGCCCGCGTGTTGCAAGGGCAGGCGGTGGCAGGGCACGGACAGCCCTACCAGATATGGCAGGAACCACTGCGGCACCGGGCACTTCTGGGAGAAATGAGCGATCTGGAAGCCAGAGTACTCAAACCAATTCTCCCGGATTTGGAAAACTTGCTGGATCGGAAGATTCCAGACGCCCCGGAACTGGAGGCGCAGGACGCCGCCCGGCGGCTGGCACTGATCATTGCAGAAGCCATCCGCCGGGGGGCAGAAATGGCCCCGCCCCTGGTGCTGATTCTGGAAGATTTGCACTGGGAACTGGAACGTCTGGATACGCTCGCCGCCCTGGGGCGCGTTGTCTCCGAATCTCCGATTTTGGTAGTTGCCACCTACCGCAGCGAGGAAGTTCCCGATCTGCCAGAGCGTTTGCCGGATGCCCAAAGTTTGCTCCTGCACCGTTTTGACCCCGCTTCTATCGCCGAACTAAGCGCTTCAATGCTGGGCGAATCCGGAATACGTCCACAGGTACTCAACCTGCTTCAGGAGGAGACTGAAGGCAACGTCTTCTTCCTGGTGGAGACGGTGCGCGCCCTGGCCGAAGAAGCCGGCGGCCTGCAAAGCGTGGGCGGAGCCACCCTGCCGCAATCAGTGTTCGCCGGTGGAGTACGGCGGATCATTCTGCGCCGCCTGGAGCGCGTCCCTGTTTCCGACCGCCCGCCGCTGAAACTCTCTGCGGTTATTGGGCGCGCCCTGGAACCGGAAGTGCTGCAAACGGCTTACCCCGAACTCGCCCTGGAACCCTGGCTTGCGGCCTGTGCCAATGTCGCCGTGCTGGAGGCACAAGGCAAGCAATGGCGGTTTGCCCACGACAAACTGCGCGAGGTTTTGCTGGATGAACTCGCCCCCGATGAACAACGCGAACTGCATCGGCAGGCGGCCGCTGCCATCGAAGCAACCTTCCGCGGGAACCTGGCCCCTCATTACGGCAAACTCGCCTGGCATCATGCCCGGGCGGGCAACCGCGAACAGGAACGCCGGTACGCCCGTCTTGCCGGAGAGCACGCCGCTGCCCGTTACGCCTACGAAGATGCCTTGCAATTCTTCCATCAGGCCCTGGCGCAAACCCCAGAAGATGACTCCGC
Source organism: uncultured Anaerolineales bacterium (assembly GCA_964589145.1). GTDB lineage: Bacteria > Chloroflexota > Anaerolineae > Anaerolineales > UBA11858 > UBA11858. Next base: position 5,553 of record CAZPSL010000031.1, read on the forward strand.
CGCCCGCTGCAAGTTGCTTTTGGCGCAGGAAGCAATCTACAAAGTGCAGGGCAAGCCCAAAGCGCGCCTGGAAATTCTGCAAACATTGCAGCCGCTCGCCAAAATGCTGAATAATCCGGCCCTGACCGCACAAGTTCATTTGCGCTGGGTGACGTACTACCACGATCGCGGCGATTTTTCAATCGCCATCGAGATTGCCCGGCAAGCGCTGAAAATCGCTGACGCAGCAGGCTGCTCCGACATAAGTGTAAAACTTTACAACTGGCTGGCCTCCGCCCTGTGGAAGCAGAATCAATTGGAAGAAGCCCGCAGCGTGGCGGAAACAGGTCTTGAATCAGCCCGCCAGACGGGGAACAAACGGGTTGAAGCAAATCTGATGGGGGTGTTGGGCATGGTCGCTTTTTCCGAGCGGGATTTGGAATCCGCCAGACAGGCGTTTGAGCGCAGTCTCGCCATCGCCACTGAGGGGCACGAGGAACAAAGCCGCGCCAGCGCACTAAGCAATCTGGGAATGGTGGCCGGGTATCAGGGCGATTTTCAGGCCGCACAGCGATATTATGAACAGGCCATGCAAATTGCCGAAACAATCGGCGCAAAGGAGGCCAGCGGCGTTTACCTTGCCAACCTGGGATGGGTGCTGGGATTGCTGGGGGAATACGAACAAGCCATCCGTTGCATTCAGGAAAATATCAGGGTCGCTCGTGAAATCGGCGATTCTTACAGTGAAGCCTATGGACTGGTCAACTTGAGTTCCTGCACCTGCGCAATTGGAGATGTGCACGCTGCGCAAGATGCAGCCCGACAAGCCCGTGAAGTGGCAGCCCAAATCGGTGACCGCTCAGCGGAAGCCTGGGCACTCACCAGTTTGGGACACAGTCTGCTCGCTGCTGGAGATTTGGAGCAGGCATCTGCTGCCTACCGGCAGGGCCTGGAAATCCGGGAGCAACTGAATCACCCCCTGCTCGCGGCCGAACCCGCCGCCGGGCTGGCCGCCATTTTCCTCGAGCAAGGCGACCTGGACGGGGCCTCCCGCTGCATCCGAATGATTCTGCCGGTAATGGAACAAAAACCGGGGCTTGACGGCACCGACGACCCCCTGCGGGTGTACCTGGCCTGTTACCGGGTGTTGGCAGCACAAAACGACCCTGCCGCCGCTGATGTTCTGAAAACGGCTTTTGAGTTGATTCAGTCACGCGCCGCGAAAATCCCCCGCGAACAAAACCGCCGCGCATTTTTGGAGAATATTCCCCACCATCGGGAGATTTTGCGCCTTTGGGAACAGCAGCAAATCTCAGACGGGAATTGAATTGCATCCTCCCCTGCGTTGCCGCGAAAGTTCCAAGAACCCATCCGAAAAATCACTATGCGACAAGGCAGATACAGTTTGATATGCTGTCTCTGCACCGATATGCTTGTAGCAGCACACCTGCTCGAAGTTTCGGATCGAGATTAAGTTTACAACCGGCTCCAGGGCTGGCCGGCCCGGCAGACAGCCGGCCAGCCCTGAGAAAATTAACCGGTTGTATGTCCGATGGGCGGGTCGCCCAAATCCAGTTCGGCAACGAACACCCTTCCCTGGAATTTGCCAGGCAACTCTTTTACCTTTTTGCCGTCAAAATATACTATTTTGGCCGCGGTGACCGAGGATTCAATCTGCCCGGCCGCCAGGGGAATTTCCACCTGGTAGTGCTGGCCTTTGGGGAGTTTGGCTTCAAACATGCCATCCGGCTTGCGAAGCCCAAAATTGCTGATCCAGCGGATATGTTTCTTGCGGTTGTCTGCCGGGTCCACCCAAAAATCGGGCAGATCCTCAGGAAACTCTTTGGCAACAACATCATACTTTGCTGCAATGTCATCGTCTAAAACGATTGCAATTTCAGCGAAAAAGTGTTTTCGTTGGTCGGTATGTTTTGGGTTGGCGGGGATTATTACGCGTTTCATGGTTTGCCTCCAGTGCAAAAATATCGAAAACGGACCGAATTACATCGTCAGGACTTTCGCGCTGAGCGGAAGTTCTGGTATTAAGAGCCTGCCCGGCAAATCACCCCGCAGCGGGCCGGATACGCTTTGGCCGCTGCGCTTTTGTTTCCAACTCATTCAGGAAGCCGAGCCCATTTTTTGAGCAGCGGCTTGTCAACGATCATGATTTTTCGGCGGGCAACCTGAATTGCTCCACTGTATTCCAGTTCTTTCAGGGAACGTGCCACTACCTCACGGACCGTACCCAGCCGGGCAGCGAGATCATCCTGAGTCAGGCGCGCGGCTCCTTTCCCCTGGAGTTGTTCTTCTGGCAAACTGTAAATCAACCTCGCCAGCCGGTTAGTCACCTGAAGAAAAGCAATCTCCTCAACCAGCCCCACCAGCATCCGCAAATTTTGGGAAAGGTTTACAATAATATCGGCTGCCATTTCGGGGTGTTTTGTCATCGTCCGTCGAATTGTCTCGTGATGAACCACCCAAATCAGCGATTCGCTGAGTGCTGTCACATTAACCGGATTCCTGCCGCCATCAAAAACCGGCACCTCGTTGAAGGATTCCCCAGCCTCCAGCGTGCGCAGAATCATCTCCCGCCCGCGCGGTGAAAGTTTGTAAAGTTTCACCCGTCCGCTTTCAACAATATGCAGTCCCAGACATGGCGCCCCCTCGGTAAAAACGGTTTCGCCCGCTGTATAACGGCGCAAAGACATCCCCGGTGTGAGTTCCGACAAAACCTCGCTGGATGCACTGCCGAAATACCGGCAATTGCGCAGCGCATTCAGTTTTTGAGAAAAGGAAGATGGAATACGTTGCATCGGCGTTTGTAATGGTTATTTGGCTGACAGTTGTGCTCCGCAAGCGCACACCAAAGTACTCGCAGAAATAAAGTGCCGGCAAACCGGAACTTTTGGAAAACGCCAGAATGTACACCCCGGAGGAGCGTGCCTGCTCATGCCCTTTCGGATATTTGCAAAAATTTTTGCAGATGTCAAATCTTACAACAACTGTGGCAAAACGACAAGACAGCAACAGAACCGGGTGCAAGCAAATGTTGTAGAAATTCCTATGTGTTTTCCTCGCCCCGCACACAAGACTGGCAGTCCTGGCAGGACTGCCAGTCTTCATTTTGCGAACAGGACAGGCACCGAACACCCCGCCCTGCCGGGAGCAGGGCAGAGACATGTGGCTGCCCGATTTCTGCATCTTTTGCCTGCACCCTCCGAAGGGGTAAATTTTCATCAGAAGAATCCGTGCTATAATGCCCGCACCGGAGGTCGTTATGTCCCCATCATCAAAATCCAACATTTTCGCCACGCTGGGAGATGAAATCCTTTTAGTGATGCGCCTGATGGCGGATCCGCGCGTTCCCCTGTTCCTGAAACTGATCCCCATTGGAACATTGGTGTACTTTATCGTCCCGGTTGATTTGATGCCAGGCCCATTTGATGATGCTGCTGTTGTCGGGATGGGACTTTATCTTTTTATTGAATTATGCCCGCCCGATATTGTGGCTGAGCACCGGCACATAATTCGCGGCCAAGACCATAAAACAACCCGCAACGCGGATTTTGAACAGCCGGAAACGCAAATGATCGATGAAGATCAAATTGTCGAAGGCGAATTTCGCGAAGAGCAATAGGCCTTCTGTTGAAACGCAGGAAAATATGACATTTTGTGCGTGCTTCGTACACACAAAAAACCGCAAACCGTCTCTCATAGCGAAAGTCCTGAGTAAAAACCTGCTACTGGTCGCTGCATTTGCGCTGCTGGCTCTCGCGGCCTGTACCCCGCTTGCCAGTGCAGAAACCGCGCCACCGACGGCGCATCTGCATCCCGCACTGACGTTGCCCGCGTCTGCACCATCAACGGATGCCGTTCTCCCGATTTCCACAACCCCTGCCGGAACCGTCCCGCCCGCCTTAGCGAAAACCCCGCAGATTTCCCCCACCGGCACACCCTCATCAACCCCAGAGCCAACCCCTCTCGTCTTCGCGGTCATCGGCGATTTTGGCCTGGCGGGGCAACCGGAAGCCGACGTTGCCGCGCTGGTTTCAGGCTGGAATCCGGCACTGATTATTACCACCGGCGATAATAACCTCAAACAGGGCTCGGCCAAAACTATTGATGCCAATATCGGCCAATACTACCACCAATACATTCACCCCTACGCGGGAGAGTACGGTGAGGGCGCACGAACCAACCGTTTTTTCCCTACCCTGGGCAACCACGATTGGGATACGGATCATGCGCAGCCCTACCTCAATTATTTTGAACTCCCCGGCAACGAGCGGTATTATGATTTTATCTGGGGCCCGGTACACTTTTTTGCGCTCGACAGCGACTCGCGTGAACCTGACGGAGTTGGCCGCTCCTCCATCCAGGCGCAATGGCTGCGCACCGCGTTGGCGAACTCCGCATCGCCCTGGAACGTAGTCTACTTTCATCATCCTCCTTACTCCTCTGCCAACCATGGAGATACGGACTGGATGCAATGGCCTTTTGCCAGGTGGGGAGCGGATATCGTCATCAGTGCACACGACCATGTTTACGAACGCCTGTTTGTGAATGGGCTGACCTACCTCACCGTTGGCACCAGCGGCAATCCAAATCTGTATGGCTTCGACGCAGGTCAAATACACCCTGGCAGTCAGGTGCGCTATCGTGACGATTTCGGCGCACTCAGAGTTGAAGTCACCGAAACCGAATTCACATTCTCATTTATCAGCCGTTCCGGAAAAGTAATTGACTCCTGTGCGCTGCCATCGCCATAAAACCGCAGAAATCGGGCAGTCACAGAGGCATCGCTTCCCGGCTTTCCCTCCGGCTCTCCCAACCTTCCGCTTTGGTCCCCTTCTCCATTCGGGAGAGGCGACAGGGACGAGGGAAGAACACAGGTATCTTTCCAACGTTTGCGTACACCCAGCAAGGCAAGACTTTCGCACGAACGATGGTTTGTGGTGCTCTGGCAAAAGTTCCACAGGGCCGAATACCGGTGAGAAAAAACAATGGACAAAAAAAACAGCGAAAAAGTATCACAAAAAATGCAGCGACGCGCGGAAGCGCGCCGCAAAAAACAACGGCGGATATTGATTATCGGCGGCATAATGCTGCTCATCATTCTGGCGGCAATCGGCTTTATGCTTTGGAGCAATGGCACAAATGCCCAACCCAGCCCGGCAGGCTTCCTGCCGTCAGAAGTTTATAGCCAGCAGGCTTGCCAGACACTTGGGGCAGGCACGTTTCTGCCAAATGTACACACGCAGGAAAAATGGCACACTTACCACGGTGCCGGTGCTGCCCCCTCCCCTGCGTTTTTTGTTGACATTTGTTTTTATCGCGTGATAAAATGCTCACCGCACAGGGGCGCATAGCTCAATGGTAGAGCAGTGGCCTTTTAAGCCATTGGTTGCAGGTTCGAGTCCTGCTGCGCTCACAACAAAGGTTCATCCGGGATGATGAGCCTTTTGTTGGTTAAGGCGGCGAAAACCCCGCCAAACACTCCGCAACATTGTGCGTCTGCCGCATCCCCATCCCCCAAACGGCCTGCCCAGTGCTTTCTCATGCCATCCAGTGCCCTTCTCTCCGCAAAAGAATCCCGGCACCCCCCGCGCACCCGCCTGGAAACGCTGCGCGAACTGCTGGACGATTTGCAGTTGCGCGTCGTCCGTCTTCGGGAGCAACCTCCTGAAGATGCGCTTGCCATTCCCGCAATGATGGACGAAGCCGCCGTTTCTCTCGCCGACCTGCGGGAAACAGGCAGCCCCGTCAGCAGCGAGGAGACCCGGTTCGAGACCATCCAGGCGCAGTTTCACAAAAACCGCAAACTGTTCCTGTCCCGCATCGGCGGGGCAGTCGTGCTGGCAGAAGCCCGCGCCAGACAGCAACCCGCCACGGAAAACTGGTGGTGGTTTGTGGATGCAGCCCTGGCCGCGGAGCGCCGCCGCACCTTGCTGAACCTTGCCGCCATCAGCGGGGTGCTGCTGGTTCTTCTGGTTGTTCTCGCCGCAACATACCAGCGACTTTGGGCACCAGACCCAAACCTGCAAGCCGCTGTTGGCTGGCAGACCCGCGCCGAGAACGCGCTCATTGCCGGAGAGTATCAGAGCGCACTCGATGCCGCTGCACAATCTCTCGCCCTGCGCCCCAGCCAGGCAGAGACCCACCTGCTGCACGGCGTTGCCAGCGAGATGATCAACCGGCCCGACGATGCCGAGCACAGTTTCGCCGCAGCCTGGGCGCTGTACCCTGAAAACGGCAAGGATACTTTCTACGCCGAACGCGCCGGGTATTACCTCATGGCAGGCCAGGCTGTGAAAGCCCTGCAAGACGCCGAAAATGCACTATCACTCAACCCTGAATCGGCAATGGCCTTCTTGCGAATGGCGCAGGCTTACGAACTGCTCGGCGAACACCAGCCAGCCATCGCTGCTTACAAACAGGCTGCCGAAACCGCCAAACGCAACGATAACCCGCAAATTGAGGTTATCGCCAAAATGGGGCTGGCGCAATTGCTGCAATCGCCTCAGGGTGTGCAGCCCACTCCGCCCCCGTGAACCTTCGGCCGGGTTTTGTGAAAATCTGCGCAGTGCAAAGTGACAATTTGTCATTGCGTCATCCCCCCGGTTTGTGATACAGTATGTAGTGTAAGCCAGCGTTGTGTTTTGGCACGAAATTACCGGGAATGGATGCAGGCATCTTGACACCTTTTGCGTACACCCCCCCTGAAACGCAGACAGGAGCACCACCAGCCTGCCATTGTGGCCGCTGAAAACAGCGTGACAACTGCGCATCCGCAAGCATCCTTCGGGTTCGCGCCTTCGCAATGCTGGTCGCTCGCTTTGTCCCCCGGCAGACTATCGCAAACGAATAAGGAGTGTAACCATGCTAGTTGGCGAACGAATGACTCACCCGGTTGTTACCATTCCCCCTGAAACGCCCATCACCGATGCGCTAAAACTGATGCGCCAAGAGAAAATCCGCCGTATGCCCGTTATCAAAGATGGCAGACTGGTGGGCATCGTTTCCGATAAAGACCTGCTCAACGCCTCTCCCTCATCGGCAACTTCGCTAAGCGTTTGGGAGATGAACTACCTGTTGAGCAAGATTACCGTAGCCGATGTAATGACCACCAATGTTTTGTTTGTAACGCCAGATACCCCCATCGAGCAGGCTGCCCGCGTTATGGCAGATAACAAAATCGGCGGGCTGCCAGTCGCACAGGATGACAGGGTAGTGGGCATCATCACGGAAACAGATATTTTCAAACTCTTCCTGGAACTGATGGGTGCCCGCGATCCCGGCGTTCGAGTCGTTGCCCTCGTCCAGGAGAAACGCGGCGAACTGGCAAAACTGACCCAGGCCATCGCCAAAATCGGCGGCAATTTTGTGGCCTTTGGACAGTTCGCCGGAGAGGACACCTCCAACCGCGAGATTACCTTCAAGGTTAGTGGCGTCAGCGAGGAACAGGTGCAGGATGCAGTACAGCCTTTTGTAGAAAAGATTAAGGATATCCGCACCTGTTCCTACTAAAATCCCCGGCGTCGCCGCTAGACTTTGTTGCGCGCTTTCTGTCTCCCCCGCCCCTGCCTTCACCCCGCCCTCTGTGAGAGAGGCGGAACACAGGGAAATTTTTCGGGAGGGGAATCAAAACAGAAATTTCCAGGAGAACATCGCAGCGCGCCAGCGAAAAGCCTGTAACCAACCTATGACGCCCGCATGGCTTTGCGGGCGTTTTTGCTGCGGCGGCCGCGTTCGTGCGCCGAAAGTATCCGCTTGCGGATGCGGAACGCCGCGGGCGTGACCTCCAGCAGTTCGTCATCAGCGAGGTACTCAATGGCATCGTCCAGACTCAGGCGGCGCGGCGGCGTCAGGCGCACCTCGATATCGGCGCTGGCGGCGCGCATATTGGTCAGGTGCTTCTTCTTGCAGACGTTGACATCCAAATCCCCCGGCCGCTGGTGTTCGCCGACTACCATCCCGGCATAGACCTGCTGCCCCGGCTCGATGAACAGCACCCCGCGCTCCTCGGCGTTTTTCAGCCCGAAGGTAGTCGCCGTGCCCGCCTCCCAGGAGACCAGCGACCCTGACGCGCGCCCCTGGATCGGCCCCGCCATCGGGCGGTAGCCGTGGAACAGGGTGTGCATCACCCCCGCGCCGCGGGTGGCGGTCAGAAATCGGGAACGGAACCCCAGCAGGCCGCGCGTCGGCACCAGAAATTGCAGCGAAGTGTGCCCGTCTGCCGTGGTGTGCATATCCACCATCTGGCCGCGCCGCGCCCCCAGCATCTCCACCACCACGCCCACCGTCTCCGGGCTGGTCTCGATGAACACATCCTCGAACGGCTCCAGGGTTTTGCCGTCGGGCGAAGTCTTCAGAATCACCTCCGGGCGCGAGACCTGGAACTCGTAGCCCTCGCGGCGCATGGTCTCGATGAGAATTGCCAGGTGCAATTCGCCGCGCCCCGAAACCAGGAAGGTATCCGGGCTGTCGGTTTCGGCCACCCGCAGGGCGACGTTGGTGCGCAGTTCGTCAAACAGCCGCTCGCGCAGTTTGCGGGAAGTCCCCCAGCGGCCCTCGGTTCCCTTGAAGGGGGAGGTGTTGACCCCGAAGGTCATATGGACGGTCGGCTCCTCGACGCGGATGGTGGGCAGCGGCTGGGGATTTTCGGGGTCCGCGAGGGTTTCCCCGATTGCGATTCCCTCCAGGCCCGCGAGAGCGACAATCTCGCCCGCGGCGGCTTCCGGAACCTCGATTTTCTGCAAGCCCTGGTGGACGTACAGGTAACGGGCGCGCTCCGGCAGAATTTCGCCGTCCATGCGGATGCGGGCCAGGGGCTGCCCTGCCCGTATCCGCCCGGCGAAGATCCGCCCGACCGCGGTCACGCCGCGGTAGTCGTCGTACCCCAGGGTGGTGACCAGCATCTGGAGCGGAGCGTCCGGGTCCACCTTTGGGGCGGGGATGTGGCGCAGGATGGCCTCGAAGAGAGGACTCAAATCGGGGCCAAGTTGCTCTGCAAATCCGGCACGGGCTTCCACCGCGTTGGCGTAAATCACCGGGAAATCGGCCTGTTCGTCGCTGGCGCCCAATTCGATAAACAGGTCAAAAGTCTGGTTGAGGACGCGCTCCGGGTCGGCGCCTTTGCGGTCTACCTTGTTGATGACCACAATCGCCCGGTGCCCCATTTCGAGGGCTTTTTTGAGCACGAAACGGGTTTGCGGCATGGGGCCTTCGGCGGCATCCACCAGCAGGAGGACGCCATCCACCATGTTCATCACCCGCTCAACTTCGCCTCCGAAATCGGCGTGGCCGGGGGTATCCACGATGTTGATTTTGACGTTCTGGCGGGTTTCGGCATCCCAGATTTCGATGGCGGTGTTCTTCGCCAGAATGGTGATGCCGCGTTCGCGTTCCAGGTCGTTGGAATCCATCACGCGCTCGACCACTTGCTGATTCTCGCGGAAGACGCGGGCCTGTTTGAGCAGGCCGTCCACGAGGGTGGTTTTGCCGTGGTCAACGTGAGCGATGATGGCAATGTTGCGGAGGTCGGTTCGTTCGAGCATGGGCGTGGGAGTAATGGAGAGTGGGTGGACGGAGGCGGCGTACATACGTTCTCAAATATCGGCGATTTGTGGCCGGTTGTGCTCACCTGGTGTCCAGCAGACGGGTTTTACTTCAGGCGACTCCCTCAAAAGCCGGGGGAGCAGTGCGCTCAGTTTGGCAGGGCTGCCGCTGGTAAAGCATTTTACCTGTCCCTGTGCCGTTTCAGGTGATTGCAGGCCGCGTTCCCGCAGCACCCGCCCCACCTGACGGGCGACCGCCGGGGCGGGGTCAATCACCCGCACTTTCCCGCCGGAAATTTCCTCTATCAGCGGGATAACGAAGGGGTAGTGCGTGCAGCCCAGCACCACGCGATCGATGCCTTGTGCGAGCATCGGGGTGAGAGCGCGTTCCAAAACGGCGCGGGTTTCGGGGGCCTCCAGCGCACCGCGTTCGATTTGCTCCACCAGGCCGGGGCAGGTATCCTGCAAGATGGTGACACCGACGGCAAATCGCTCGATGACCGAGGCGTACAATTCACCCTGGAAGGTAGCGGGGGTGGCGAGTACACCCACCACGCCGCTCTGTGTGGTCTCGGCGGCAGGCTTGACGGCGGGTTCCATGCCCACAAAGGGGGTTTCGGGGAAGGTATGACGCAGGTAACGCAGCGCCGCGGCGGAGGCGGTGTTGCAGGCTACGACGATCAGTTTTGCGCCGCGGGCGAGCAAAAAGCGGGTGATCTCCTCGGCGAAGACGCGCACCTCGGCGAGCGGGCGCGGCCCGTAGGGGACGTGTCCCTGATCGGCGAAGAAAAGCACATCTTCACCCGGCAGTTGGGCACGAATTTGCCGCAGGACGGAGAGACCGCCCACACCAGAATCGAAGATGCCGATGGGAGATGAAGGGTTCATCCCCCATCCCCTCTGCTCCCTACCTCCGGGGAAAGGAGGGAATGTTTTTGCGTGGTCAAGAGCATCATTGTGCGGCAGCCTCTACAAAGGCCCGAAAGAGCGCACGCATGGGTGCGTAGGCGGTGAGCCATTCGGGGTGCCACTGCACGCCCAGCCCAAAGGGGTGTTCAGGAAGTTCGATGCTTTCTACCAGCCCGTCGGGAGCGAAGGCAGCAGGTTGCAGCGGCTCCGCAAGGTCGCGGATGCCCTGGTGATGCAGGCTGTTGACCGGAGTCTCGGTCAGCCCCAGGATGCGGCACAGGCGGCTCTCCGGTTCGATGGCGACGGTGTGCGGGCGCAGGTCGCGCGGGGATTCGGGGTAGTAATCGTGCTTGATGGCGTTAGGCCGCTGTGTGGCGATGTCGGTATAGAGTGTGCCGCCAAGGGCGACGTTGATTACCTGAAGGCCGCGGCAAATCCCCAAAAATGGCAGCCCTTTTGAAGCAGCGGCTTTGAGCATCCAGATTTCGGTGCTGTCGCGTGCCGGGGAGATGTTCGTGACTTTTGGGGTGGTTTCCATCCCGTAAAGAGCGGGGTCAATATCCCCTCCCCCCGAAAGCAGGATGCCATCCAGCCGAGAGAGCAAAGCATCCCGTTGGGCTGCGGGCAAATCCGGCGGCACCAGGAGAGGTGTTCCCCCGGCCTGTACGATGGCTTTAACGTATTTTTCGCCCAAAGCCAGGATGGGATTCCCTGCATTGTTGATGGTGCAGTAGGTGGTGATACCAATGATCGGAGACATAGGACAAGAAAAAAAGGGCACAGTGCCGGACTGTACCCTCTGGTGTGTGCGGTTGTACCGTTAGTTGAACTTTTGCTTGAGGCGAGCGCGCTTGCCAGTGCGGTTGCGCAGGAAGTAGAGTTTGGCACGGCGTACGTACGCATGACGGTGAACTTTGACATTTTCGATGCGGGGGGAGCGCATCATGAAAGTCCGTTCAACGCCAATGCCGTTGCTGGCGATGCGGCGCACGGTGAAGTTTTCGCTAACGCCGCCATGGCTTCGGCGAATAACGGTGCCTTTGAATTCCTGTACACGTTCGTTGTTGCCTTCCTTGATGCGCAGGAACACGCTGATGGTATCGCCAATTTGGATATCGTCGGGCACGTTGGGGTTTTGGGGGGCTTCGACAGCCTTGAGAAGTTCGTCCATAATTTTCTGCCTTTGTACTTTCGAGGTAATTTCAAAACAAAACCGCCCAGGGCGGCGCGGTATTGTACCATGCAGTTTTTGGTTTGGGAAGCGCGGATTTTTGCCGGGGTGCAGGCAAGAGATGTAGAAATTGAGCAAAATTCAGCATTGCATTGTCGAGTGTACCCTCACCCCTAACCCATCTCCCACAGGGAGAGGGGAACCAAAGCGGAAATTTTTTGGGAGGGGTGTTTTTGTCAGGTGTGTGTGCGGCGCACACACACCAAAGAGTCCAGTCCCCCCTTCCCTGGGGAGTGCGAAGCCTGCCCGAAGGGTGAGGGGGGACGCAGGGGGGATGGGGCTCCCGAATACCCCGGCCTAAAAGATGACAAGCCCGTGGGTTCACCGTGATAAAAAACACGACATTCTCAAAATTGAGTTGCGGATAAGCCAAACGGTGTTGTCCTGGGAACACGAATGCGGCAAGTAGCACGTCTCTCGCGATTAAAAAAGCAAAATTTCGTGATATTCGTTTCGTCCGCGGATTTTCGTGTTACAAAACAAGTGTCCCGCTCTTTATCCAAAATTCAGGTTATCAGAGCCTGTTATGCGCAAGCAAGCATCATCACAAAAAAAAATTACCTGAATTTGGCAAAGCCAGCCCAGTGGTACGCTGTATTCAACGTTTACCGCCTACCCACCGTATTATGTCCCCCCGCATGCTGCGGGAGTTCACTCCACATCGTTGTAGGTCCAGTAGCGGTTGACAAAGAAGTTCCAGAACATCACGATGATTACGGCAATTGCCAGTGTGACGTTCTTGGCAAGAAAATCGGGGCTCAACAGGGGAATGCGAAACGGCAGTGCGGAAAAAAGAGCCTGCATCAACGGCTCGCCAAACTTCAGGATGGGCACCCGAATGCCCAGCCCCACCACATTGACAATCAGAAACTGAACGAATTGCAGCCACGGCGATTTGGAACGCGAATCGGGATACGTCCAAAATCGGTTCCAGATGAAATTGCTGATGATGGCGCAGATGAACGAAACCGTCCCCGCCCACACCAGCGGGAAGTGGAAAACGTACACCAGCAGATTTGCCGTGCCAAAATCCACCACCGCGCCGATGGTGCCGACAACGGCGAATTTGATGAAGCGTTCCCGCTCGCGCGGGTTGTAGATGATGCTGGTCATGGGGGGATAGTCGGGTGGTCCGGGGGGCGGGGAATCAGGTAATTGGGTAATTGGGAACTGGGTAATTAGGAACTGGGTAATTGGGAATTGGGGGACTGGGTAATTGGGGACTGGGAACAGGCCTGGGTACCTGATCCCTGATCCCTGATCCCTGATTACCTGATTACCCAATCCCCAACCCCTAACCCCCAATCACCTGCTCCCTGAAGTAGGGAATAGTCTTCAAAATGCCGTCTTCCAGGCCGATTTTCGGTTCCCAGCCGAGGACTTCCCGCGCCCGCGAAATATCGGGACGGCGGCGCTGGGGATCACCCTCGCCGCGCTGCTGGTGATGAAAAACCAGGTCGGCAGTGTTCCCCGTCAGGCGGTTGATCACCTTCGCAAAGTCCAGGATGCTGGTCTCCGCGGGGTTGCCGATGTTCACCGGGTAGTGCTCATCCGACATGAACAGGCGGTAGATGCCCTCGATCAAATCCGAGACGTAGCAAAAACTTCGGGTTTGGGAGCCATCCCCGTAAACGGTGAGCGGCTCGCCCTGAAGGGCCTGCTTGAGAAAATTGGGGACAACGCGCCCGTCGTCAATGCGCATCCGCGGCCCGTAGGTGTTGAAAATCCGCACAATGCCGGTGTTCACCCCATGGAAGCGGTGATACGCCATCGTCAGGGCTTCGGCAAAGCGTTTGGCTTCATCGTAAACCGAGCGCGTCCCGATGGGGTCAACGTGCCCCCAGTAGGATTCAGTCTGCGGGTGCTCCAGCGGGTCGCCGTAGATTTCGCTGGTGGAGGCCAGCAAAAAGCGGGCGTTGTGGGCTTTCGCCACGCCGAGGGTGTTGTGCGTGCCCAGAGCGCCGGCTTTCATCGTCTGGATGGGCAGGTTGACATAGCCGAAGGGCGAATTGGGGTTGGGGCTGGCGGGCGAAGCGAAGTGCATCACCCCGTCCAGTTCCCCCGGCACGAAGATGAAATCCGAAACATCGTGGCGGATGAAGGAAAACCGCTCGTGCCCGGCGAGATGCGCCAGGTTTTGCGGGTTCCCGGTGATGAAATTGTCCATCCCGATGACTTCGTGGCCTTCCGCCAGCAAGCGGTCACAAAGATGTGAGCCTAAAAATCCGGCCGCGCCGGTGACGAGAATACGCATGGGGTCTCCGTGATTCGGTGTTTCAGTGTCAGGTGTTCCGGTGTCAAGTATCCCAGTGTCAGGTGTTGCGGTGCAACTAACTTTCAACCTGCAACCTGCAACCCGCAACCCACACACTCACCGCCAGTCCAGACGGTTGATTCGCCCGTCGCCGGTGATTTGCCAGGCTTCGCCGGTGCCGGAATCCACCAGCCAGATATTGCCCTGGTAGAGCACGGCGATGGAGAGACTTTCCGTTCCGGGGAGCGGGCTTGGCGACCAGGCGCCCCAGCCGCGCTGCGGGTCCAGCCCGGCGGCTTCGGGCGGCGGAAAAATCTCGCGGCGGTTCGAGCCGTCGCGGTCGAGCACGGTCAGGCGGTAGCGGCTGGTATCGCTCTGCGCGGGCAGGATGGCTTGCAGGTACGCCACCTGATACGAGCGCTCCCCGGAGGGCTTGATCAGGATCGGGGAGGGCTTCGGGTAGGCGAACATGCCGACATCCTGCACCAGACGGAGCGGCGAACCGGCATTGAGGGGGATCGCCGTCAAATCGAAGTTGGGCGATTCTTCAGGGGATTCCACCCCCGCGGGCGGCGCGTGATCCACGGTGAAGAGTACCTCCCCATCGGGCGACCAGTTCACCCCCGGCACCCAGGCCCAGTCGCCGCGGGTGTTCAACGGGGTGAGTTCCAGCAAAACCGTGGGGGTGATCACCTCGTCCTCGGCGAAGTTCACCAGCCCCACCTCGGAAGGCCCGGCGTAAGCGATGTCATGCGCCCCGCGCCCGAAAGCGTAATCCACGCCCCACCAGCCGTAAATGCCGCCGGAGTTGGTCTCCACGATGGTCTCGATGGCAGAAGTCCAGCCGCTTTCGCTGAACTTGCGCCAGCGCAGGTCGTTGTTGGCCTGCCAGCCGGGCGCGGCCTGCCGCGGCTCCACGGTGGAAAAAGCCACCGCCTGCCCGGCGGCGGGCAGCCAATCCGCAAAGTGGATGACGTTCTCCACTTCCAGGTTCACCAGAATTTCGGGGTCGTCCACGCTGACCGCCCACAGGGTGTTGATGGCCTCCTCGTCCTCGGCAGCGCGGGTGAACAGCAGCCACACCCCGTCGTCCGAAAGGCGGAAAATGCGCCCGTCCAGGTCGCCGGTGGTGACAAGCGGGACGCGGTTGGCGGTGTTGCCCTCCAGCATCCAGGCGTTGCCGTCCGAGAGATACACCAGCCGTCCCGGCAGGGTGAGCGGCGTGAAAACCGGCTGCACGCCCACCAGCATGATCTGCGGCACCGGCTCCTTGATGGTCACCACCTTGATGGGCGTTTTGGAGACCTCCACGCCGTTCTCGTACACCCGGCGGTAAGTGATCTCCTGAAGGCCGTTCTCGCCCAACTGGAGGGGCTGCTGCTCGCCTTCGGGCAGAAACTCGCTGGGCTGGTTCTGCTGCTCGAAGGGGATGACCACCTGCTCAATCTCGAACTCCTCCCGCACCCGGATGACGTTGATGGCGCCCTGGTCGGCGAGCACGGTGTAAGCGGGCGGCTCGACGCGGTCCAACTCGCCGAGGGTGATCCCTGCGGCATCCAGCGCCTCCTGGACGGTGCTGCCGGGCGGCAGGCGCAGGGTTTGTTCCCCGCCGTCAGCAAGCAGGCGCACCTCGATTTGCGCTTCGGGTGCGGGCGCGGCGTTGCAGGCAGTGAGCAGCATCGCCGCCAGCAGGATGAGCAGGGAGAGGGGATGGTATAATCTGCCAGTCATAAAATTCACACAGCCCCCCTGCCTCTGCCCTCCCCCAATGAGGGGAGAGTTGGGTGGGGGAAAATTCACCCGATTATAGCATGACCGACTCAAATCAAACCACCCCAAATCCCGAACTTTCTCTGCCCGCCCAGGTGGAAGCCCTGCTCTTCGCGGCCCCCGGCGCGGTCAGCATTGGACAGTTAGCCGCCGCCCTGAAGGTCACCAACCGGGCGGTGGAAAAAGCCCTCGCCGAGTTGGAGCAGACCTATGAAGGGCGCGGCGTGCGCGTGCAGCGTCACGCCGGGCGCGTGCAGATGGTCTCCGCCCCGGAGGCCGCCGCGGTCATCGAAACGTTCCTGGGGCTGGAGGCGACCAGCCGCCTGAGCCGCGCTGCGCTGGAGGCTTTGGCGATTATCGCCTACCAGCAGCCGGTCACCCGCCCGCAGGTGGATGCCATTCGCGGGGTCAACAGCGACGGGGTGATGAAAAATCTGCTCCACAAGGGGCTGATTCAGGAGGTCGGGCGCGCCGAGGGGCCGGGACGCCCCATCCTGTACAGCACCACCCCCGAATTTCTGGGCTACTTCGGGCTGACCTCGCTGGATGAACTGCCTCCGCTCAACCTGGAGGAGTTGTCCGCGGCAAAGCCTCAGGAACCGGCAGATGACAAGGTGCTGAAAGATTGAGGCAACCTTCGAAATCAAGGGCTGGCAGTCCAGGCAGGACTGCCAGCCTTTTTTGCTTTAGAGCCTATCCGAAAAATCGCTATGCGACAAACCAGGTTTGTTTTGACACGCTGTGGCAACATTTCCCCCCACCCCAACCCCTCCCCCAGTGGGGGAGGGGCAGCGAAAAGTGTGCTGTTGTCGGCGCACAAAGTGCGCCGAC
>CAZPSL010000032.1:0-4379 GCA_964589145.1 uncultured Anaerolineales bacterium
CGCCCCGCACACAAGACTGGCAGTCCTGGCAGGACTGCCAGTCTTCATTTGGCGAACAGGACAGGCACCGAACACCCCGCCCCGCCGGGGGAAGGGCAGAGACATGCGGCTGCCCGATTTCTACATCTTTTGCTTGCACCCTACCGCAGGGGGGTGCAGGCAAATGTTGTAGAAACGCCCGGATACCCCCCACCCAACCCTCCCCCCACCGGAGGGAGGGTAAGGGAGGGGGGAAGAAGCAATGTCCTTGTGACTGCTCAATTTTTACATCTTTTGCCTGCACCCCCAAAAACTTTGGTTCCCACAGGGCTGCCAGTCCTCGGTTAACCGCAGACCCTAAAGGTCTTGCAGATATTTAGGGTCTTTTTCGCGGCTTGCCTGCGCTTCTGCTCAAAGTGATGGTAAGGGCAGGGGGGGAGGAAACCATCCACCTTGGAGGTGACGGCAACGCGGGCAACCCGTCAAATTGTGGATAACTCGCAAAAAACTGTGGATAACCGCGCTTAACTGGGGAAAACTAGCCCGTTTTTCCTAATCGGACATAGTGCTGTTCCCCCCAAATATGGGGGAGCATCATCAGGTCGCTCCAAATACCGGAACGGGCTGTGGGTGTGTGGAAAAAGCGAAATTTTATCCCGATTTCTCCCCTTTCCCGCCGGGGAGAAAAAAGCAGCGCACAGCGCAAGATGCGGGGCTGCCGTGAAGGGCCATCCCTATATCCGGGGGGAAAAATGGAAAACGTCAAGGTTCTCCACTTTTCCCCAGTCCCTACTAAGATTACTAAAACAATTTTATTCTCTACGGGGAGATAACAAACCAGTTCCCCCAAAACCCGAAAAAACCCAAAGAGCCTAATCGCCCTGTTGCCACCGGGGGCATCCATGATAAACTAACAACCGGAGGAAATATGGAAGAATCGCAATCCTTTTTGCCCTTGCTTTTGGTTGTCTTCCTGGCATTTTTGGTGCCGATCATTCTTTCGCGTTTCAAGCGGCTGCGTCTGCCGATTGTAGTGGGGGAAATTTTAGCCGGAATCATCATCGGGCGCAGCGGATTTGGGTGGGTGTCATACCACGACCCGGCGCTGGATTTGCTCTCGGAGTTCGGGTTTGTGTTTCTGATGTTCCTGTCGGGGATGGAGATTGACTTTTCCAGTTTGCGCTTCAGCCGGGGCGGGGTGTCCGCCGAGGGAACCGGGAAACCAAAGCGCCAGTTCAGTCCCGTGCTGCTCGGCTTCCTCAGTCTGGGATTGACGATGGTGCTTTCCGCTGGGGCGGGATACAGCCTTTATGTGCTGGGGTATGTCAGCGATATCTGGATGATGGCGTTGATACTCTCGACAACCTCACTGGGGGTGGTGGTGCCGGTGCTCAAAGAGCGCGGCATGAGCACCGGGCGTTACGGGCAGGCTTTGCTGGTGGCTGCACTGATAGCGGATTTTGTTACCATGCTGCTGATCACCGTGGATGTGGCGATTCTCTCCCACGGGTTGACTCTGGATATTTTGCTAATCGGGCTGCTGTTTGTGGCTTTCTTCCTGATCTACCGCTTTGGCAATGTCTTCTTCAACCAGATTCCCGGCGTGCGGCAGGTACTCGATGAACTCAGTCACGCCACGGCGCAAATCAAGGTGCGGGCGGCGTTCACCATGATGTTGATTTTCGTGGTGCTGGCGGAATTCCTGGGGGTGGAGATCATCCTGGGAGCGTTCCTGGCCGGGGCGATCATCGCCTTGCTGAGCCGCCCTGAGGATGACGATCTCCCGCATCAATTGGAAGCAATTGGCTTTGGCTTTTTCATCCCCATCTTTTTTATCATGGTGGGTGTGGATTTTAACTTGCAGGCCCTGATGGAATCTCCCGAAGCGCTGATTTTAGTGCCATTCCTGGTGCTGGTTGCATTTGCTGTAAAAGTGTTCCCGGCGCTGGTGTTCAAACTCAACTTCACCTGGCGGGAGACCTGGGGGGCGGGTGCGATACTCTCGGCGAGACTTTCCCTGATTATCGCAGCCGCGGCGATCGGCCTGCGCCTGGGGGTGATTTCCGAAGCGGTCAATGCCGGCATTATTCTGGTTGCCATCCTCACGGTGACTCTCGCCCCGATGATTTTTCTGCGCATCATCCCGGAAGCCCAGATGGATGCTGCTCCCCCGATTGTGATCGCTGGCGCGGGAGCCTTGGGCATCCAGGTGGCGGAGCAACTCATCGCCCACGGGGAGCCGGTGGTCCTGCTTGACCCAAATCCCACCCGTGTGCGGCGGGCAAACGAGCGCGGCTTTGAGGCCTACCAAATTGTGGAGGAGCACGCTTCCCCGGAGGTAGAAGACGCGCTCAACCGTGCCAAGACGGTGGTTTGTGTGTTCGGTGACGTGGAGCGAAACTACCGCATTTGCGAGCGTACCCGCGCTGTGTACGGCATTGACCATATCGTCTCCCGCGTGCCCGATCCGGGCGCAATCCCCCGTTTTGAGAAAATTGGCGTAACCACGATGAATGCCGCGGTGGATCAGGCGGTACTCCTGAGCCTGCTGGCGCGCAACCCCGCGGCTTACAATTTGCTCACCCGTACCGACGACGACAAGGATGTTTGCGAAGTCACGGTTTATAACCCGCGTTACCTGAATAAACCCCTGCGTGATGTGCAACTTCCGGGAGACTTGCTGGTGTTGGCCGTCAGCCGCGGCGGGGAACTGGTTGTCCCCCACGGGGATACGCGTCTGACTGCGGGGGACAAAATCACCCTGCTGGGACGGGCCGACTGCGTCGAAATCGCCCGCGAAATGATGTAACTTGTGGGATATTGTGGGATAACTGTGGGATATTGTGGGTATCCCCTGGCTGGGCACCATACAGAACATCCGTCTCCAGACTGACGACTGGCAGTCCTGTCAGGACTGCCAGTCGTGGGCGGTAACTCTGATTGAGCGTCAATACCCTCGTTCCAAATCCACCCGGTTGAGCAGCGGTTCGCCATTCAGGTAGCGCTGTAAGTTTTCGGCGAACAAATCGATTGCCCGCTGGTCGTAACGGGGAGAAACGCCGGCAATATGCGGGCTGATGATCACGTTGGGGAGTTTCCAGAGCGGGCTGGCCTCGGGAAGCGGTTCTTCAGGGAAGACATCCAGCGCAGCCCCGGCGATGTCCCCCTCCTTGAGCGACTGAATCAGCGAGTTGTGATCCACTACCCCTCCGCGCGAGATGTCCACCAGATAGGCGGTGTCCTTCATCCGGGTGAGTTCCTCCGCCCCGATTAAGCCGCGTGTCTCCGGAGTGAGCGGCACTGCCACAACCAGAAAATCGCACTCGCGTATCATGGATTTCAACGCCTGGAAGGGGTAAATCCGCCGGGGCAGGTTGCCTTCGGGGTCGCCCAGCCCTTCCTGGGTGTAGCCGGTATCCTCCGGCTGCATCGCGTTCCACTTGGCTGCCAGCACCTGCACCCCAAAGGGCTGAAGCAGGCGTGCCACCTCCCTTCCGATGCTCCCGTACCCGACAATCCCCACGGTGCTGCCGCTCAGTTCCACGGGCATGAGCCGCTGGATGCGGTCTTTCGGCCAGGTTCGGGCGTCTTTCAACCGCAGCATGGCGGGGAGTTTGTGCCCCAGGGCGAGCAGCATCATCAGGATGTATTCGCCCATTTGGGGGGCGTGCGCGCCGCTCAGCGTGGTGGTGATGATCCCATCCCGGTGGAGAATCGGCGCACGGGTGATGCGGTCCACCCCGGCGAAGTGGAACTGGATCCATTTCAGGGCTGGAACTTGTTCCGGGGATGGAAGCACCCCCGCGGTGTACAGGATGTCCGTACGCTCCCAGATTTCTGCTGGCACCTCATCAGCAGAGCGTGCCTCGACAACGCGTATCTCCATCTGAGATGAAATTGCCCGCAAACTGTCAATCGGTTGTCCTTCAAACGGGACGGTAATCAGCACGTTGAGTTTTGGGTTCATTGTGAGGCATCTTCCATTACTTCAAATTTCACGGCGCAATGTATAGGGAAATCAGTCCGGTTGCACCGTCTCGGCAGGGGGGCGCTCACATTCGGAAGAGCAGGACTTTTTGAGAGCACTCCGTATCCTTGTGGTTTATATCTTTTCCCACATTCTACCCCCGAACCGTGGTAATGATGTTGTGAACAGCGCCTGCATCACGCAATGCCTGCGCCACGCGCTCTGCCGCATCCATCCGTTCATCCGTTTCCCATCCGTTGCCCGCATCCGCTAATCCGTTTTGCGGAGCAATCCGCTGCCCCATCCGTTCATCCGCTTTCCATCCGCTGCCTACATCCGCTAATCCGTTTTGCGGAGCAATCCGCTGCCCCATCCGTTCATCCGCTTTCCATCCGCTGCCCGCATCCGCTAATCCGTTCTGCGGAGCAATCCG
>CAZPSL010000033.1:0-41708 GCA_964589145.1 uncultured Anaerolineales bacterium
ATCGGCGAGAAGGCCATCTACGTGATGGCAGGCGGCGAACTCAGCAAACCCGCCTGGGTGGATGAGCAGTACATCCTCGACCTGGAACGCGAAGCCTTCATGTCGCTCTGCGGCGAGGAGAAGACCCAGGAGCGCATGTACGCGATTTTGGAAACCGGAAGGGTTTTGCGAAACTAGAAGAGTTAGATGTTAGGTGTTAGGTGTTAGGAGGTTGTGAAATGGAGCGGGAATTGGATTTCAATGAGTGGCTGGATGTTGCGCCGCGCTCACTGCAAACCGATCCGCTTTGGAAATCTGATTACTATCGCTTGGCGATGTACCTCTATGATTTGGTATGGCTGGATTGCGAGATGCTGAGGCATGATTACCGCGGCAAAGCGTTGACAAGCCAACTCGTCCGCAGTTCCAGCAGCATTTGTGCCAACATGGAGGAGGCTTACGGACGCGGCGTTGGGACCGCCGATTACATTCGGGTTATGCGAATTTCGCTGGGAGAAGCACGCGAGACAAAAGGACATTACCTCCGCTTCCGTCACATTCTCCCGGCAGACCTGATTGACCGCCGTTTGCAACTCATTGACCAGATCATCGTCAAACTGGTGGGAACAATCTCGTCCCACCGCAAAAAACTCAACCGTTCCTAACCCCCTAACTTCCTAACCTCCTAACTTCACAGGAGAGAACAAAATGACCAACTACAACAACCCCTCACGCGAACCTGTCATCGTCGCTGCGGCGCGGACGGCTGTGGGCAAGGCCAAGCGCGGCTCGCTGGCGACGACGCGGCCCGAAGACCTGATGGCCGCTGTGATTCGGGATTTGCTCAAACGCGCTGAACCGCTCAGGCCCGAAGAACTGGACGATCTGATTGTCGGCTGCGCCTTTCCCGAAGGGCCGCAGGGCATGAATATGTCCCGGCTGATCGGCTTCCGGGCGGGGCTGCCGGTTTCGGTGCCCTCGGAAACCATCAACCGCTTCTGCTCCTCCGGCTTGCAGAGCATCGTCCACGCGGCTTACGCCATCATGGCCGGGCAAATCGAGGCTGCCATCGCGGGCGGAGTCGAATCGATGAGCATGGTGCCGATGACCGGCTACAAATTCGCCCCCACACCCCATCTGGCGAGGGAGTACCCCGAAGCCTTCACCAGCATGGGCATCACCGCTGAGAACGTCGCTGACCAATACGGCATCAGCCGCGCAGACCAGGACGCTTTCGCCCTGCGAAGTCACCAGCGCGCCCTGCACGCCATCGAAAACGGCCTGTTCGATGAGCAGATCGTACCCATTGAGGTCGAACTCGTCACCCCGGCGGAAGGCGGCGCGCAACGCACCAGGACCTTCACCTTCGACGTGGATGAAGGCCCCCGCGCCGACACCAGTCTGGAAGCCCTGGGACGGCTGCGCCCGGCCTTCAAAGAGGGCGGCACTGTCACCGCGGGGAACTCCTCGCAGATGTCGGATGGCGCTGCGGGCGTGGTGATCATGTCACGGGCCAAGGCGGAGAGCCTCGGGCTGGAACCGCTGGTGCGCTTCATCGCCTTCGGGGTTGCCGGTGTCCCGCCTGAGATCATGGGCATCGGCCCCATTGAGGCGATTCCCAAAACCCTGAAACTCGCGGGGATGTCCCTCGACGACATCGGCCTGATCGAACTCAACGAAGCCTTTGCCGCCCAAAGCCTCGCTGTCATCCGCACACTGGGGCTGAACGAGGAGATCACCAACGTCAACGGCGGCGCGGTTGCTCTGGGGCATCCGCTGGGCTGCACAGGCACGAAACTGACCACCCAACTGATCTACGAGATGAAGCGCCGCGACGTGCAGTTCGGCATGGTGACCATGTGCATCGGCGGCGGCATGGGCGCAGCAGGGATTTTCGAGAACCTGAAATGACCTGCTTTGCAGATGATTGAACACCTGAGCCGCGGATAATTCACATGGCGCTGTCTGGAGGGTGCAAGCAAAAGATGCAGAAATCGGGCAGTCATATGAGGACTGCTTCCTGCCCCCCTCCCCCGCCCTCCCCCCGGCGGGGGGAGGGTTGGGTGGGGGGAAACACCGTTGACCTGCAACATTTGCCTGCACCCTGTCTGGAGAACACGAACTGATCGAATGGCACGAATTCCACGAAAAAGATTCGTGATATTCGTGCCATTCATGGATGTTCGTATTCCGGCCAGCCGATCCACACCTTATCCGCAATTCAGGCCATTGGACACACACGCCAAACGCAAAGGAGCGACAAATGTCCGACTACACTGTAAGAGAACTCGTTTTCAACCACGAAAAAGCGTTCATCCCCGAAAAAGCGGCGGGGGTGAACGCGGTTATCCAGTATCACTTCACCGGCGATCAGGCGGGCGACTACATCATCCGCATCGCCGACGGCAAATGCACGGTCGAGGAAGGCACGGCAGAGAACCCCACTATGTCCCTGACCGCCGACGGCGGCTACTTCGCCGACGTGCTGCTGGGCAAAGAGGACGGCATGAAGGGCTTTATGACCGGCAAACTCAAACTCGCCGGTGACCTCAACCTGGCGATGAAACTGACCGGTTTTTTCAGGATGGGATGAGCCGACCGGCGTGCCGGGTGATATTTGCTCTGGAGAATCGCCATCTCTCCCTGATTCCGCCCCCTCCCCGAATTTTCCGATTGGGTTCCCCTCTCCCAAAGCGGAAATTTTGGGGAGATGCGTGTTTGTCAGGTGTGTGTGCGGCGCACACACACCGAAGAGTCCAGTCCATCCTTCCCTGGGGGGGTGCAAAGCCTGCCCGAAGGGTGAGGGGGATACAGGGGGGATGGGGCTCCAGAATACCACGGATTGTTGACAGATAACTATCTTTCTGCATCTTTTGCCTGCACCCCGCAGCAGATACCGCTTGACTTCGCTCGTTCCATTCCGTATACTGGAGTGGCAGTGCGCATATTTGCGTTCCCGTTCCCTCTCCCTGAACCCTGTTATGAACTTTTTTCCCTCCCCTGGGAAGTGCAACGCCTGCCCGAAGAGTGACAGGAGACACAGGAAAAATGGAAAAGCCTGCACCACAGAAAGTGCATAACAATCTCTAATCCGACAATGGCGCTGCGGAGGAAAAATCAATGTCTCACTGTATCCACCCCGTCGAGTGCATCATCCCGCCCCACATGTATCAGAACATCGAGAAAAACGGCACGCCAGAACAACAAAAGCGCGCCCGCACCGCTTACGAAACATCGGCAGCCCTGCGTGCTCACCGTGTGGCCCGCACAGAGATGAGAACACTGGTACACACAGTTGAAACAACCGAAAAACAGCGCTACGTGTATGACCTCCGGCAAGGCGATTCACTTCCCGGTGTTCTGGCACGCCAGGAAGGCAGCCCGCCTGTCGATGATCCGGCCGTCAATGAAGCCTACGACGGAGCCGGAGCAACATATGATTTGTACAAAGAAATATATGAGCGCAATTCACTGGATAATCGGGGGATGCAGTTGGTTTCCACGGTACACTATCAAACAGGATACGATAACGCCTTCTGGAACGGCCAGCAGATGGTTTACGGAGATGGTGACGAAGACATGCCTGAAAACCAGCGGTTGTTCAACCGGTTTACAAGCGCGTTAGATATCATCGGTCATGAACTGACCCACGGGGTTGTTCAGTTTGAAGCCGCACTGGTTTACCAGGATCAGCCAGGGGCACTCAACGAATCCTTTGCCGATGTGTTCGGTTCACTGGTCAAACAGTGGCTTCACCGCCAGACGGTAAACGAGGCAAACTGGATTATCGGGGAAGGGTTGCTGACCCCCAACGTCAACGGAGCGGGGATCCGCTCCCTGAAAGCCCCCGGAACAGCCTACGATGACCCTATTTTAGGGAAAGACCCACAACCTGCACACATGCGCGATTACTGGACGGGCACCTATGACAGCGGCGGTGTGCATATCAATTCGGGCATTCCCAACCACGCCTTCTACGTAACCGCGATGGAAATCGGCGGTTTCGCCTGGGAAAAGGCCGGGTTGATCTGGTACACTGCCTTGCGCGACCGTCTCTCCCCCCAATCGGATTTTGGCGATGCCGCCATTCAGACCTACCTGGCAGCCGGAATGCTGTTCGGGAACGGGAGCCTGGAGCAGCAGGCAGTCCGCACCGGCTGGAGGGTAGTCGGCATCCCGCTGGGCAGCGACAACGGAGATACCGGCGATGGCGGTGACGGGAACGGAGCCGCCGACAATGGAAACAGCAGCGGCGATACCAGCGGCGATGGCTGTGCCCTGGCAATCACCCAATTTGCAGCCGCGCTCCAGTCGTTGTTGCAAAGTAACAAAAAATGAGACTCACCTACCAACGCAGCGGCGGATTCTCCGGGCTGATGCAGACATTCAGCCTCGAGGTGGAATCGCTGCCCCCGGAAGAAGCCCAGGAACTGGAAACCCTGGTGGAATCCGCTGATTTCTTCTCACTCCCGGAGCAGATTGTCTCCGACCCGCCGGGGGCTGACCGTTTCCATTACACAATCACGGTCGAAACAGGCGACCGCCGTCACCGCGTCTCCGCGGGAGAAACCGCCTTGCCGGAAAACCTGCGCCCGCTGGTAGAAAAACTGGGAAAACTTTCTCGCGCGGCTCGGTATCGCAGCAATCGCAGGGTGGAACACAATTTGCAGCCCAAGATTGATCGTTGAAAACTGAAAGCGCCGAGCGCGCGTCTTTGGGTGGACTGTTACTTCCATGCCAGGATTTTCTTTTCATAAAACGGCCAGTGCCGACGGATTTCTGCCGTGTAACGGGCTGGATGGTGCATGGGAAGCCAAAGAAACGGCTTCTGGTTCAGTTGCAGTTCAAAAACCGCTGGCAATTCATCAAGTTTCACTGCCCTCCCCATCAGCAATTGCCCCACCACTTCATTGGCGTTTTTGCCCTGGCTGATCAGAATTTCCGGTTGCAGAATTTCCAACTCCTGCTTCAGGTATGATTTTCCGCAAATTTCGTGTACCTGTCTTGCCGCCTGTCCCTTGTCTGAGTGGTTCATGGAGCATTTTGCCACGTTCACGTGCGCGAAATACGGCGTGGTGTTGGCAAGGGGGCGTCCGGCGTAACTTTCGGTGACGACCGCGGCATCGGGCTCATCTGGCTCGTATCCAAACAGCGACAAAATGCTGCGAACCATGATTAAGGTCATCGCCCAGTGGGGATTTGGGCGGTCCGCGGAATAATCACGGTTTTCATGGTCATTGAGGATATTTGCCGTAGTGCGTTGGGCTGGAAACCGGAACAGCGATTTTTCTCCCAATGGCGGATCAAGGGAAACAACAACAATGCGGGGATATTTTTCGCCATATTGACTGCCCAACATGCTCATCTTGGCTTCGGTCATCTCGCCATTGTGCGCGAAACCGCGGCAAAAGTTCTGGTGTGGGCACCGAAAATCCAAAGGGTGAATCCCGTTTTGGCGATAAAATGCTTCCAGTTGATTGTAAATTTCTTCTCTCACCTTCACCTCAATTGCCAATTCCTAATCCCTGATTCCTGATCCCTGATTCCTGATCCCTGATCCCTAATTCCTGATTCCTGATCCCTGATCCCTGATCCCTAATTTCCCGTCATCCGCATCTGGCGCTTCGCTGACGATGTAGAGCGGGCGGCCTTTGGCTTCATCGTACAAGCGGCCGACATATTCCCCCAAAATTCCCAGGGAGATCAACTGCACCCCGCCGAGGAACAGGACGGCAATCAGGGTGGTTGCCTGCCCGAAAAACGCCTGCGACCCCGCCAGCCGCATCACAATCACCACCGGAATCGCCAGGATGCTCAACCCCGCGGAGATGAAACCGACATACATCGCCAGTTGCAGCGGGAAATACGAGAAACTGGTGATCGCATCCATGGCGAATTTGAGCATTTTCCGCAGCGGGTACTTGGTCTCGCCAGCATAGCGGGCGGCGCGCTTGTATGTCACGCCCGTCTGGCGGAAGCCCACCCAAACCGACATGCCGCGCAAAAAGCGGTGCCGCTCGCGCATGGTTTTGAGCACCTCCACCACCTTGCGGTCAAGAAGGCGGAAATCGCCGGTGTCGAGGGGGATGTCCACATCGGTGATGCGGTAAATCAGGCGGTAAAACAGGGAGGCGGTAAACGTCTTGAACCAGGTTTCGCCCTCCCGCTCGGCGCGCACGGCATAAACCACCTCGTAACCCTCCCGCCATTTGGCGAGCAGGTCGAGGATCACTTCCGGGGGGTCTTGCAGGTCGGAATCAATGATGACCACCGCGTCTCCGCGGGCATAATCCAGCCCGGCGGTGACCGCGATCTGGTGGCCGAAGTTGCGGGCGAAAATCACGGGAACCACCCGCGGGTCCTGGGCGTGATACTCCCGAATCAGGTCGGTAGAACCATCGGTGGAACCGTCATCCACCATCAGCAGTTCCCAGGGGTCGCCGGTGGAATCCAGCACATCCCGGATGCGGCGGTAGAGTTCAGGGATATTCTCCGCCTCGTTGAAAATCGGGGCGACGATAGAAATCACAGGGTCAGGAGTCATATCGTTTCTGTGGAATCGGTATTGTCAGGCAAGGTATCGAAATCATCAGGAAAATTGACGAAGAAATAGGAATTCGGATCATCGTCCTCAGGGAAGGGCGGCAATCCCAGGATGCGGCGGCGCAGGTAGCGCCCGACGATCAACAGAGAAACGAAGACCGGCACCGCTACGAAAGCGGCCAGCGCCCCGGAAGTCATCAGCGCCGCCAGAATGATCACGAAGACAATCCCGGAATGCAGGTGAACGTGCCTTCCGACCACCGCCGGACGAACCCAAACATTTTTGAGCGCGGTCAGAATCAGGTACAAAATCAGCACCAGTACTGCAAACCAGAAGTTCGAGAGCGGCAAAAAGTGGGAACCAAGCAGCAAGGCAACGCTCACCGATAACACTCCCGAAATCACCGCCCCGATTTCATGGACGAAACTGGTCAGGCCGGTCAGGAACCCCAGGAAAACCGCCCCCGGCAGCCCGATTGCCAGCCAAACGACGGAATCCATCAGCCCGACGATGAACATGAAAATCAACTGGCTGCGCAAATAATCCGACCAGACACGCCGCAGTTGCAGATAAAGATGCCGTGCATCGTCCTGATAAGCGGGCGGAGCGATGCGAATCAGCCAGGGCACCAGGCGGTAGCCATCCTTGAGCATGTAAAAGATGGTCACAAAAGTTACCAGCACCCAAATCACGTTGGTGGAAACCGTTTCAAAAGCGTGCAGGGTGAACTCTGCCAGCGGGTTGAGCAGGTTGGCAGGCGTTTCCGGGATGAGCGGCAGGAACTGCTTTGGGTAAAAAGTCCACTGCAAGATGTAAATCGGCGCATCTACAAAATCGTCATAGGTCTGGATCATCGCGGCGACATCCAGATTCATGCGCTGAATCTGATTGTAAACAATCGGGGTGAGAATCGCCGGAATCGCCAGCAAAATCAGCAGGGTAATGAAATAAACCACCAGCACGCTGCCGGTATGCGAGAGACGGGTGCGTAACTTGAGATAATCCACCATTGGACTCATCACATACGCCAGCAGCGCGGCAATTGCCAGCGGGCCAATCGCCGCCCGGAAGTACCACAATGCCCCAAAACCCATAAAAACCGCAAAAACAAAAGCAATAATGCGGGCTTCTCTGGGCCAGGCTTTCGGGGAGAATTGGTCAGGTGACATGAGGAGTCGGGAGTCGGGAGTCGGGAGCGGGGAGATGCGGATTTTACAACAGGGCTTTCACTGCGTCCAAAGTCGGCTCGATGACCGGGGCTTCACCGACCGCCATCGTCGCCGCGGCGACATCCTTCAGGCCGCTGCCGGTGTTGATAACCACTACCGGGTCATCGGGGGTGATGATGCCCTCGCGCACGGCCTTTTTCAGCCCCGCCCAGGAGGTGGAACCCGCCGGTTCGGCGAAGATGCCCACCTTGCCGAGGTCCGCAATCGCGGCGATGATCGCATCGTCAGGGACGGTGATGTACGCGCCGCCGGTCCGGGTGGCCGCCCGCAGGGCGCGCAGCCCGTCGCGGGGCAGATCCACGGAGATGCTGTCGGCGCGGGTGGTGGCCTGCACCGGCTGGATGTCCTCCGTCCCGGCGTTGAAGGCGTTGGCAATCGCCGCCGATTTCTCGGACTGCACCCCAAAGATGCGCGGCATCCGCTCGATCAGCCCCAGGGCAAGCAAATCCTTGAAGCCCTTGTGGATGCCGGAGATGATGTTCCCGTCACCAACAGAGACGAAGATGTTCAGGGTAGGGGTTTGATTAATCAAACCCCTACCTACCTGCTCCCAGATTTCAAAAGCGGCGGTTTTCTTGCCCTCGGCGGTGAAGGGGTTGTAGCCGGTGTTGCGGCAATACCAGCCGAACTCGTTGGCGGCCTCGATGGAAAGGTCAAAAGCGGCGTCGTAGTTGCCGTCCACGAGGATGACCTGCGAGCCGTACACCAGCAACTGGGCGATTTTGGCAGGCGGGGCGGTTTTGGGGGCAAAGATGACCGATTTGTGCCCCACCGCGGCGGACATGCCCGCCAGGGCTGCTCCGGCGTTGCCCGTGGAGGCGGTGACGATCACCTCGGCGCCGATTTCGCGGGCGCGGGCCACCAGAATGGCGGAGGCGCGGTCCTTGAAGGAGGCCGTCGGGTTGCGGGATTCGTCCTTGATCCACAGGCGGCGCAACCCCAGTTGCTCCGCCAGCGGGGCGGGGGAAAACATCGGGGTCCAGCCAGCCGCCCGAAGGGGCGTGCCGTTCCCGCCGGGGTCGCCGACGGGCAGCAGGGGCAGGTAGCGCCACAGGGAGGGTTCGTCTTCCAAAACGAAGGCATCCTGCCTTTTGATGGCATCGTAATCGAGCAGCACATCCAGATTGCCGCCATCCGCCGGGCAGGTGTAGGTGACTTCATCGGGGGCGTACTCCGCCCCGCAAACCGAACAGCGATAGCCGATAAACTTTTGCATGCAAAATCTCCTTCGTAAATGCGAAATCTGCCCCGTTCCTTGCCTTCGGGCAGGCTTTACACTCCCCAGGGAAGGGGAATTGCTGTAGTGTTGTTGTCGGCGCAGGGGAGCAGGCAAATGTTGTGGAATGACGGTGTTCCCCCCTCCCCTGCCCTCCCCCCGGTGGGGGGAGGGTTGGGTGGGGGGAGACAGAAAAGTTCATAACAGGAGCGAACACGCTAAACCGCAGCGGCCTGCTCTTCCTGCACGCCCGCCATCAGCAGCCCCAGTTGTTCGGGGTGGCTTCCTCAGGGGAAACAATGCCCATGATGCGCTCCTCGAAGATGACCGCGATGCGGTCGGACATCGCCATCACCGCGTCCAAATCTTCTGAAATCATCAGGATGGCGGCGCCGTCCCGCCGCTGCTCGATGAGTTGCGCGTGGACGTATTCGGTCGCGCCGATATCCAGCCCGCGGGTGGGCTGGGCAGCGACGATGACACGCGGGTTACGGGAGAGTTCCCGCGCCAGCACCACCTTCTGGATGTTGCCGCCCGGCAATCTCCCCGGAGTAAACTTCCAGGCCGACGCCGCGCAACGCGGGGAGCCGCGTTTTACTGCCGTGCTGCCCTCACACCGCGCTCAAACCGATTTCCGCGAACAGGCCAAAATGATCGGAGGGGTAAATTTTCGGGTCGTCCGCTGCGGGACGGTTGAGCACCACTTCACAAGTCTCGGTGTGCAAGCGCGGGTCTACAAAGATGTAATCAAGCGTGCCGCGCCATTCCGGGTCGGGCTTGGGACGTTTGCCCAGCGCCCAGGCAACCGCCTTCCGCAGACGCGTTTTGGATGAAATTGGCAGCGGCGTGGGTGCGGTGTACTCCGGTTCGTGCTTGTGAACGATATTGTAGGCCGAATCGAAGTATTCACGCATCCGCTCAATGGCAGGCGTGCCCGGCATCCCGTTGAAATCGCCGCAGATCACCACCGGCAGTTCTACCGGCTGGGTATCCAAAAAATCGAGCAGCAGTTCAACCTGCGCCTGACGCTCCGGTGATTCGCCCGGCTGCCAGAAGAAATGTGCGTTGACCAGCAGCAACTCGCTTCCATTCAGGCGGAAGCGCATAACCTGGGCAACGCGGTTTTGGGTCAGTAAATCCAGTTGTTCGTGGTGGCGAATCGGCAAGCGGCTCAGCACCGCCAGCCCTTCCCTGCGAGCGTCACTCCCGGTTTTTGGGCAGAGAACCACTTCATAAGGCGGTTTTTTCCCCAGGGGTTCACTTCTTTGGTTCAACTGTTCCGCCACCCAATGTGCGTTGCTGCCCTGCTTTTGCAGGGAGACTTCCTGCATGGCAACCAAATCGGGGTCGAGTTCGGCCAGTTGATCCACCAATAACGGGCCGCGCGCCCGCCACAGGGAAAGATCGTTGAGAATGTTGATGGTAACGAGCGAGAAAGATGTCATACGCTAATTATACCTGCTACGCCCCGCGTTCGCCGCGGATGTAGGGGATGCCCAGCGCGGCGGGCGCGCCCAGGCGTTTGCGGACGGCCTCGCGCGAACCAATCACCAGCACGATGATGGTAAAGGCGTAGGGCAGCATTTGCAGGAAAAAGCCCCAGTAGGGGTTGTAATAAAAGGGATTGGGGAACCCCAGCAGGGTCAACGGCCCCTGAATGTCCAGAATCAGGCGGCGCAGGGCACCGAAGGCATACGATCCGAAGGCAGCCCGCACAGGGTCCCACTGGGCGAAGATCACCAGCCCGACGGCGATCCACCCCTGGCCTGCGGTGGTCAACTCGCTGAACCAGCCGGGAGAAATCGCCAAACTGATGGTACCGCCTGCCAGCCCCGCCAGCATCCCGCCAACGAAGACGTAAAAATAGCGCGTGCGGTAGACGTTGATGCCGAGCGTATCCGCCGCGGCGGGGTATTCGCCCACCGCCCGCAGGTGCATCCCCGGCCGGGTGCGGTTGATGTAGTACCACGAGAACGGCACGAGCAGATACCCCAGATAAACCATCACGCTCTGGTTGGTGAAGAAAATCGGGCCAATCACCGGAATCAGGGTGAGCACGGGGATGGAGAAGGAAGGCAGGAGCGCGCCGGTTCCGGCTTTGCTGAGGCCTTCCCCCAAAACCAGGCTGATCCCGGCCCCGAGGAAGGTCAGCGCCAAACCGCTGACGACCTGGTCGGCCTGCAAGGTGATGGTGATGAACGCGTGAATCTGGCTCAGCAACCCGGCGGCAAGCATGGCAACCAGCAGCCCCAGCCAGGGGTTGCCGGTAGAAACCGCCACGCTGAAGGCGCTCATCGCCCCCAGGAGCATCATCCCCTCCACGCCCAGGTTCATCACCCCGGAGCGCTCCGCAAAAATCTCACCGATGGTGGCAAACAGCAAAACCGTCCCGCTGGCAACGCCAGCCTGCAAGATGATGATGAAATCCATAGGTTATGCTTCCTCCTCCAGGTGGATGATGCGAACCCGGTAACGCAGTAAAAAGTCGCTGGCAATCAGGGCAACCAGAATGACGCCCTGGATCATCCGCGGGATGCCGGAGGGCTGAATCTCGCGCCCGGCAAGCAGCAAAGCCCCGAACAAAATCGAAACCGGAACCGCTACAAAGGGGTTGAGTTTGGAGAGCCAGGCCACGATGATGCCGGTAAACCCGTACCCGGCAGCGACAGGCGAGGTTTGCAGGCGGTGTACCACCCCGGAGACCTCCGACATGCCGCCCAGCCCGGCCAGCGCACCGGAGAGCATCATCACCAGGATGATGTTCTTGCGGATGTTGATGCCGGTATAGCGTGCCGCTTCGGGGTTGTCGCCAATCAGGCGGATTTCGTACCCCCAGCGGCTGCGGTACAGGATGAACCAGACCAGAATCGCCGCCAAAATGCCGATGATCAGCCCCAGGTGGGTGGTCAGGCCGCTCAGAATCGGATACTCTCTGGCGTAGTTTGCCAGCCGGGGCAGCCAGGCCTCCTTCGGGAACAAGGTACTCATCTGAAAACCGCGGTCGCTCCACACCGCGAAAATAAAAAAGTTGATCAGCGAAATCGAGATGTAGTTCATCATCAGGGTGCTGATGACTTCATTGACGTTGAATTGCGCCTTCAGAAATCCGGG
Organism: uncultured Anaerolineales bacterium; assembly: GCA_964589145.1. Taxonomy (GTDB): domain Bacteria; phylum Chloroflexota; class Anaerolineae; order Anaerolineales; family UBA11858; genus UBA11858. Next base: position 12,080 of record CAZPSL010000033.1, read on the forward strand.
GATGAACCCCCACAACGCACCGGTGATGATTCCGGCAATCCCCATCGCGGGAAGCACAATCCAGGGAGAAGTGCCTTCGGGAAAGATACCGGAAAGCACCACCGCACTGGCGCCGAACGCGCCCATAATGAACTGCCCTTCAGCACCGATGTTCCACAATTTCATGCGGAAGGCGACGATACCTGCCAGCGTGGTGAACAAAATCGGGGTGGCCTTCACCAGCGTATCCGAGAGTACGCCGACGCTGCCAAAGGAGGCTTTTGCAATGTGGATGTACGAGCGCAGCGGGTCGCCGCCGACCATCGCAATCAGCACCCCGCCGATGAGCAAGGCCACAATCACGGCGGCCAGGGCAACTCCCAGCGAGAACCACCCCGAAGGCTGCGCCAGGCGCGGCTCAACCGTAATCCGGTACGGGAAGCGGCGGCGAGCAGGGTTTTCAGATGGAGCGAGTTCCTTGTTTGTCATGGTGTGCAACTCCTGCGAGTCAGAAGGTTCGCGTTCAGGCTGGCTTTCTAACGTCCAGCCTCCTGGCGCTGAATCTCTTCCAGTGGCGTGCCGGTCATCATCTGCCCGATGAGATCAATGTTCTCAATTTCATCTCCGGCGACTTCGCCCATGATCTTGCCTTCGTAAATCACATAAATCCGGTCGCTGAGGGCCAGCAGTTCCTCCAATTCCTCGGAGACCAGCAAAATCGCAGCCCCGGCCTCGCGCTGCGCCAGCAGCAGACGGTGAACACCCTCAATCGCGCCCACGTCCAGGCCGCGGGTGGGCTGCATTGCCAGCAAAAAGGCCGGTTCGCCAGAAATCTCGCGCGCCAGAATCACGCGCTGCAAATTGCCGCCGGAGAGCAGCCGCACCGGCGTTTCCACCGTTGGCACCACGATGTCGTAAGCGTCCTTCAGGTCTTCGGCGAACTTGGTGGCGGCGTTCATGTCCACCATCAGCCCGCGGGCGACCGGCGGACGGCGGTACTTTTTCATAATGACGTTGTCGGTCACACTGAGATTGGGCGCGGTCCCGACATGAGTCCGGTCTTCGGGGATGTACCCCAAGCCCTGACGGATGCGCTGCCGCACCGATTTATCGCTGATGTCCTGCCCGTTGAGCAGGATGCGCCCCTGGGTGGGTTTGCGCAGCCCGGAAATGACCTGTGCCAGTTCCCGCTGGCCGTTTCCGGCAACCCCGGCGAGGCCGACAATCTCCCCGGAATGCACGTTCAGCGAGACTCCCTGCAAGGCGGGCAGTCCTTTGTCGTTGATGGCGCGCACATCCTTGACTTCCAGCACCATCTCCCCGGGCGTCTGCGCCTTTTTGTCCAACTGGAAGACCACATCGCGCCCGACCATCAGGCGAGCCAAATCCTGGCGGGTGGTGTTGCCAATCTCAAAGCCGGGGGCGGTGACCTTGCCGCGGCGCAGTACTGTCACCCGGTCGGCGATGGCGGTGACTTCACCCAGTTTGTGGCTGATGAAAATGATGGACTTGCCGTCGGCAACCATCGAGCGCAGCGTCTTGAACAGGCCTTCGATTTCCTGCGGGGCGAGTACGGCGGTCGGCTCGTCCATGATAAGCACTTCCACGCCGCGGTAGAGCATCTTCAAAATCTCCACGCGCTGCTGCTCCCCGACGGAGAGTTGCCAGATATGGGCTTTGGGGTCAACCTTCATCCCGAAACGCTCCCCCAATTCGGCGATCTTTTTGTCGTAAACGGGGAGGTTCAAGCGGAAGCGGGGATCATCCAGCCCCAGGAGAATGTTCTCGGTGACAGTTTGGGAAGGAACGAGCATAAAATGCTGGTGGATCATGCCGATTCCGGCCTCAATGGCGTCGCGGGGGGAACGGAAATCCACCATCCTGCCATTGACCCGTATCACTCCGCTCTCAGCGCGGTACAGTCCCGCCAGGACGTTCATCAACGTGCTTTTTCCGGCACCGTTTTCGCCCAACAAGGCGTGGATTTCCCCCCGCCGCAGGTCGAAATCTACGTGGTCATTCGCCAACACTCCCGGAAAGCGTTTGACGATGCCCCGCATTTCAACGACATACTCGTGGTGATTTTGTTCTGGTGGCATAGGCGGTCCTTTATCCGCAGGTATCAGGTTCAGGGATTGGGGATTGGGAACTGGGGATTGGGGGGCGGGGATTGGGGGGTGACCCAATTCCTGAATCTGTATGCAAAAAAGGGGGTCAGAACGCGCGGCTCCGACCCCCTTTCGACAGGGTTAGTTATCCAGACTGGGGAGTTCGGCAGTAATGCCTTCCGCCCACCAGTACATTCCGATGTTGACGTCCGGGTTCCACTCCTTGAACTGATCAAGGTCCATCTGCTCCAGCGCTTCGCCTTCGGGGACCACCAGGTTGCCCTGGTTGTCGTAGATCGGGCCGGAGAAGACATCGAAGCGGTTGAACTCACCGGCGAGGGCTTTCGCCATCAGGTCACGAACCTGGTCGATGACTTCAGGGGGCAGTTCAGATTCGCCGGGGGTCAGGGAGTCGCCTTCCATGAAACCGACCAATCCGAGGCCGCCGCTATCCGCATCGAAGTAATCCCAACCGGGGGTGTAGGTGCCGTCAATCACGCCTTCGGTGACGCTGGTGTAAACCGGGCCCCAGTTCCAGTACGGGGCGGTCAGGCAGGCATCTACCTTGCAGGAACCGTACCAGTCGTAGGTGATGCCCCATTTGCCCTTTTCCTGAGCGACATCCGCGACGGCGGGGGTGTCCGCACCGGTGAAGACCACCTGCGCACCGGCATCGAAGAGCGAGGCCGCGGCCTCCTTCTCCAGGATAGGGTCGTGCCAGGTGTTGATCCAGCGCACGTCGAGGGTGCATTCAGGGCAGGTCTGGCGCATACCGAGGGCAATAGCGTTTCCCAGGCGGATTTCTTCAGGGATGGGGAAGGTCGCCATATAGCCAAGTTTGGGGTTGCCGTCCATCTGGGCACGGGCACCCGCCAGCATTCCGGCAAAGTATTTCATCACTTCCATGGCACCAAACAGGTTGCCGAAGTTTTCGCCGTTGGATTTGTAACCACTGATGTGGATGTAGGTCACATCGGGAAACTCAGCAGCGACGGTCTCCATCGGGTCCATGTAGCCGAAGGAGGTACCGAAGATCAGGTCAAAGCCCTTGCGGGAGAGGCTGCGGAAGATCTGCTCGGAATCCGCTCCTTCAGGGACGTTCTCAATGTAGGCCACATGTACGTTGGGGACGTTCTGCTCGACATAGAGCAGCCCTTCGTAGTGCGCCTGCGACCAGCCGCCATCATCGTGGGGGCCAATCAGCACCATGGCAACATTGAATTTGCCCTCTTCGATCTCCGGAATCTGGAATCCGCCGGATTCTGCTGCCGGGGCTTCTTCCGAGGCCGGTTCTTCGGCAGCAGGGGCTTCGTCAGCGGCAGGTTCTTCAGGGGCCGCAGTGGGTTCTGGCGTGCCGCAGGCAGACAGAACAAAAGTGAGAATCAGCAAAAGGCTCAACAAGAGCCAGGCAGTATTTTTCTTGTGCATTACAACTCCTCCGAAATCTGAACTGGATTTGATGGTTGACGGTTGGCAGATAAACCTGGTTTTTTCTCGAATGCCGCCTCCTTTCCCTGTACTGTTTTGCGTTACAGGTTGAATGTTAATGAAGGTGATTGAACACCGACAAGGATACAGCATCGTGCGGGGCTTGTCTACAGTTCTTGCGATGGATTTATGAAAATTTAAGGAAGGTATCAGGAAACAGAAACTGGGGATTGGGGATTGGGAAGTGGAAGATCAGTTAGAGGCGGGGGTCCAAATCCCTAATTCCTGGTTCCTGACACCTGATACCTGGTTCCTGCGCTACGGAACAATCCAGGTGCCGGTCTCGCCGTCCAGCGCGCGCTTGATGTTGGGCGGGTCGGTGATGAGGGCTTTTTTGCCGCCGCCTTTCAGGAACTGGACAATGGCCTGAATTTTGGGCAGCATACTGCCGGGGGCAAAGTGACCTTCTTCGATGTATTTCTCCGCTTCGGCAACGGTCATCTTGTCCAGCCATTGCTGGTTGGGCTTGTTGAAGTTGATGGCTACTTTTTCCACCGCGGTGGAGATGAGCAGCAAATCGGCATCAATCAGTTTGGCAAGCAGGGCGGAGGCAAAGTCTTTGTCAATTACGGCTTCAACGCCGCGCAGATTGCCGTTTTCCTTCTCGACCACGGGGATGCCGCCGCCGCCCACGCCGATCACGGAGAAGCCGTTGGAAATCAGCGTGCGGATGGCATCCACTTCAACGATGTGCATCGGCTTCGGGGAGGGAACCACCCGCCGCCAGCCGCGCCCGGCATCTTCCACGAAAACGTGCTCGTCATCCATGCGGGCTTTAGCGGTTTCCTCGTCCAGGAAGGAGCCAACCGGCTTGGATGGGTTCTGGAAGGCCGGATCGTCAGGGTCAACCTGCACCTGCGTTACCACGGTGACAGGCTGTTTTTTGATGCCGCGGCGTTTGAACTCGTTGTGCAGGGCTTTCTGCGCCATGTAGCCGATTGCGCCCTGAGTATCCGCCCCGCAGTAATCCAGCGGGACTTCGTGCATCCCCTCGACCTGGGCGGCAATCTCGGAGCGGCGCAGGATGAACCCGACCTGCGGGCCGTTCCCGTGGGTGATGACCACGTCCCAGCCATCTTCGATCATGTCCGCGATGTGGCTCATGGTCTTTTTGATGGCGTCAAACTGGTCGGGGATGGTTTTGCGGTTTTTATCTACAATCAGTGCGTTGCCGCCAATGGCGACGACGGCGAGTTTAGTGGGAGTATCAGACATGGGAGAATCTCCTTGTGCGCGGGAAGCGGTAAATTGGGGATTGGGAATTGGGAATTGGGGATTGGGGATTGGGGGTTGGGGGTTGGGAATTGGTTTATTCATCTGGTGGAGGTGCAAGCGGAATGTGGTAATCGGCCAGTTCCTCATGTACGGCCCGGTTTCCGTATTCTGCGCGTCCTTGCTGCTGTTTTCGCAGATAGCGGATGTAGCCGTTCAGCGAACGCAGGGCACTGTGGCATTGAACGCGCTGCTGCGACAATTCTTCTGCCGTGACGTACTGCAACCGTTCACACAACACAAAACCACTCAACACCTCATTCAGCGATCCGCGGGCAATGTAGAAAAAGCGCAGGCTATCCAGGTAATGATAACGTCCATAGCCTTCTGCGATGTTCAATGTCACACTGGTTGCCGCCCGCCGCATCTGGCTGACAAGATTGTACTTCTCGTCCGCGGGCAGGTGTTTCGTCAGGGAATAAACGCTCTCGGCAACTTGCAATGCCAATTGGTAACATTCCAGGTCTTCAAAACCGCGCTGTCCGGCCATACCAAGTCACCAATCACCAATCACCCAGTTACCAAGTTGCCAATCACCCAGTTACCAAGTTGCCAATCACCAACAACCGGCTCCAATCACCGCATCGTCAATGCCATCACAGCCTTTTGAGCGTGCAGGCGGTTCTCGGCCTCGTCAAAAACGACCGAGTGCGGGCCGTCCATCACCTCGCTGGTGACTTCGATATCACGGTCGGCGGGGAGGGGATGCATGTAGATGGCATCGTCTTTGGCGAGCGCCATCTTGCGGGCGTCGGTGATCCAGTGCTTGTACTGATCCTGGATGCGCTTGCCCTCTTCGGGGTCCTGGGTGGTCATCAGCGGCCCCCAGGATTTGGCGTAGATCACATCGGCATCCTTGAAGGCTTCCTCCATCCCGTCGGGGTCGGAGATGATTTCAAAGCCGGTTTTGTACTTCCGGGCCTGCTCCTGGGCCTGCTCCACGATGTCGGGGTACAGGTTGAATTCAGGGGGGTGCGCCAGCACCACATCCAGGCCGAAGCGGGGCATCTGCAAAATCAGCGATTGCGGCACCGACATCGGCTTGAGGTAACTGGAAGCATACGCCCACGAGACGACCATCTTTTTGCGGCGCAGGTTGCGGCCCTTCTTTTCCATGATGGTCATCAGGTCGGCGAGGCACTGGTGAGGGTGATAGAACTCGTCCTGCATGTTGAGCACCGGGACGCGGGAGGCTTCAGCCACCAGGTTGAGGTAGCGGTTGCCGATGCCCCAGTCCACGTGGCGGATGGCGATGCCATCGAAGTAGCGTCCGAAGATTTCGCCGAGTTCTTTTTCGGTATCGCCGTGAGAAATCTGGGTGGTGCGGCTCTCGATGAAGGCGGCGTGCCCGCCCAGTTGGGCCATACCGGCCTCGAAGGAGCCGCGCGTGCGGGTGCTGCTAAAGAAGAAGAGCATCGCCAGCACCTTATCGCGCAGGTAGGCGTGGGGTTCGCCCAAAGCGCGCTTGCGCTTCAGGTCCCAGGCCACATCGAGAATGGTTTCGACTTCTTCCTTGCTGAAATCGAGGTCGCTGATGAGATCGCGGTTGCGTAAATCGGTTTGCATGTGAATCTCCTTGTCTAATGAGGGGGAGTGGGGATTGGGGATCGGGAATTGGAAATTGGGGATCGGGAATTGGGGAGTGGGGAGGGGTGATTGGGAATTGGGGATTGGGGGTTGGAACCAATCTACCAACTACCAACCTCCCAATTTACCAACCTCCCAACCTGCCAACCTGCCATCCCGCCAAGTTCCATCCTACTCCATCGCGCCCAGCACCAACGCCAGCAGTGCCATGCGCATCACAACGCCGTTGAAGGCCTCCTGCCAGTAGCGGGACCAGCGGCTGATGTCCACGTTGGGGGGGATTTCGTCCATGCGCGGCAGCGAGTGCAGCAGAATGGCATCGGATTTGGCTTTGTTTTTCAGCAGGTCAAGGGTAATCTTGTAATTTTCGGGGGTGGTGGGAACCTCGCCCTTGCGTTCATCGCGGGATTTGGTGTAATCCGGCTGGATGGTCGGTTCAACCAGGATGACATCGGCATCACCGATCACATCGCCGACATGCTCGGCAAAAGCAAAGTCCAGGCCCATCGCTTCGTAGTCCTGCTTGTACTCATCGGGCATCTCCATCCCTGGCGGGGCGACGAAGGTGATCGGGCAATCGAACTGGGTGAGGGCATAGCCGAGGGAGTGCATCGTTCTCATGCGCATATCGCCGACCGCCACCCAGCGCAGGCCGTCAATTGTGCCCTTTTCGCGCAGTACGGTGTAGAGATCGGTGAGAATCTGGGTAGGATGCTCGCCCCATCCGTCGCCACCGTTGATGATGGGAATAGAAGCCCATTTGGCGGCCTCGTGCGGCGCGCCCTTCTGGAAGTGGCGCATCACAATCACGTCGCCGTAGAACTCCAGCATTTTGACGGTATCCTTGATGGATTCCTGATAAAAGTCACCGGCGCGGGTCATCTTGGCATCGGAGAAGCCGGTCACCTGGCCGCCCAGGCGGATCATCCCGGCCTCGTGCGCCAGGCGGGTGCGGGTGGAGGGCTGATAGAACGCCGTCACCAGTGTCTTGCCCTTGAGAATGTCTGCATTTTGCCGGTTGCGGGCAATCGGCTCCAGTTCGGCAGCCACCTCAAAAACGCGGAAAAACTCATTTCGCTCGAATTCTTTCAAAGACAGGATGTCACGACCTAAAAAACTACGCATTTTACTTGTACTCCTTTTTGTAAGATTGTAGATTGGGAAACTGGTAATTGGGGATTGGGGAGTGGGGAGTGGGGATCGGGGATCGGGGACTGGGAATTGGAAATTGGGGATCGGGAATTGGGGAGTGGGGGCCATCTACCAACTCCCAATTTACCAATTTACCAATCTACCAACTCCCAACTTCCCAACTCCCAATTTACCAATCTACCAACTCACCCAACCCGCCGAACTACATGAAACTTGAAGTAGCCCGGCAGGAAGTAACTGAGGGAATAATCCAGCGGGGTGCCGTCGGCGGTGTAGAGCATCGCCTCGAAGAGCAGCAGGGAATCGCCGCGCTGGATGTGCAGGGCGCGGGCGACCTCCGGGGGTGCGGCGACCGCGGCGATTTCGCAGCGGGAATTGCCCAGGGGCGGGTTGCCGCGCTTGAGCAGGAGGTCCAGCACGGAGCCGGTGAAGTCCGCCGCCATCTCATCGGGGGTGAGGTAGCCCGGAGGCAGGGTATCCACCAAAAACGCCACCGGACGGTCTTCCGCCAAAATCACGCGCGAGACGCAAAAAACATCGTCGCCCACGGTCAGGTTCAGCCGACGGGCGGTTTCGTCATCCGCCAGGCAGGTGCGGATCTCCACCGCGCCCGCGGCAACCGGCAGCCCGATGCGCTCCGCCATCGTCTCGATGGATTCCAGCACCTCCAGGCCGCTCTCGATGATTTGGCTGGGGCGGGTGACAAACGTCCCCACACCCTGCTGGCGGCGGATCAGGCCGCGGGTCTCGAAGGCGCGCATCGCCTCACGCAGGGTGGCGCGCGAGACGCCCAACTGCTTTGCCAGTTTCGGCTCGGAGGGCAACTGCTCGCCCGGCTCAGCGGCGGCAATCAAAATTTCCAAGCGGGATTGTAAGTCTTTGGGCATAATTTTCAATGTTGCAGGTTGAAGGTTAGGAGGTTGCAGGTTACAGGTTGCAGGTTGCAGGTTAGAAGGTATGAACCTTCAACTTTCAACTTGCAACCTTCAACTTTACCCTTCAACCACCGGAACAAACTCAAATTTGGTCACATCCACCAGCCCCAGGTCGGAAATCCGCAATTCGGGGATCACCACCAGGGCCAGCAGGCTCATCGTCATGTTGGGGTTGTTGATCGTGCAGCCGCAGGCGCGGAAACCGGCCAGCACGGAAGCGGCTTTCTCGGCCACCACCTCCGCCCGCTCGTTGGACATCAGCCCGGCAATCGGCAGTTCCACCAGGCCGATGACCTCGCCATCCTTGACCACCACCTGCCCGCCGCCCACTTCGCCGAGTTTGTTGGCGGCCTGCGCCATCATCGCCTCGTCGGTGCCGACCACGATCATGTGGTGGCAGTCGTGCGCCACGGTGGTGGCAATCGCACAGCGCTCCTTCAGCCCGAAGCCCTGCACCAGCCCCACGCTCACGCCGCCGGTGCCTTTGTGCCGCTCCACCACAGCGATTTTCAGGATGTCGCGGCCCGCGTCCATCGGCACTTCGCCGTCCACCACGGGCATTTCCAGGCGCAGGTGCTGGGTGGGCGCCTGATTTTCAATGATGCCGATGACGTTAGCGGTGACTTTTTCCCCCTCCTGCCCCCCGTTGGAGGGCGGGCCGGGGTGGGGGGCGGGGATGCGGAAATCCTCCGCCTTGAGGGTCTTCCCCAGGTGAACGGAGTGAGTCGCCCATTCGGGGTACGGATAGGCCGGTAAATCAATCACCAACTTGCCATCTTCTGCGATGACCCGCCCTTTGGCGACGACCTTCTCTGCCCGGAAATTGTGGAGGTCACTGACCAGAAGGATATCCGCGTACCGACCGGGGGCAATCTGCCCCAGATCACGGCTCAGGCCGAAATGTTCCGCCGTGTTGAGGGTCGCCATCTGAATGGCGGTGAGCGGCTCCAGCCCCTGTTCGATGGCGTGGCGCAGAACGCGGTCCATGTGGCCGTCTTCCACCAGCGTCTCGGCGTGGGAATCGTCGGTGCAGAGGATGAAATGGCGGGAATCCAGCCCTTTTTCGGTGATGGCCGTGACCTGCGAGGCCACGTCGTGCCAGGCGGAGCCGTAGCGCAGCATAGCCTTCATCCCCTGACGGACGCGGGCGACGGCGTCCTCCTCGCGGGTGCCTTCGTGGTCGTCCTGCGGGCCGCCGGCGACGTAACCGTGAAAGGGCAGCCCCAAATCCGGGGCGGCGTAATGCCCGCCGATGGTCTTGCCCGCGGCCACGGTGGCGGCCATCTCGGCGTGCATCTTCTCGTCGGAGAAGTACACACCGGGGAAGTTCATCATCTCGCCCAGGCCGATGATGCCCTCCCAGGTCATCGCTTCGGCCACTTCATCGGGGCCGAGGGCTGCGCCGGGGGTTTCGAGGCCGGGGGCGGAGGGCACGCAGGAGGGCATTTGCACCCAAACGTGGATGGGCTGCCCGGCGGCTTCGTCCACCATCAGGCGCACGCCATCCAGCCCGAAAACGTTGGCGATCTCGTGCGGGTCCACGAAGATACCGGTGGTGCCGCGGCGGGCGACGGCGCGCACAAACTCGGTGACAGTGATCATGCCGCTTTCGACGTGCATGTGCCCGTCCAGCAGGCCGGGGACGAGGTAGCGCCCTTCGGCCTCGATAACCTGAGTGCCTTCTCCGATGGTATGGGAGGCATCCGGCCCGACGTAGGCGATGCGCTCGCCCTTGATGGCGATGTCGGTGTGGGGGAGGATTTCCCCGGATTGCACGTTGACCCACTGCCCGTCGCGGATCACCAAATCCGCGGGGATGCGCCCCATAGCGACATCCACGAGGGTGCGGGTTCGCCGGGTGATGCTTTCGATGGACATGGGTGCTCCTTTCGGGGGGAGTTGGGGAGTGGGAGATGGGGATTGGGGGTTGGGAATTGGGGATTGGGGGCCTGTTACCCGATTACCCAATCACCTGATTACCCGATCACCCAATTACCCAATCACCCGATTACCTGCCTACTCCAGCAGTTGCGCGGCCAGGCGGTTGTGTTCCGCCACCAGTTTGGCGGTATCCACCGTGACCATCTGGCCTTCCTTGACGATGATTTTACCGCCGACAACGGTGTAATCGGCGTTGACGGGGGCAGCGAAGACCACCGCGGCCACCGGGTCGTGAAGCGCGCCGGTGTATTCCAGGCGGTTGAGGTTGATAGCGAAGAAATCGGCGCATTTGCCCGGCTCCAGCGAGCCGATGTCGCTCCGCCCGAGGAGGGCGGCCCCGCCGCGGGTCGCCAGGTAGAGGGCATCGCGGGCAGTCATCAACTTGCCCCCCACCCCTCCCCCCTCCCCCGACGGGGGAGGGGAATCCGAGGAGGGGGAGCGGGAGAAGCCGGTCAGCCCCTCGCGGACGCGGGCCACCAGCATGGCCTGACGGACTTCTTCGAGCAGGTGCGAGCCGTCGTTGCTGGCAGAGCCATCCACGCCGATGCCGACGTTCACGCCCGCGGCGCGGTATTTCATCACCGGGGCGATGCCCGAAGCCAGCCGCATGTTGGAGGTGGGGCAGTGCGCCACCCCGCTGCCGGTGTGCGCGAAGGTCTGGATTTCGGCATCGTTGATGTAAACGCCGTGTGCGAACCAGACATCGCCGCCGAGCCAATCGAGGGATTTCATGTAATCCACCGGGCGGTAGCCGAATTTGCCGAGGCAGAAATCTTCCTCGTCTTCGGTTTCGGCGAGGTGGGTGTGCAGGTGAACGCCGTACTCCCGCGCCAGGGCGGCGGACTGCTTCATCAGGTCACCGGTGACGCTGAAGGGGGAGCAGGGGGCGAGTACAATCCGGGTATAGGAGCCCGGCTTGGGGTCGTGGTACTGCTCAATCAGGCGGCGGGAATCCGCCAGGATGCTGGATTCGCTCTCCACAACGGAATCCGGCGGCAGGCCCCCGTCCGATTCTCCCAGGGACATGGAACCCCGCGAGGCGTGCAGGCGCAATCCCACCTCGCGGGCGGCGAGGATTTCGTCATCCAGTTTTGATCCGTTGGGAAAGAGGTACAGGTGATCGGAGGCGGTGGTGCAGCCCGAAAGCGCCAGTTCGGAAAGCGCGGTTTTGGTGGAAACCCGGATGTGTTCGGGCGTCATGCGCGCCCAGATGGGGTAGAGCGTTTTCAGCCAGTTGAAGAGGTTGGCATCCTGCGCGGCGGGGACAACGCGGGTGAGGGTCTGGTAGAAGTGATGATGGGTGTTCACCAGCCCCGGCAAAAGGATGTGCCCGCTGAGGTCGAGGATTTCATCGGCGGTTTGGGGCAAATCGGCGGCGGGGCCGACCTGCTCGATGAAGCCGCCGCGAATAAAAAGACCACCATCCGCGATTTCGCGCTGGTGGTCATCCATGGTAACGAGAATTTGAGCATGACGGACGAGGAGGGTGGTCATGGGGGGTAAATGAGAAGAGTGGGATCGGATGGTTGTCTGACAACTGTAGTGTAGCAAAGTTCGGCGAAAATGTCAATTGTCAGACAAATTTGACGAAAGGGAAAATAAAACGTCCGCCGGAGGGCATCCGACGGACGTTGCAGGTTTGTGGCGAGGACGGATTAGCCGCCGTTATCTTCCCCGCCTGCGCCGGGGAGTTCGTAAATGTGCGATGGAGTCAAGACCAAGCGTCCCTGGCCGTTTTTTGTCACCATCATGTAGCCGGTGTGATATTCGTTATCCAGGAAGTAGCCGTACTTGTAGGTGCCGTAAATCAAGGAGAACGTGTTAACGCCGGGATTGATGGTCAGCAATTCGCCCTGGGGGCCGATGATCTGCAAGATAATGGGGAAAGAAGCCCGATTGAAGATCTGAAACTTAACCGGCACGGGTTTTGCATAGGTACGCGCCGGATGAGCATACCATTCGCAGCCGTGCATCATCACTACAGTTGTACCGTTTTTGAGTACCCGAACTTCCTCGGAGAAAACTGTGTCGGGATCCACGGCAACTGTGCTGCAATGGGCCTTCCAGGAAATGATGTAATGCCCGGAAAGGATGTTGCGGAGCGGGTTGTTGCCCAGTTCCACCTTGAAAGTCTGCTCTTCCGGCTCCGGCATCTCCAGCGGCCCATACAGTGTTACGGTAACGGGGTCGGCAAAATGGCTGGCAAAACGCATCTTTGTCTCGGCGATACCACAGGGCAGGAACTCCCATTCCTTATCACCTTTCAGTTCCAGTGTTCCCGTTTTGGTAACACCGCACAGGAGATATTCGTAAGTATAGGTTCCTTTTGGAAATTCCGATGTTTTTTCATCCTCCCGCCAGATTTTCATCTCGTAGGTATCGTACGTACCGTCGCTGTTCTGCTCGGTATCGGTGAGGGTGATGACGATATTGTGGTTCGTGTAATTGATGACGTGCAGTTTGTATTTGGTTTTCTTTGCAGCAGCCGGCTGAACGAAATTTGCCATCAGCAGCACTGCCGCCAGGGTTGCTACAATGATCTTCTTCATGGCTACCTTCTCCTTCGCGGCCTCTAACACAATGTTTTTTTGCCGCTTTCCAAAATAGGCAGGACTTTCGCTGCGTTTCAACGAAAGTTCTAATTGTACGTTTACCCTGGTAAAGTGACGCACTTTTCGCCAGGTGGGTGCAAGCAAATGGGCAGAACAACGATGTTTCCCCCTCCTTTGCCCTCCCAAATTTTTCCGCTTTGGTTCCCCTCTCCTTTCGGGAGATGGGTTAGGGGTGAGGGCGGGGGAGGGCAGGGGAAAGGAAGCAGCGCCTATACGACTGCCCAATTTCTGCATTGTTTGCCTGCACCCGCCAGGTGACTTTTGGGGTCACATGCCGGGCAAAGCAAGATCAGACGTATTGACATCATACCTGTCGAGACATTCCTTGTCAATAGAGTGCAAAAGTGGGGGTGCAGGCAAAAGATGTAGAACGACGGTGTTCCCCCCGCCCAACCCTCCCCCCGGCGGGAGGAGGGCAGGGGAGGGGGGATTGGGCGCTTCGGTGTGTGTGTGGCGCGCAGACACCGGGCGCAAGCCAATGTTGCCAAAAATCGCTTTCCCCCACTAAAACCATCCCCCGCCGGGATGAAGGGCGGGGGAGGCAAGCCTTCCGTTGCTACGGAGCAACGGGTCTCCAGTCCGGGTCAAAATCCCAGGCCGGGTCGTCCGTGAGCGGCGGAGGAAGTTCGGACGCGTCAATCCCCATGATGTAGATATCGTGGTTGTAACTGCCGTCTTCATTCCTGTTCGGCCAACTTTCCAGCGCAAAGTGCAAATCATCGGGCGAGTAAACCGCTTTCCGCATAGGGATTCCCACCAGTCTTGGAAAAACCATTTGCTCATCCAGCGCGCCATCCGGGTATGCCGCCTGATACAGGCGGGGCACGTTATCGGTATCGCGTTGTGTGAACGCTATCCACTGCCCATCTGATGACAGTATGGGGTAAGCATTCTTTTTGCCGCCGCTACTGGAGAATCGCCGGGGATTTGTTCCGTCAGCGTTCATCACCCAAACCTGATAAGCCTTATCCCGGGTTGAAATAAAAACAATTTGCGATCCATCAGCCGACCAGGAAGGCTGCAAATTCCAGCCTTCACCATCACTCAACTGCGTGGTTTCGCCATCCGAAACAGTAACCAGGAATATCTGGGGAGTTCCCTTTCGCAGCGACGTGTAAACGATCGATTTGCCATCCGGGGACCAATCCGGGTCGTAATCTCCAAAGCGGTCGGAGAAAGTCAGTTGCGCCAGGTCACTGCCATCCTGATTGACAATAAACAGGCTGGAACCTTCAAAAGTTTCCTTGGAAGAATCCCGATACCCGTCACAAGGAGAGATGAAAACAAGTTTCATGCCGTCCGGCGACCAACTGGGCTGACAGGCCCCCTGCTGAAGGTTGGTGACGCGGCGCAAGTTGCTGCCATCACTGTTGATCACCCAGATTTGCGGGCTGCCTGTGCGGTCGGAGGCAAAAGCAATTTGCCCATACCCGCCTCCCAGCGGGGTTGGAGACGGGGTCAGCGTAGGCGTCGGGGTGGGTGTAATTGTCGGAACCAGGGTTGCGGTCGCAGCAAGTGTAGGGGTAACCACAGGAGAAAGCGATCCGGCGCTTTCTGAAGGTACCGCGGAGACCTCCGGTGTGGCGGTGAATGTCGGCGGCAGTGCGGTCGCTGTGGGTGCAGGAGTCGCCGTTGCTGTTGCCTGAAAAACGGCAACAACCTGAGCAGCCTGGGGAGGCATGATTCCAATTGCCTGAGAGAGGAAACCGGGGGCCCAATACCAGGTGGCAGCAAGCGCAATAACAGCAACAACCACCGCTGCCAGCAGGTACACCCAGCACCCCCGCCCGCGTTTCTTGCGGCGTTTTGGAGGGGAAATATTAGGCGGGTCATCGTAAGAAATCGGCGTGCTGGCAGGCAGCGGCAGCCCCTGAGAATCTACGCGCTGCGATTTCTCTTCATCTTCGTTGTCGTAAGGCATGGTCGGCCCGCCGGTCAGGGGTTCGCTCCGTTTCGGGGGCAACGTGCCCTGTCTGGCAAAGCGGCGGACGGTGTTGCCGCGGGCACTCAACAAAGCCTGCTTGAACTCATCGGCAGACTGGAAACGGTCATCCGGATGGATTTCAATGGCCTTCTCGATCGCATTCGCCAGCCGCCGCGAGACTTTCGGGTTGCGCTTTCTCACAGGCGTCAGTTCAGTCTGCTCCATTGTGCGGGCAAGGCTGTCTTCCGGGATGGTGCCGGTCACTGCGGCATAAAGCGTTGCACCCAGAGAGAAGATATCGGAACGATGGTCCGTGCGGGCTGCGCCATACTGCTCCGGCGGGGAATAGCCGGGGGTCATCGCCCGCGCCCCGGTGGCAGTCTGCTGCCCGTCCTGAACAATTTTTGCCAGCCCGAAATCCACCAGATAGATATGCCCGTCGGGGGCGATGCGCACATTGCCGGGCTTGATGTCACGGTGCAAAACAGGCGGGCGGCGGGTGTGCATATAGCCGATTGCATCGCAAATTGCCACACCAATAATGATGGCTTCATCCTCGGAGATAAATGGAACGCGGTCCATCCGTTCGCGCAGGTCTTCCCCTTCGATGTAATCCATCACCAGATATTGCCCTTGCCCCTCGATAACAAAGTGATCGGATACACGCGGCAGGTTAGGGTGCCGCAGGCTGGCTAAAATGATGGCCTCGCGGCGGAATTGACTGGCATATTCCTCGGTGGTAAACAAATTTTCCTTAACGGCAACCTCAACCCCAAGGTTGTCATCCACCGCACGGTAAATGGAGCCCATCCCCCCCTGCCCCAGAATTTCAAGGATTCGGTATCGGTTATAGAGCAGTGCACCGCGTTCGAGTGTCATAATTTTCCCAGCGAAAATAAAATAGTCAGAACTTTCGCCCTGCACGCTGGTTTGCGGTGTTTTGTGCGTGCTTCGCACGCACAAAACATCCTTTTCCCTGCGCCTCAGCGAAAGACCCAGTAGTATGGTTTTTTATCCGCAAACTCGGACCATTTTCAAATCCGTGTTACTACGCCGCAGTATTCGCAGGCGATTTCGGTCTGGCCGCGCAAAACCGGTGCGGTGAAAGCCGCGCCGCAGTTCGAGCATTGCCTGGGAGCATTGCGGACGCGCGCCAGTTCCGCCTCGTCAATTTCAACCGCCCGGTCTTTGGTGTAATCACCGGCACGGGCGCGGCCAATCATCTCCAGCCAGTCATCCGCCACAGGCAGTGCAAGTTGAAACTCCGCTTTGGGTACCGGAGCATCGCCACTCTCAAAGGTTGCCGCGATCACATCAAATTCCGCGGCATCATCCGAGGTCTCGACCACCTCCGTCACCTGCTGGAGGGGCACAGCGATCTTCAACTCGTAGTCGTCGACGCGGTCTTCCCAGAGCAGGCGTTGATCCGTCAGGAACAGGATGCCGTTCTCCGGCGCCAAGCCAGGGCGCAGCCACACCGCTTCAACGGCGGCCACGCCGCTCTCCGTGTTCAGCAGGCGGAAGGAGGCCGTCGCCAGGGCTTCCAGCATCCAGTTCACCCACTCGAAATGCGTGAGCAGCGCGTCCACCTCATCGGCATACTCATCGTACATATCC
The DNA here is from genome assembly GCA_964589145.1 of uncultured Anaerolineales bacterium. Taxonomy (GTDB): domain Bacteria; phylum Chloroflexota; class Anaerolineae; order Anaerolineales; family UBA11858; genus UBA11858. Next base: position 28,695 of record CAZPSL010000033.1, read on the forward strand.
AGCACGGTGTCCTCGGCAGCGTCCGCCTGGGCCGCGGCGGAGGCAATTGCCGACTTCAGGCGCACGTAATACGGGCGGGCAGCCGTCAGGTTCGAGGACATGCCCATCACCTTTGCCAAATCGTCCTGAATAGCCGCCATCTGCCCGCTCAACAGTTTGGTTTGCTGCCCGATGGCGGTCTCGGCGCGGTCTTTGACCTGCACCCACTGGGCGGTCAACACTTCGATATCAGCCTCCAGACTCTTTTCGACCGCGTAACCGCGCGCCCGCAACTCGGAGAGTTCCCGCTTCAGGTTGTGGACCTTGGTTTCCAGTTCAGAGAGATCATCCCGGACTTCCTTGAGCATCATCTCATCCTGAAGTTCGTTGACCTCATTCTGGAGGCTCATCAGGTCGCCGGTTGTGAGGGGCCCCGTCAAATCGGAGAGGGCAACCCCGCTGCCGGTGGTACGCTCATCCTCGATCTGCCCGGATTTGGTGTGCTCAATCAGGTTGACCCACTCCTTCGAGTCCTGTCCGTTGATGTGCAGTGCCGGGGTGCCCAATTTCTTGTCGCCAAACGTGATCTGGATGTAATCATGGTGCCCGAACAGCCCCTTGTTTTGCGCTTTGACCTTTTCGACGCCCGCCAGCATTTGGGCGAAGAGCACTTCCTGCACCAGTTCCGAGGCAGTGGTGATGAAGAGCACCTTTTTGGTGGCAACTTTCTCTTTACGCTCAAAGATCAGCCGCTTGTTCGTCAGGTAGAGAACCCCTTCGGGGTCGTCATTGCCTTTCTTGTCCCAGCGGGCGGGGACCGCCATTACCAGATCTTCTCCGGTTTCCAGGGCAAAGCGGGCTTCCTTCAACTGGTCCAGCGCCCAGTGGATGTCCGTAAGGCGGCTGTTCAGGATGTTGACATCGCGCTCAATATCGCTGTAGTTGGATTCCAGGGCAGTCTCAGCGCGCTGAATATCCCACAGCAGTTGGTTGGCCTGATCCTGTGCGGTTTTTAGCGTGCTGGCCGCCCCCGTACTGCGGATTCCGGCGTTCAGCCGCTGAAGTTGCGGGTTGAGTTTTGCCAGCCCGTTTTGAATCGCGGCCTGCTGGTCAGGGAGGGCCGTTTCGACCTGTCCGCGCACGGTTTGCCAGCGGTCTACCGCGCCATAGGCAATATCTTCCAAATCGGACTGGTAAACATAGCCGCGTTCGCGGGCGCTCTCCAGCAGGTTGAGCGCGTTGGCGAGTCTGGAATCCAGCGTGTTCAAGTCGGAGAGAATCGAACTGAAGTCGCTGCGCCGCTGCAATTCGTTCAGCGTGGATTGCAGGGACTGGACATCCATCGCAATATCGGGATGCGCGGCGGCGGTGTTGAGGGCGAGCAGAGTCCCGGCGGCCACCGCTGTACCACCCACAGCAGATGTCCCCCGCCGCAGGGATTTTGGCGGGCCTGCGGGGGTGACAGGCGTTCGGGCAGCGTGCACTTTCCGGCGCATGGAATTGGGCGGCGGGGTTGGACGCTTCGCCATCCGTTTGGCAGGCGGTGCTGCCGGGCGGACGACTGGACGCGGGCGGGGCTGAATTTTTCGGGCACGGGCCTTTCCGGCCTGGCGTTTGACAATCCGCCGGGTGGTGCGGGTGACGTTGACAGTGCGCCGCGTCGCCTTTTTGGGGATTCGGGTCGCCACCGGAGGTTTGCGTCCAAGCATCAACGGCGGGGCGGAACGCGTTTTGCGCACCGGCTTTCTCGCAGAGACGGGACGTTTCGGCGATCTCTTTTTTATTTTGCCAGGCATCAATATATCCTCAATTCTTGCTGCGTTGTCTTTTTCAGGCCCGTACAGCCGTTTTCAACCGGGGTTTTCTCGCCACGAAGTCACCAGGCGCAAATTCGGGTTCCTTCCCTTCTTTTTGCGGCTTTGCCCGTGATTTTATCCGGCTGCATTCCATCAAATATCCAGGTTGCGTACCTCGCGTGCGTGAGTCTGGATAAATCGCTTGCGGGGCGGGACGGCTGCCCCCATGAGCATATCGAAGGTGCGGTCGGCTTCCGCGGCGTCCTCGATGGTTACTAAAAGCAGGGTGCGTTTGTCGGGGTCCATTGTGGTCTCCCACAATTGCTGGGGGTTCATCTCGCCAAGACCTTTGTAGCGCGAAAGCGAGGCCTTGTCGCCGATTTCGCGGATGATGCGATCCTTTTCGTCCTCCGTGTAGGCGTAGCGGATTTTGTTGCGCAGCCCGATGCGGTAAAGCGGCGGCTGAGCGATGTAGAGATGCCCTTCTTCAATGAGCGGCTGCATATAGCGGAAGAAGAAGGTTAGCAGCAGAGTGCGGATGTGTGCGCCATCCACATCGGCATCGGTCATAATAATCACCCGTCCGTAGCGCAGGTTGGAAACATCGAAACTCTCGCCGATGCCCGTCCCCAGCGCGGAGATCAGGGCTTTGACCTCGTTGTTCGCCAGAATTTTATCAAGGCGGGCGCGCTCTGTGTTGAGAATTTTACCGCGTAATGGCAAAATTGCCTGAAAGTGGCGGTCGCGGCCCTGTTTGGCGGAGCCACCGGCTGAATCGCCCTCGACGATGTAAAGTTCGGTTTTCTGGGGGTCGCGCTCCGAGCAATCGGCCAGTTTGCCGGGCAGCGTGAGGCTCTCCAGGGCCGATTTGCGGATGACCAGGTCGCGCGCTTTGCGGGCGGCATCCCGCGCTCGTGCAGAGGTCAGGCATTTCTGGACGATGGCTCTGCCTGCCGCCGGATTTTCCTCCAGAAAGATACCCAGCCGTTCCCCGATTACCTGCTGAGCAATGGTCTGCACTTCAGGGTTCATCAGTTTGACTTTGGTCTGGCTCTCGAACTGCGGGTCGGGGTGCTTGATGCTGATGATGGCAGTCAGGCCTTCGCGGGTGTCTTCGCCGCTAAAATTGGAATCTGCATCTTTTAGCAAGCCGCTTTTGCGGGCGTAATCGTTGATCGTGCGCGTGACCGCCGAGCGCAGTCCGGTCAGGTGGGTGCCGCCGTCAATGGTATTGATGGTGTTGGCAAAAGCATATACCGATTCAGAATAGGCATCTGTGTACTGGATGGCAGCGTCAATTGTGATGCCGTCCACTTCCTTTTCAACGTGAACAACACGGTGCAGCGTGCGGCGGTTGCGGTTGAGGTAACGCACGAAGGAGGTAATTCCCCCTTCAAAGTAGAAGTTCATCTCCCGGTCGCTGCGCTCATCCACAAAATGGATGTGGACGCCGCGGGTGACAAAGGCCATCTCGCGGAAACGGTGTACCAGAGTTTCGAAACGATAATCGAAATCACCGGTGAAGATGGTTTTATCGTATTTGAAGGTTTGCCGCGTGCCGGTTTTCCCCTTGGGGGCGTTGCCGATGACCTTGAGCGGCCCGACCGGGTAACCGCGCTCGTAGCGCTGGAAGTGGATTTTCCCGCCCCGCATGACCTCAATCTCGAACCACTCCGAGAGTGCGTTGACCGCGGAAAGCCCCACCCCGTGCAGCCCGCCGGAGACTTTGTAGCCGCCGCCGCCGAATTTGCCCCCGGCATGGAGTTTGGTCATCACCAGTTCCAGGGCCGGTTTTTTCAGTTCGGGGTGAATATCTACCGGGATGCCGCGCCCGTTATCAGCCACGGTCACACTGCTGTCGGGGTGAATGGTGACATCAATTCGGTCACAGTAGTTCGCCAGGGCTTCGTCAATCGAGTTGTCAACGACCTCGTAAATCAGGTGATGCAGCGCTTTGATATCCGTTCCACCGACGTACATTCCTGGTCGTCGGCGGACGGCCTCCAGCCCTTCCAGCACCTGGATATCTTTTGCATCGTATGAACTTGCGGTTTGATCTGTCACAAAAACTTCTCCGTTGAGGGGTGTAAAAAAGTGAGAACAGGGGTTGGAGTTGGGAGTTGGGGTTCTTCCCGTTCCCTGCTCCCTGACTGCCGCTACCTGATTACTCTAACCGATTGCATCCGGCCGCGATTGCTCGGTGAGTTGCGCAATCCACTGGCGGGTATCGTGATAGTAGATAAAACTCGACGCAACCAGGCCTGTCGCTACAAAGGCGTGCCCGGCAAGCCCCAGCAGGGTCAGCCAGGAATCTGCGGGCGGGATTCGCCAGAGAAGATCCAGGCCTTGAGAAAGCACAAGGGCAGCAACCACAAACAGGGCTGCGCCCGGCAGGGTCAGATTGACTACGCGCATCCCCGCCCGAAGGGATGAGAGTACGTTCAACTGCTCCACGAAAATTCCGTGGGCCGAAAACATCAGTTGAAACGCAATCCAGAGCAGTGCGCCGCCGTAAAGCATGGAGACACACATCCCCGGCGAGACACCGCCCACGGCAGCCAGCGAAATCACACAGCTGGAGGGGAGGGTGACGGCGATGAAAATTCCCAGCCAAACCAATGCCAACAAAATCACCTGTACGCTGGCACGCGGCCAGGCAGCAAACACCTGACACCAGCGGATCTCATCCTGCAAGGCAGCCTGCGAAACCGCCAGGAAATACAGCGTTCCCCCCAGAAATCCGGCGAACGTCAGCAGGCCAAAAACCAGTACCGCGCTCTCTGTTGTGGGCAGTTCGAGTATCTTCGGGGTGCCCAGCGGTGTTTCTACGGGTGGCGCAGCGGGCAGCAAGCCGGGAATGCCCACAGGATACGAACGCAACGCCGACATCAGGTTGACCTGTTCGGCAAACTGCATCCAGGCTTGCTGCCCGGTTTCCAGCATGGCGGCCAGTTCAGGCGTTTCATCCATCGGCAGCGCGGCAACCTCCGACAGGAAGGCGCGCATCAGGCTGGTGATACGCAAACGCGGTGCAAACCAGATGAGCAAATCCAACCCAAACGGGAAGAGGATCAGCCAAACATGGTTGGTAATTGCATCAAAACCCGCTACCATCGTCTGAATCAGACGAGGCGGGCCGGAAATTTCTGAGGTCTCTGTCATAGTTTTGAGCATCCCATTTTACCATATTCAGAGGAGAATCCCATGCAAAAAATCGTCCCGGCCCTGCGGCAGGCCGATATCTTTTACCGCCTGACAACGGAACAACTGACGTTGATCGCCGAGGTGTGCGAGGAACGTACATATGCCACCGGCAATGTTATCTTCTTTGAGCAGGATCACAGCGATGAACTTTACATCATCGTACAGGGGGTGGTTGATATCCTGGTGAACCCCGCCTTGGTGAGCGAGGCACCCGCCGAGGCAGCAGCGGTCACAATCGCGACCTTGCGCCGGGGGCAGTCCTTCGGGGAGATTGCTCTCGTAGACCAGGGGCTGAGGTCTGCAACAGCGAGAGCGGCTCAGGATAACACCCGGTTACTGGTCATCCCTCGCAATGCGCTAAAACAAGTTTGTGAGGCACACCCGGAACTGGGCTACCGCCTGATGCTCAACCTGGCCGCCGACCTTGCCCTGAAAATCCGCAGCACCGACCTGGAGATCCGTGAGAAATTGTTATACGGACACGCAGAGAGGTAAAAGATTCGTAAAAACTACGGTCGTCACTTGACCATCTCGCAGCCTTTCTGTAAAATCGGCGGTTAAGGCTTATTGGCGGAAGGAGAACCCCCAGGACTTTCGCTCCGAGTGACGGCTGTAGTGTTTGTGCCTGCGAACAGGTGCAACACTGCTTTTCCCTGCGTTTCAGCGGACATCCTAAATCCTTTGCTAATGAGCCAGGCGCAAGAAATTACGCGAATTTGTCCCGATGTAGCCCGCGTACAGTTTTCCCGCTGCAAGGGCCATTCGAAGGGAAAGGAGGTTGATCGAAACAATTTTGACCCACGTAAACAAGTGCATCGTTATTGTACAGCCAACCCAATTCCAACACTTCAGCAAGGAGGAAGAAGCATGACTAAGAAAATTTTTACCCTGTTGGCAATTTTGATGATAGCAACGCTGATTCTCAGCGCTTGCGGCAACGAAGCCCCCCCGGCTGCGCCGGAGGAACCCGGCAACGAGGAAGTACAGGCTCCGGAGGAACCCGGCAGCAGTGAAGAAGAACCCGCCGAAGCCCCCGCAGAACCCGAGGCTCCAAAAGAGTTCGTTTGCGAAGATGATCTTGGCTGCGTAGATATTGCCCCCGATGAGCCGGTCCATGTGGCCTATATGCTCACCATCTCCGGCGCAACCGCCTTCCTGGGCGAAGACTCCAAAGGCGCAATCGAAATCGCGATCGACGACCGCGGCGGCGAACTGCTCGGACATGAAATTCAACTCACCGGTGAGGACTCCCTCTGCTCTCCCGAAGGCGGGCAGACGGCTGCAACGAAAATTGCCGCCGACCCGACCATCATCGGCGTTATTGGCACCAACTGCTCCAGTGCAGCCACCGCAGCCATGCCGACCATCAGCGAAGCCGGTCTGGTGATGCTTTCCCCGTCCAACACCGCCCCGGCGCTGACCCTCGAAGGCGAAACCTGGCAGCCCGGTTACTACCGCATCTGCCATACCGACCTGTTCCAGGGTTCGGTTGCCGCAGAGTTCGCCTACAACGAACTGGGCGCTACAAGCGCTGCCACCATCCATGATGGCAGCCCCTACGCAGACCAACTGCAACAGGTTTTCGCTGGCAAATTCCAGGAACTGGGCGGCACCATAACCTTCCAGGGCGCGATCAACGTCGGCGATGTTGACATGCGCACCATCCTGACCAGTGTTGCCGCAGACTCCCCGTCCATTCTCTACTTCCCGATCTTTGAGCCGGAAGGCGATTTCATCGTGGCACAATCCTCCGAAATTGCCGGACTGGAAAACACCGTCCTGATGGGTGCAGACGGCCTGCTGGCGGATTCCTTCCCCGAAAATGCCGGCCCGAATGTCGTCGGAATGTACATCTCCGGCCCCTATGTGAGCGGCGCAGCGTATGATGAATTCCTCGAGAAATGGGATGCCAAATTCGGCGGCGTTCCGCCCAGCGGCTTCCATGCTTTCGCCTACGACGGCATCAATGTTCTGCTGGATGCCATCGAGAAGGTTGCCGTCCAGGATGAAGACGGCACGCTTCACATCGGACGCCAGGCCCTGCGCGATGCAATTACCGCAACCACCGATTACACCGGCCTGACCGGCAAACTCGATTGCAGCGACAACGATTACAGCGCCTTCGGAATCGAGAACCCCAGCCATGGCGACTGCGCCACCGGCGCCGCCCTGGGTATCTTCCAGATTACCGAAGAAGAACTCAACGGCAACTGGCCGCCTCCTGTGGTTTACACGCCTTAGTTTATTGCCAGGGGTCTGGGCGGGCAGAACCTGCCCGGACCCCTTCCCTGTGTCATTATCTTAAATTGATAGTCAGTCTGTTGCAAAGTGACGGCAGAACAGCCGTCACTTTGCAACAGACTGAAATGCAGTTTCTCTTGCATGGGACTGGCAGATTTTTTGCCCGCACTACAAAAAAACAGGCTGCTTCGTCAAAGAGAGGTCCATATGCTGAAGCACTATCTTGAAAACATCTCTTGGGTTGATGTTTTTTTGCGGCTGTTTCAGATTGCCGCGATTGTCATCATCCTCCTTGGAGTTTACAACACACTGACCGAAGCCCATTACTCCAGCGAGCAATGGGCGACACTGGTTTTTGCCGGGCTGGCGCAGGGCAGCGTTTACGCACTTATTGCTCTGGGATACACGCTGGTTTACGGCATCCTGCTGATGATCAACTTTGCGCATGGCGAAGTTTACATGTCCGGCGCTTTTACGGCAGTTTTCCTGGCACAGTATCTGGCCGAAATCGGAATTCTGGAAACGCATCCTGTTCTGGGGATTATCGCCATGATTTTGCTGGCGGCCAGCGTCTCGACCATCGTGGCAGTGCTGCTGGAACGGATCGCCTACCGCCCGCTGCGCAACGCCCCCCGGCTGGTTCCGCTGATTACCGCAATCGGGGCATCTTTTGCCTTGCAGTACACCTTCCGCGGGCTGTACGGGGCCGAGTTCCGCTCCTACCCCCCGGTTCCGGCCCTGCTGGGGACGGTCTCCATCTTCGGGTTTGATGTGCCCCGCGTGCAACTGGTGGTGCTGGGCGCGGCGGTTGTGCTGATGGTGATCCTGTACCTGTTCGTTGAGAAAACCAAAATGGGCAAGGCCATGCGCGCCGTATCCGAAGACAAGGATGTCTCCCGCCTGATGGGGATTGACATTGACAAGGTGATCGTGACCACCTTCGCCATTGGCGGCGCATTGGCCGGGATTGCCGGGATCTTCAACGGGTTGTTTCGCCCGCAGGGCGTGTATTTCTTCATGGGATTCTTCCCTGGGCTGAAGGCCTTTACCGCAGCCGTCCTCGGCGGAATCGGAAACCTCCCCGGAGCGATGATCGGCGGGCTCCTGCTGGGGGTGATCGAATCCATCTTCCCCAACCTGATACTGGAGGGGTTGGGCATCCCCGCAGCCAACCAGTTGCGCGATGCGTTTGCCTTCACCGTGCTGGTGCTGATTCTGATCTTCCGCCCGCAGGGAATCTTCGGCGAACGTCTCTCAGAGAAGAAAGCGTGAGGTGAAACCATGAACCTGAACTGGCGCACCATTCTGAAATTTGGCTTCCTGGGCGGGATTATCTCCTTCTACCTCAGCGCAATCGGAATGACGGAGACCTTCTCGCAGCGGTATCTGATCGGGGCATTTGTCTCGATGGGCCTGCTGTTTATCGCCAGCGGCGGGATTGCTGCCGGGGCGTTGGTGGCTCACACCCTGAAGAGCGACGAGACACATACCCACAAGAACGGCGAAATGTGGTTGAGCGGGGCACTCTCCGGGCTGGCGGCGAGCATCCCATCCATCATCCTGATCTTCCTGATAGAAATTCTGGTTGTCCCCCAAATCGGGCAGGAGGTTACGTTCCGCTGGCGCGATATGTTCGTCAACTTCTCGCCGGAACTGGTCAATATCCTGACCTTCGGGCAAGGGCTGGCGCTCGGCATCCCCCTGATGATGCTGTTTTTCACGCTGATGTCCACACTGGGAGCGGCTTTCATCCTGCTCCCCAGACGGTTGGGAATCGCCCTGCTCAGCGGTTTCGCCTGGACACTGGGAATTGGCATCTTTTCCGAAAACGTCACCCAGATTCTCCGTCAGATTGCCAACCGGGAGGTGATTACCTTCCTGTTCCAGCAAAAAACGCTCAACGTTACAGCGGCGGTCATCATCTTCGCCATCGCATTCATGGCGGCCTACTTCCGCATTGACCGCAGCGCGAAAACCCGCTGGACGGCCATGCCCCCGCAAAAACAAAAGAGCGGACGGATGATCGGACTGGGGCTGGCGGTTCTGCTGCTTGTTCTGCTGCCCTGGATTGTCGGACAGTTTCTCAGCCAGGCCCTCTTCCTGGTCGGGCTGTACATCATGATGGGGCTGGGGCTGAACATCGTGGTCGGCTACGCCGGGCTGCTTGACCTGGGATATGTGGCTTTCTTCGCCTTCGGTGCATACACGATGGGGATTCTCACCTCCACCGGGCCGCTGGGTCGCAGCGATATGGGCTTCTGGCTGGCACTGCCCATCGCGGCTTTGGTCGGCGTCCTGTGGGGATTGATTTTGGGGTTCCCCGTCCTGAGAATGCGCGGTGATTACCTCGCCATCGTCACCCTGGGATTCGGTGAAATCATCCGCATTCTGGCAACATCGAACTGGCTCGCCCCGATTGGAGGAGGCCCGCAGGGGATTCTGCACATCCCCTACCCGGAGATTTTCGGTTTCAAATTGAACCAGCCGCAGACGATGTACTATCTGGTTGTAGCGGGGTCGCTGCTAGTGGCATTCATCACCATCCGGCTGCGCGATTCCCGTCTGGGCCGCCAGTGGATGGCGATGCGCGAGGACGAAGATGTGGCGGAGGCCATGGGCATCAATCTGGTAAGCACCAAACTGCTGGCGTTCTCCATCGGCGCGGCCTTCTCCGCACTGGCGGGAGCGATTTTTGCCGCCCGTCTGGGAAACATCTTCCCCCACAGTTTCAACCTGCTGATTTCGATCAACGTGCTCTCGTTGATCATTGTCGGCGGGCTGGGGAGCATCCCCGGCGTGGTAATCGGTGCACTGATCCTGGTCGGACTGCCGGAGTTGCTGCGCGAATTCACGGAGTACCGCCTGCTGATGTACGGCGTTCTGCTGATTGTGATGATGCTCTTCAAACCCGAAGGCTTCTGGCCGGCGGAGGCACAGCGGCGAGAGTTACGCGGTGATGAAGATGAGTTTGACGATCTTCCCCTCGGTGATGAGCAGCCGGGCATTGCAATGGAAGCGTAGGAGAAGACGATGAGCAACATTCTTTTGAAAGTAGACAGCGTCACGAAACAATTTGGCGGCCTGGTTGCAGTCAACAAATTCTCGTTTGAACTCAAGCAGGGCGCAATTAACAGCATTATCGGCCCCAACGGTGCCGGGAAAACCACCCTCTTCAACTGTATCACCGGCTTCTACACCCCTAACGACGGCATCATTGACTTTGACGGGCACCAGATACAAGGGTTTTCTACCGACCGTATTGCCCGCATGGGAATCTCGCGCACTTACCAGAACATCCGCCTGTTTTCCAATATGACCGCCATCGAGAACATCCTCGTCGGGCACCACCCGCACTTCAAAACCTGGTGGTTCGAGCCGGTTTTCTTCTCACCCCGCACGAAAAACGAGGAACGCAAGGCCCTTGAAGAAGCCAACCACTGGCTGCGCTACGTCGGACTGACCGGCCTGGGTGACCAGTTGGCGCGCAACCTGCCTTACGGGGCACAGCGCCGCCTGGAAATTGCCCGTGCCCTGGCGAATGAGCCCAAATTACTCCTGCTGGACGAGCCAACCGCCGGGATGAACCCAAACGAATCCGGCGAGATGATGCACTTCATCCGCAAAATGCGCGACGAACTGGGCATTACCATCCTGATGATCGAACACGATATGCGCGTTGTAATGGGCGTCAGCGAGTACATTTCCGTGATGGACTTCGGGCAAAAAATCGCCGAGGGCACACCGGCTGAAATCCAGCGCAACCCGCGGGTCATCGAAGCCTACCTGGGACGCGGCGCAGCATCCGGGCTGGGAAAGCAGACAGGGGCAGTACCGGCAACGGCAAATCAATAGGGAGAGATTCCGATGGCACTTTTGGAAGTCAACAATATCCACACCTACTACGGGAAAATACATGCACTGAAAGGCATCTCCCTGACTGTGGGAGAAGGCGAAATCGTCACCCTGATTGGTGCCAACGGGGCCGGGAAAACCACCACCCTGCGCACCATCAGCGGGTTGATTCGCCCCCGTGTCGGCAGTATCACCTTCGACGGGGAAGATACCGCCAAATACAGCGCGCACGAACTGGTTTTCAAGGGCATTGCGATGGTTCCCGAAGGGCGCGGCATCTTTGCCAAGATGACCGTGCGCGAAAACCTGGAACTTGGCGCGTATATCCGCAACGACAAAGACGGCATCAAAAAAGATCTGGAATGGGTGTTTGACCTGCTGCCGCGCCTCAAGGAGCGCCAAAAACAAATTGCCGGAACTCTCTCCGGCGGCGAACAGCAAATGCTGGCAACCGCCCGTTCCCTGATGGCGCGTCCCCGCCTGCTCTTGATGGACGAACCATCCATGGGACTGGCACCCATCCTGGTGGAAGGCATCTTCGACACAATCAAACAAATCAACCAAGAAGGCACTACCATCCTGCTGGTGGAACAGAACGCCACCATGGCACTTGATATTGCCCATCGCGGCTACGTCCTCCAGACCGGCGAGATCGTACTCAGCGATTCCGCTGCCAACCTCCAAAAGAACGAGATGGTGCAAAAGGCCTACCTCGGCATCGAATAGCAGCGCATCGGGCGCAGGCCAACGAGGCAGAAACCGGACAGCCGCACAAAAACTGCTTCTTTGCCTGCACCCGTTTCTGCGCCCCGCACATCCCGAAAAACCACACACCAAGCGCAGCGGTGGTAGAATTGCGGCCTGCCACCGCTGCGCTTTTTGCTTTCTCGGTCAGAACTTTCACCACAGCACAACGAATAACCATCGCCTTGAGCGAAAGTCCTGCCGACCCTGATTTCCCCGCACCCATGCCTGATTACAACACCTACCTTTCTCCCTTCTCCTGGCGATATGGCTCCGATGCGATGCGCGCCATCTGGAGCGAGGTAAACAAGCGCAGACTCTGGCGTCAGATCTGGGCAGCGCTGGCCGAAGTGCAATCCGAATTCGGTCTCGTCACCCCGGAGCAGGCCGCCGATCTGCGCGCCCACGTCCAGGATGTTGATATCCAGCGCGCCATGCAGATTGAAGCCGAGATTCACCATGACGTAATGGCCGAGATTATGACCTTTGCGGAGCAGTGCCCTGTTGGCGGCGGCATCATCCACCTGGGAATGACCTCAATGGATGTGGTGGATAACGCCGACGCCTTGCGGGTTCGCCAATCGCTAGATTTGATACTGTCCCAATTGCAAAATCTGCTGCTGGTTTTCGCCGGTCAAATCGAGACCTGGGCCGATACGCCGGTGATGGCTTTCACCCATTTACAGCCCGCGGAGCCGTCCACGCTGGGATACCGCCTGGCGCAGTACGCCCAGGATTTGCTCACCGATTGGCGCAATCTCACCAGGGTGCGCGAGAATCTCAAAGGCAAGGGGTTTAAGGGTGCGGTCGGCACGGCTGCGAGTTACGCCGAACTTCTGGGAACGGCCAACCTCCCCAAATTCGAGTCCCGCATCTCCGCTTTGCTCGGGCTGGCATTTTTCCCCGTGACCACCCAGGTCTATCCCCGCAAGCAAGATTACGACATCCTTTCCGCACTGGCAGGGCTGGGGGCTTCGCTCTACAAATTCGCCTTCGACTTGCGCCTGCTGCAATCGCCCCCCATCGGTGAACTCAGCGAGCCGTTCGGGCGCAAACAGGTCGGCTCGTCGTCGATGCCTTTCAAACGCAACCCGATCAACGCCGAAAAAATCGACTCGCTGGCCCGGCAACTGGCGCAATACCCGCGCCTGGCCTGGGATAATGCCGCCCACACCCTGCTGGAACGCACGCTGGATGA
>CAZPSL010000034.1:0-25084 GCA_964589145.1 uncultured Anaerolineales bacterium
CCGCAATCCCAGCAGCGATAAACGGCGGGCAGGCGCTTGAAGTGCAGTTGCGCACCCTCGGCGATGGTGTCCTTGCTGAGCAAGTCCCAGTAGAACTGAACGGAATCGTCCACGATGCTCGCCATCTGCCCGACGACCAGGTTCAGGGCGATGACGCGCTGCGCGCCGGCCTTCTCGGCGTGTTTCAGGGTGATTTTGAGGATACTCTCGACGAAAGGAAGTTCGTGCATCGGTGAAGGGGGGCAGCGTCAATGGGAAATTTGCAGGATGCTGCTAGTATAACCGAAAACGCGGGAGACCTCACAGGTCTCGCAGACCTGTGAGGTCTTGGGGTTGCGGAAAGACCCTAAAGGTCTGCCAGACCTTTAGGGTCTCACCCAGGGAGCGGCGCAAACTCATTTCCCGGCGACAATCCCCTCCAGCATGGCATCTTCTTCGGCGGCGACGGAAGCCATCGCCTTCGCCACCACCGGCCCGAACATCCTGCTCATCAGAGGGATGTTCATCTCCGAAATGTAAACCTTACCCTCGGAGGTCTGATAGACCCCGATGCGGCAGGGCATGATGGCGCTGATGCGCTTGTTCTCGTCTTTTTCCAGCACCTGAAAAGCGTAATCCGGCTGGCAAATCGAGATCACTTTCAGCGGCGAAATCTGGTGCCCGGCTTTGGCGAGGCTGTTTTGCAGTTCGTAGACTTTCGGCACCTGCCAGCCCTGTTCCTGAGCGTGCCGGATGAAGGTGTCTACGGTTTCGTCAAAAGAAAGTTTGCTTTCGTGGGTAACGAGCATCATGCCGGGCATCATCTTCCAGATGACGATGCCGGTGGCGATGATGCCCAGAACGAAGCCGAAAATCAGGTCAAGCCAGTTGATGGGCATGTTTTTCTCCTCGGGTTGAGACCTTGTCTCCAGGGTGCGACTGGCAGGACTGCCAGCCGTCAGGGTGACGCGAAGACCTTTAGGGTCTTTAAGACCCTAAAGGTCTTTTGGGGCGGTATCGGATTTCGGGGGCTGCCACACACCCCAGGACTGCAAAATCTCCTCGGTGCGGGCGATCATTTTGGGGATGATGGCCTTGCCTTTGGGGGTAGGTTCCGCTCCGATTTCCAGACTGATGGGCTGCATCCCAATCAGGTAGAGATGCTCCGGCAGATGACCGCGCGCCAGCGAAACGCCCAGCACTTCCTGGAACGTGACCTGATGCAGCGAGACCTTGATGCCGGTGTAGAGGGGGATGTCGTCTCCGGCCAGTTCGACCAGTTCCCCCGGCTCCTTCCCGGCATCCGCCAGGTCGAGCAGGATGAGATGAGTGGCCTCGTCCACGTAGGAAAGCAGTCGCATCCCCAGCGCGCCGCCGTCTACCAGTTCGATTCCGGGGTAGCGGTTGCTCTCCCGCTGGCGTTTTTGCATCTCCCAAATGGCGTGGACTCCGATGCCCTCGTCCATGTTGAGGATGTTGCCCAGCCCCAATACGGTTATGTGATTTTCTGTCATGGGTTTGTTGAAGGCTGCGGATGCCAGCAAACAGCGCACGCTGGCATCCGCAGCGCTGAATCACTTTTTCAAATCCCCCAGGCGCAGCACCGGATCGACATTGGCATTTGCCTTGGAGAGCATCTGCACGATGGTGCTGGGCATCACCATCGTATCGCCCAGGGTCTGCTGGTTGGCATCCACCATGTGGATTGCGCAGGCCATGCAGGGGTCGAAGGAGTGGATGGTACGCAGAATTTCCACCGGCTTGTCGGGGATTGCCATTTGGGTGCCGACCAGCGACATCTCGTAAGCCCCGGCCTGATCCTTGTGGTCACGCGGGGAGGCGTTCCAGGTGGTGGGGACGACCTGCTGGTAGTTGGTGATTTTCTCATTGTCAATCACCACCCAGTGGCCGAGCGCACCGCGCGGGGCTTCGGTGATGCCCACGCCGCGGGCGTGCTTGGGCCAGGTTCCGGGGTCCCAGCGCTCCTCGTTGAAGGTATCGTAGTCCCCGGCAGCGATGTTGGCGACCAGTTCGTCGTACCAGCGTTTCATCGCGTCCACGTAGACGGCGGATTCGATCGCGCGGGCGGCGGTGCGTCCCAGGGTGGAGAACACGGCCTCGATGGGAGCATCCAACAGGCTCAAGGTCTTGTCCACCAGTTCGACGGTCTGCTCGTTGCCGGTCGCGTAGAGCATCAGGACGCGCGCCAGCGGGCCGACTTCCATGGGGTACTCCTTCCAGCGCGGGGCTTTGAGCCAGGAGTAGCGTTCTTCCACGGGCAGGAATTCGTAAGGCGGCTGCGGGCCGGTGTAGTTGAACTCGGTTTCACCATCCCAGGGGTGCAGGCCGACATCTTCGCCGCCGCTGTACTGGTACCAGGAGTGTTTGATAAACTCCTGAACCTGCCCGAAGTCCGCCGGGTCCACCTCATGGATAGTGGTGATGTCGCGCCCCAGAATTGCGCCGCGCGGGACGAGGTAACTATCGGGGTTGCGGATGTCGTCCGAGGGGAATTCGCCCCACGAAAGGAAGTTACCCACTCCCTCCCCGATGGCAGCGTAATCCTTGTAGAAAGGCGCAATCGCCAGCAGGTCGGGCAGGTAAACCTTGTGGGTGAATTCCAGCATCTTGTCAATTGCCGTTCCAACGATGGAAAGCGTCTGAGCATTGAGCGCCATATCGCTGTTGGGGTCAATCGGGAAGGGCACGCCGCCAACCACGAAATTGGGATGCGGGTTCTTGCCGCCGAAAACGGTATGCACCTTGACGAAATCCGCCTGTGCATCCAGGGCTTCGAGGTAGTGCGCTACCGCCAGCAGATTGACCTCGGATGGCAACTTGTAAGCAGGGTGTCCCCAATAGGCGTTGGCGAAGATGCTCAACTGACCGCTGTCTACCAGTCCCTTGACTTTCTTCTGCACATCGGCGAAGTAGCCGGTGGAAGAGTTGGGCCAATCGGAGATGGACTGGGCAATGCGGGAGGTTTCTGCCGGGTCGGCGTTGAGCGCGTCCACAATGTCCACCCAGTCCAGGGCATGCAGGTGGTAGAAGTGCATTACATGATCGTGGACGAACTGCTGGGCGATCATGATGTTGCGGATCAGGTTGGCGTTTTTGGGGATGCGAATATCCAGTGCGTCTTCCACGGCCCGAATGGAGGCAAACGAGTGGACGGTGGTACACACCCCGCAGGAACGCTGGGCAAATGCCCAGGCCTCGCGGGGATCGCGGTCCCGCAGGATGATCTCGATCCCACGCACCATCGTGCCGGAACTGTAGGCGTTGCGGATGACGTTCTGGTCATCCAGTTCGGCTTCGATGCGCAGGTGCCCTTCGATACGGGTAATGGGGTCAACAACAATTCGTTGTGCCATTTTCTTTTCTCCTTATTCAATCATGGCCTCGGCGACCATTTCAACCAGGCCCTTGATATTGCCCTCGATGTGGAAATGTTCAAAGCCATCGTTGAACTGCAAGCGGCAGTTGCTGCACGACATAACCACGTCGGTCGCGTGAACCTCGCGCATCTGGGCGGCTTTCAGGCCGAAGGCCTCCATGCGGATGTCGTAGGCATCGGGGATGGCGCGCACACCGCCGCCGCCGCCGCAGCAGAAGGCTTCCTCACGGTTGAGGTTCATCTCCACGAAACTGCTGGGGGCGATGATGTTGAGAATCTCGCGCGGAGCATCAAAGTTCCCGCCGATGCGCTGAATTTTGCAGGAATCGTGGTAAGTGATGCGATGCTCGTTATCGAAGTATCCTTCCTTGAGTTTGATACGCCCGGTGCGCACAAAGTCCCCCATCAACTCGGTGATATGAACCACGTCAAAGGGCAGGGTTTCTCCATACAGGTTGTGCGCCACCTGGCTCAAGGTGGTGTAGCCGTGCCCGCATTCGGTGATGATGATGCGTTTGACACCCAGCCGCTCCGCGGTCTTGATGATCCGCTCCACCAGTTCTTTCTGCACTGCCGAGTCGCCGATGACTGTACCCATGTTGAAGGCGTCGCGGGCATCCAGGCTGAGAGTCCACTTTTCACCAGCAGCATCCATAATACGGGCGACATGGACCAGGTTGTTGCGGAAACTGTTGAGTTCCAGCATGGTGAAGACCACCAAAGAGTCCGCGTTTTGCACGTCCATCGGCAGGGCCTTCCCCAATTGTTCCTCGCCCCATTGGAACCACTCCGCCCATTTTTCGCGGCTGGAGCCGTCGGGACTGCCGGTTTCCACCTGATTTTTGGTCATCGCCATCAACTTGGGCGGCGTGGCGTGAGCGGCGGTCAGGCCAGCGCGCACCTGCCCGATCATGCCGGCGATATCAATGCCCATCGGACAGACAAAAGAACACCGCTTGCACACCGTGCAGGCCTGAAAATCCAGCACGGACCAGTGGGCGATGTCATCGGAGTCAATGCGTTTTTCCAGCCCCAGGGCAGCCTTGATTTTGCCCAGCAGGGTGTAATTTTGCGAGTAAGCGCGGCGCAGCAACTCAACTTTCCAGATTGGCGTGTACTCCGGGTTGCCCGTGGCGATGTAAAAATGACAGGCATCTGCGCACAGGCCGCAGCGGGTACAAACTTCCAGTTGAGAGGCAACTTCCGCGCCGACGCTCTTGACAAAGAAGTTCAACGCTTGTTCATCAATGATTTCCGTTGCACTCATCTTTATGCTCCTTTTGGAGTGTCGGTTTCCAGCGCGGCGGCCACCAGTTCGGTGATGCCGCGCACGTCAATATCCAGATCGTAGTATTTGCTGCCATCCAGGAATTGCAGACGGCAGGTACTACAGGCGGTTACAACCGTGTTGGGCGTAATTTTTTCCAGTTGTTCCACTTTAGGCAAAAAGGCCTTCATGCGGATTTCATCGGCTTCGGGGCTGGCAATCACGCCGCCCCCGCCTCCGCAGCACCATTGGGCCTCCCGGTTCGGGGTCATTTCCACGAAGGTGGTTGGCGCAACCAGGTTCAGAATCTCGCGGGGCTGTTCAATCAATCCGCCGAGACGCTGCAATTTGCAGGCATCGTGATAGGTGATGCGCTGCCCGTCGAAGACGTTCCGATTGAGCCGGATTTTCCCGTTTCGCAGCAGGCGGACGATGGTCTCCAGGACGTTCTCCACCTGAAAGGGGAGCGGCATCCCGTAAAGTTGAACAGCGATGCGCCGGACGGCGTCGTAAGCGTGCCCGCATTCCGTGAGGATGATGCGCTGAACTCCTAGTTCCAGTGCGGCCTCGGTAATGCGGCGGACAAATTCGACCTGTTCCTCCGTATCGCCGGAGAAGGTAGCGAAGTTGACCGATTCGCGCCCCGTGCTGCTCAGAGTCCAGGGTTCACCGGCGGCGTTGAGCACTTTTGCCATCGCCGACAGGTTGCCGGGGAACTTGATCAGTTCGATGGAGGTAAAAACCACCAGCGAGTCTGCGCCCGGAACATCCAGCGGAATTTCGACATTTTCTTCCTCCCGCAGCCAGTCCAGGCGGTTCTCGAAGAGCGTTTTGGTGACGCCCAGCGGGCTGCCCGTGTTTTTCTGCCGTTGTACGGCATCCGCCAGCGTGGGCGGAGTCAGACCACCGGCGGCCAGCCCTTCGCGGGTCAACTGGATCAGCACGCCCAGGTCAATCCCCATTGGGCAGGCCAGCGAACAGCGGTTGCAGACTGTACAGGCAAAGTAGGCTTCGGAAACCCAGTTTGAGAGTTCATCCGCAGCAGGGTGGTGTTTTTTGAACAGGGAACGTGCCAGCCCCACCAGGGAGAATTTCTCCTGCACAGCCTGACGCAGCGGTTCGATCTTGCGGACGGGTGTGTGGACCGCATCGCCCGTCCCCAGGTAAAAGGGGCAGGCTTCAGCGCAGATTCCACAACGGGTGCAGGCATCCAGTTGTGCCAGCAGCCAGCCATCCGTGTGTTGCAGGTAATACTGCGAGATTCTCTGGTCTGCATCCATGAAGAGCGACCTGCGGTTGTTGATTTTAAGGTTCTACGCCCAGACGGCCAAACTTGATCCCGTGCATGGTGCGGGTGATAAAGTAGGTCATAAAGTGGGAAATGCGGCTGAAAGGAATCCAGATCAGCAGGATATCTACCGTAACCATATGCAGGGTAAACAGTTTGGTGTAATTTACACCAAACAGGTGGTGAAAGGCTGCCCAGCCGGTCAGCAGGGGGATGAAAACAACAATCCAGTTCAGCCAGTCACCCACCCCGGTTAACATTTTTCCAACCGGGCTGACCATACGGTAGGAAACCAGAATAACCATCCCGATCAGCGCCATTGCGGCAAACCCATCCACGATTGGCGTTGGCAGGGAAGGCCAGCCAAACCCCACAATGCTGCGCCAGGCTTCCACGTGTGCCGCCCCAAAAAAGACGACAATCAGCAGCCCCAGGTGGAACATTCCGCCGGCAATGTAGGTCAGCGGCCGGTGGCGGGTTCCGGGGAACTTGGGCGGCAAAAACGGCAGGATGATCAGCGCTTTGGCGTAGGTTTTAACCACACCGGCTGCCGCACTGCCTTTTGCCGGGGCGTAATCTTTCTTCCAGCCCAGGAAGATGATGCGCAGGAAGCGATATGTCATGCCCACGATGAAAACAATCAGGGCAAATTGAAACAATGGGCCTCGGGCAAATTCCAGGTTCATTTCTCCGCCTCCTTTTCCTTCTGCGCTTTGAATTCTTTTGCAGCGTTCTTTTTGACATTTTTGGCGTACAGCGCACTGCCAAGTGCTAATGCCGCACCGCCAGCAAACGCCATCCCTTTTTCAGCCCAACTGGTCTCTTCTGCGCCCGGAGGGGCGGCCAGCGATTTGTAGAAACCGCCGCCATCCCAAAAGTCCGGTTCGGTGCAGCCCAGGCAGGGATGGTTGGCCTGCACGGGGAAACTGACGCCCTCATTCCATTTGATGGTGGCGCAGGCACTGTAAGTGGTTGGCCCTTTGCATCCCAATTTGTAGAGACACCAACCGGCTTTGGCGCCGTCGTCATCGTAGGATTCGGCAAACTGTCCGCGCTCATAGAAGGGGCGGCGCGGGCAGCGGTCGTGGACAGTTTGCCCGTAAAAGGCTTTCGGACGGCCCAGCGCGTCCAGTTCGGGGATGCCCAACAGGACAACATGGGCAATGGTGTTGGTGATTACCTC
The DNA here is from genome assembly GCA_964589145.1 of uncultured Anaerolineales bacterium. Taxonomy (GTDB): domain Bacteria; phylum Chloroflexota; class Anaerolineae; order Anaerolineales; family UBA11858; genus UBA11858. Next base: position 7,115 of record CAZPSL010000034.1, read on the forward strand.
CGGGATGGGCGGGCAGCCGGGGATGTTGATCAGCGGCTTATCGGTAACCAGTTCGTGTACCCCCACCGCACCAGTTGGGTTGGGGCTGGCATGGGGCAACCCCCCGAAGGAAGAGCAGGTTCCCACAGCCACAACGGCCATCGCTTTGGCTGCGGCTTCTTCCAGCAAATCAAGGGCACTGCGCCCGCCGATGGTGCAGTAAACGCCGTTATCTTTCGTCGGGATGCTCCCCTCGACTACCAGAACAAATTGCCCCTCATATTCATCCATGATTTTCTCTTTGTTCTCTTCAGCCTGTACCCCCGCGGCCGCAAAGAGCGTTTCGTGGTAATCCACGGAAATATCGTTGAACAGAAGTTTTGTCAGGTACGGATCGTGAGAGCGGGTCAGTGATTCCGTGCATCCGGCGCAGTCCTGAAACTCCAGCCAGATGACGGGCAGGCGCGGCTTGGTTTCCATCGCGTGGACGATTTCTGGGAACCTGGCGTATTCCAACCCTAAAGCAGCCGTCACCAGGGTTGCCAGTTTCAGAAAGTCACGGCGGCTTACCCCGCGCTCTGCCATACTTTCGTAAATGGTTTTTTCGGTCATATTACCTCATCTCCTCAATGGCAAGGTAGTTTGTTCACCAGGGTGTACGCAAATGCTGTAGCGATACGGTGCTTCTTCCCCGCCCAACCCTCCCGCCCTCACCTCTGCCCTTCTCCCAAGTGGAGCGGGGAACCAAAGCGGAATTTCCGGGGGAAAGTTGGATGAAGCCAAGAAGCAGTTTCCATGTAACCGTTCGATTCTGATTCTGCGTCTTTTGCTTGCACCCTGTTCGCCGGGCAGTGTAGCAGGGTGCAAGCAAATGTTGTAGAAGGGCGGTGTTCCCCCCACCCTGTCCTCCCCCCATCGGGGGGGGGCAGGGGAGGGGGGAAAGGAAACAGTGCCCATAGGACTGCCCAATTTCTACATCTTTTGCCTGCACCCGTGTAGCACTGTCCTTTGCGGGGAAAGACAGGTTAGCATAACATTGGCATTGGCTTCAGGTCACCTCCTTCGCTGTGGTTCGTATTTGCGCGGCTTCGCGCCGATCGGTTAGTTTGCGGTGTTTTCGCGGATGTTCTAATTCAATCTCTAATTTGATAGCGTGATTAAAACGCAGAACAGCCCCAGGCAAGAGACTGGTGCATAGTTAGAGTTTACGTCTTTTGGGAGACAAAAACTACCACCAAATGGCTACTTTCGTTCCCCCTTGTGGTTGAGATGGCCTACTCCCGGCTGCTTCCCTGTTTGTTACGGCGGCAGCAGCCCCAAAAACACCCCCGGTTCCTGCGGATCATACCCGTAAACCGCCCGCGCGGGGAAATCGCGCGCCAGCGATTCGGCCTCCTGCGGCGAGGCCCAGGCGAAGATAAACGGCGTGGTCAGGTAAGGGTCTTCCAAATTCAGGTAAACGCCGTATTCCTTCCAGTCGTCTGTCTGAACCAGCACCAGCGCGGGGGTCATCGCCTGCGCTTCGGGTCTGCGAAACGGCTCCAGAGCGGCTTGCGTGAACCCGTAGCGCTCCTTGATCTCCCGGATGCGCGCCGGTGCATAGGGCAGAGTGCCGAAAATCAGCAGCGCGGCGAAAAGCGCGGCCACCGCCAAAGCCCGAAACCGATGCCCGATACCCGATACCCGATAACTGATTACCGAAGCCTCGCCATCCGCCATCCACTCCACCCCCGCGGCGCTCAAAATCGTCAAACTGTACAGCCCTTCAAAAAAATAGCGCGGCCCCGAAACCCAGTAAGCCAGGTACACCCCCACCAGTGCGGGGAACACCGCCGCCGCCAGCCAGGCGCGCCCGTTCCGCCGCACATGCCACAGCCCCAGCAGCGGCAAAACCCAGGTCCAGCGCCCCCAGCCGAACAGGTCGCTCCACAGCAGGCGCAGGCTGTGCCGCGTGTTCAGCCAGCCCTGCCGCAGCGTGTGACCGCCCTCCGCCAGACCAGCCCCCGGCCCGAACCCGATGCGGTCATACGACCACCACAGCAGGTACGGGTTGCCCAGCGGGTCGCCGGTCAGCGCATACTGCCACAGGAAATAGGTGCTTCCAATTGCCAGGGTCACAAGCCCGATGCCGATGATTTCCTTTTTGACGGATGGGGAGCCGCGCCACATCTGGAAGATGCCGTGCAGCCCGAAGGGAATCGCCACCCCGAAGGCCGTCCACGGGCGGCTCAGGGCCAGAAGCCCCAGGCTGAATCCCGCACTCAGGGTGGGCAGCCAGCCCTGAAGGTCATCCCGCTCCCCGGTCACGTCCAGCCAGGAGACCGCGAAGACCAGCGAGAGTGTCAATCCCCAGGGGTGCGAGAGAATCGAGCCAGTGTACGTCAGGAAAAACGGAGAAACCGCCGTCAGCCCCGCGGCGATCAGCCCGCCCCGTTCCCCCAGGATTTTCGCCCCCAGCCGGTACATCCACCAGACCGCCAGCCCCGCCAGCAGCGGGTTGACCCAGCGCATCAAGCCCAGTTTCTCCCCGAAGGCCAGCAGCATCGGCCAGCCCAGCGGATACTTGCCGAAGCGCTCGCCGCCGCGGTCAATGACGAAGGGGACGACAAACTTTTTCGGCTGCGGCGGGGAGGGGATTTTCATGTCCCCGTGCGTCAGGGTTTGCGCCTGCCAGCGGTAAGCGTACTCATCCTCCAGTTGCGGCAGGTTTTCGTAGATGCCCGCCGATATACCATACGAAAGCGCGATGGCAAGCAGGGCGAGTAACGCGGCGATGAGGCTGGCGCGGAGCACGGTCAGATGGCGATTCCCAAAATGAGTACCGGGATGTCAATATCAGCGACCCCGCGGTGCTCCAAATCCCAAACAAACTGCTCGAAATAAGAAACCCCCGATGACATCTCGCTGGCAAGTGCCTTGATAGGCACAATCTCAATACCCACATCAATGACGCCCAGCCTGTTGAAAATGGTCATCTTTGCGCATACGTTGTAAACCATGAAAGCATATTTGCCGAACTGAACTTCAACCCCCACGCGATTCTTGATGAAATCCATTTCCCGAAAAGCGCCTTTGGCCGGTTTTTCCGGTTTGTGACCGGGGAGAAAATATTCGGTTGGATACTCACATGCAACCCGAAACTTTTCCCACCCCTGCGCCATGAACTCCTGATCAAAGGCCGCATTGAGTGCACGCGGGCTGTACAAATGTCGTCCCGGCATCGTTTTTTCGTGGCTGATTTTTGTCTTGCACATCTCCCCGTCAACGCTGGCGATGATTTTCTCTACCTCGATTAACTCAGCGTTGTAACCGGCCTGAAGAACATCATGCCCGTTTTTGAAAGAGTAAACACCGGCGATTTTCATTCGTATTCTGCTCCATCTTCCAGCAATTGGCGCTGAATGGGTTTCCACTCTTCGGGGTACTGGCTGATTTTTTCTTTTCCGGTCGGTTGGTAAACCGGTTTTCCCAATTTTCGGTAGGGTAATGTGCCATTGAAGTATGCGGCAATGCGCTCGCGGGCAATTTCAACATAGCGGGATTCTTTTTCACTGCCCATTGCCCTGCGGTTGTGCATGATGGCCGCAATCAACGCCGATCCTACCCCGGCATAGGGATCAAAAACCCAATCCCCTTCGTTGGTCAGTGCCAACACGCAACGTTCCACCAGCGCAATGGGGAATTGGCAAGGGTGTTCCGTTTTCTCCGGATGGTTGGCTTTGACATTTGGAATATCCCACCAGCAGGTTTCCCAATCCTGCGCAATGACTTCCCAAACATCCGATGGGTTTTTCCCTAGCGGGTTGCCGGATAATTGCCCTTTCTTAGGCCCCTTGTAGTGGCGTTTGCCGGGATATTTGGATGGCACCCGCACCGCGTCCAAATTGAAAGTGTAATTTTTGGATTTGGTAAACCAAAGCAAGGTTTCATACCGCCCGGAAAACCGCTTCTTGGCGTGCAATCCATGCCCGAACCGCCAGATAATGCGATTTCGGAGTTGGAAACCGAGCGATTTGAAGATCGGGTAGTACAAAATATCCAGCGGATAAACCTCGCCATCCTCCACAAAATTGCCTACTTGCCAGCAAAGACTGCCAGTTTCATGGAGCACACGATGCAACTGACGGATAATTTCGGTTTGTGCCTCTAAATACTTTTCAACGTCTGTGCGCCGTTCGTATTCTTTCCCCAAGTTGTACGGGGGGGATGTGATAATCAGTTTTAGCGTGTTGTCAGGAACAGTAGCCAATAGCGTGTTCACATCGCCATCAAAAAGTACAAGTTCAGCATCTGGCTCAAACTGTGGCAAGATCTCTGAAAATTTTGATGTTTCAAATAATGGCAAATGGGATGACATCGCTGCTCCAGACAAAAGGTTTCCGCAATTATACCAAGTTGTTGGATGGGGGCGGCAGCAGTTCTCACACGCCCGCTCAATTTCTACAACATTTGCCTGCACCCCATCCCGCAAATGTATTGACAACCGCTCGCCTTGCATCTACACTATTTCTATGCTTGCTCGCGTTTTTTCCTGCGCTGTGATTGGCCTGGAGGCGGTCATCATCGAGGTCGAGGTGGATACCGGCAAGGGGCTGCCGTCCATCGTGGTGGTCGGCCTGCCCGATGCCGCCGTGCAGGAGAGCCGCGAGCGCGTCCAGTCGGCGATCAAAAATTCAGGGCTGGCACTGCCCCGCAACCGCGTCACCGTCAACCTGGCGCCCGCCGCCGTCCGCAAGGAAGGCCCCGCCTACGACCTGCCCATCGCCGTGGGGATGCTGATTGCCACCGGACAACTGCCGCCCCCCGCGGTGGAGGACGCCCTGATGGTGGGCGAACTCTCGCTGGATGGCAGCGTGCGCCACGTGCGCGGGATTTTGCCGATGGCCGCACTTGCGCGTGAGCAGGGAATCCGCCGGATTTTCGTGCCCGAGGGGGATGCCGCTGAAGCCGCGCTGATTCCCGGCCTGGAAGTTTACCCCGTTCCCTCGCTGAGCGCCCTGCACGCCCACCTGACGGGGCGGATACCGCTCCCCGTATTTGAACACACCGCCCCGGAGGAACTGCCCGTTCCCGCCGCGGTGACCGATTTCGCCCACATCAAGGGGCAGGAGCAGGTCAAGCGCGCCCTGGAGGTCGCCGCCGCAGGCGGGCACAACCTGCTGATGATCGGGCCTCCGGGGGCGGGGAAAACCCTGCTGGCGCGGGCGCTCCCCGGCATCCTGCCCCGCATGACAATTGACGAAGCCCTGGATGTCACCCGCATCTACTCCATCGCCGACCAGTTGCCGCCGGAGGTACCGCTCATCCGTCAGCGGCCCTTCCGCGCCCCGCACCACACCATCTCGCACGCCGGGCTGGTGGGCGGGGGCAACTGGCCCAACCCCGGCGAAATCTCGCTGGCGCACCGCGGCGTGCTCTTTCTGGATGAGTTCCCGGAATTTGGCAGCCGCGTGCTGGAAGTCCTGCGCCAGCCCCTGGAAGACAAGCAGGTGACCATCTCGCGTGCCCACGGCTCGCTGACTTTCCCGGCCAATTTCCAGTTGATCGCCGCGATGAACCCCTGCCCCTGCGGCTACTACGGCGATCCGGTGAAGGAGTGTACCTGCTCGATGTCGGCGATCACCCGCTACCAGAAGCGCATCTCCGGCCCGATGCTCGACCGCATTGACATTCACATCGAGGTGCCGCGCATCGAATACGAGAAACTCAGCGACGACCGCCTGGGCGAGCCTTCCGCGCGGGTGCGGGAGCGGGTGGAGGCGGCGCGGGCGCGTCAGCGGAGGAGATTTGGCGATTCGGCGAATCAGCGATTCAGCGAATCGGCGGGACAGCGAGTCAACGAAAAGGGGATTGCCTGCAACGCCGATATGGGGCCTGCCGAGGTGCGGGAGTTCTGCCGCCTGGACGAAACCGGCAACGCCCTGATGCGCACGGCGATGAACCAGATGCAACTTTCGGCGCGGGCGTATCACCGCGTGCTCAAACTGGCGCGCACCATCGCCGATTTGGCGGGGGAGGAACGCATCCGGCCCGCGCATCTCGCCGAGGCGTTGCAGTATCGTCCGCGGTTGCTGTTGACCCTGTGAGGGCAGATGGCGGGTGGCGAATGACCAGCGTCGTTTGCTAACCGAGCGACACCCAAATCCCCCATAAAATCAGCACAATTGTTCCCACAAAAAAACGCAGGAGAAACGCCCAGCCCCAGCCGACCAGCAGGGCGCGCATCACCCCGAAGGCTTTGCCGCGGTCGCGGTGACGCAGGTATTCTACCCCGAAAAGCACCAGCGGCGCAGCGATGATGCCCCCCAGCGGCGGAAAGACAAAGGTGAACACCACGCCCGCAGTCAGCGCCAGGCCAATGGAAAGCCAGGACGCGCCCTCCCCGCGGGCTTTTGCGCCCATCAGCACGTTATCGCCCAGCATGGCGGCGATGGTCAGGAGGGTGATGACCGCCAGAATAAGCACCGCCTTGAGGTCGAACCCGGCGATGAAGGCGTAAATCAGCGCGGCGGCCCACATCACCAGGTTGCCGGGGAAGATGGGTATCACCAGCCCGAACAGCCCGACGAACATCGTCAGGCCGATGAGGACGGTGAGCGTGGTTTCAAGCCAGGGAGCCATGGGTTGGGAGGTAATTGGGGAACAGGTAATCAGGTAATTGGGTAATCAGGTAATTGGGTAATTAGGTAATTAGGGATTGGGTAATTGGGGAATTGAGGAACTGATCCCCAATCCCTAATCCCCGATTCCTGATCCCTGATTCCTGATTCCTGATTCCCAATCACCGAATCACATCAATCCCGCCCATCCAGGGGCGCAGGACTTCGGGGACGATCACCGAGCCGTCGGGCTGCTGGTAGTTCTCCAGGATGGCGATCATCACGCGGGGGAGCCCCAGCCCCGACCCGTTGAGGGTGTGAACATATCGGGGTTTGCCGCCCTCCGCGGGCCGGTAGCGGATGTTCGCCCGCCGGGCCTGGAAATCCTTCACGTTGGAAACCGACGAAACCTCCAGCCACTCCTGACATCCTGCCGCCCAGATTTCCAAATCGTAGGTGATGGCCGCGCCAAAGCCCAGGTCGCCGGTGCAGAGTTGGTGGGTGCGGTAAGGCAGGCCGAGCAGTTCGGCGGTTTCGGCGGCGTGTTTGAACATCTGCTCGAAGGCGGCGTCGGATTCTTCGGGCTTGACGAACATGTACATTTCCACCTTGTCGAACTGGTGGCCGCGCTTGATGCCGCGCACATCGCGCCCGGCGCTCATCTTCTCGCGGCGGAAGCAGGGCGTGTAGGCCGTGTAGCGCAGGGGCAGCGACTCTTCGGGGAGGATTTCGTCCATGTGCAGGCCGGTGAGCGGCACCTCGGCGGTGGGGACGAAGTACAGGTCTTCCTCGTGGTCTTTGTAAAGGTTATCGGCAAATTTGGGCAGTTGCCCGGCGCCGAAGACCGTCTCGGTGCGCACCATGAAGGGCGTGTATTTCTCCAGGTAGCCCTGGCGGATGTGCAGGTCGAGCATAAAGGCAATCAGCGCCCGCTGGAGCCGCGCCCCCGCCCCGCTGAGCACGTAAAAGCGCGAGCCGGTGATCTTGACGCCGCGCTCAAAATCCAGAATGCCCAACGCGGGGCCGAGTTCCCAGTGAGGCTTCGGTTCGAAATCAAACCGTGGGATTTCGCCAACGGTCTCCAGCACCACGTTGTCGCTCTCGTCCACCCCGTAGGGCGTGCGCTCGTCGGGGACGTTGGGGAGGGTCGCCATCAGGGCGTGCAGTTCGGCATCCACCTCGCGGAGTTGGGCATCCAGGGCGCTGATTTTGTCGCCGAGGGCGCGCATGGTCTCGATTTTGGCCTGCCGCTCCGCCGGGTCTTTGGTTCTGCCGATTTCCTTGGAACCGGCGTTGCGCTCCGCCTTGAGGGATTCCACCTCCTGAATGAGGGCGCGGCGTTTCGCATCCAGGGCGAGTACCGCGTCCACAGGGGAATCATCCATCTGACGGGCTTTGAGCGCCGCCCGTACCGTTTCGGGTTCCTTGCGGATCAGGTTGATGTCAAGCATTTTGCACCTCCGAAAGTTGTCACGGGGCATCTGGTCAGGTCAGGTACGGTTTGCTGCGAAAGCCGCCGTTGATGCCGCAAATCAGGTTTGTTCCTGCGGTTTGCCGGGGTCACCGAGGTTAGTGTTATCCGGTTTATCATTCTGCCTGCTGCGGAATGGGCGCGGAACAGGAATTTTTTTGACGTATCTGAGAAAAGTATCCATGAAAGATTGCTTTTTCTCTGACGATGGCGGTTTTTGGGGTTCTTCGAGTATCTTATCGTAAACATAGTTGAAGATCTCCCGTCCGCTGGAGATCATCGGGGACGCCAGGAGCACTCCCACAATCCCGAAGGCGGAACCGCCGATCAGAACACCGCTGAGCACCACCATTGGCGGCAAATCTACAGCATCTCCCAAAATATATGGTACCAGCAACTGGTTTTCTGTTATCTGAACCAGGATGTAAAAGCCAATGATGATTAAGGTGAATACCCACGGATCCAGTTGATTCAGCCCCAGGAAAGATGTTTGCGAACCGAAAAGCAGCGCCAGAATAATGGCGGGAATGGTTGCCAGGATTGGCCCCAGGTTGGGGATTACCTCTAGCAACCCTGCCAGGAAACCCAGGAACAGGGCCTGCGGTGTTCCCAAAATGGCATTCCCGATCCAAACGATGACGCCAACCACGACCATTAGCACCATTTGCCCGCGCAAAAAAGACCGCCAAATACCAATCAGCCGGTAAATCAGGTTCATAATTTCTTCTTCGTAGGGATCAGGAATCAGGCTTTTTACTCCTTTGTCAATCATGTCAATGGAAAGGTTGATGTGCAAACTAATGAGCAATGCGAACACAACCGAAGTCGCCATTGAGATCAACGGGCCAAAAACACTTGCCAGGAATTTCAAAGTTTGGGCGATTCTGCCGCCGAGTTGGGTATAGTCAATTGCAATGGCTTCCATGGCCTGCGGAGATGTGCCGTTGAGCATACTGGCGAGTTCAGTCATCGCGGCAGATAAAGATGCTCCAATAACCGGAATGCTCGCAACAGCGGCAGCCTGTTGCGAGAGCCAGGCGCTGATGTTGGCAAACACTTCTGTAAAATCAACCTGGCCGAGAAATCCAAAAGCCTCAATAATGCTTGGAATGAGCAGGAACGGCAGCAGGATAATGATCAGTAACACCAGCAGGTAGGTTAGTGCCGTGGCGGTTCCATAGCGCATTTTCAGTTTTCGCTGGACAAACAGCGTTACCGGGTGAACGATAAAGGTTAACAAAATTGCAAAAATGATGGTCGTGATTGATTTGCTGCTAATGTAGAGCAGCCACGCAATTGCAGCAACCAGAACTCCGGAAACAAAATACTTCGTTCCCGGCTGCCACGTAGTTTCTGTTTTCTTCAGAGCGACGCTTGTGCTCCTGTCGGGAGACGGGTCAGATTCCAATTGCGGCTGCGCATTTTTGTTCTGTGCGGAGGGGTGGTCTGTCCGCTTGGGTGGGGAAAACTCTGCTGCTCCGGCGGGTTGCCGCCCCCGTTCGGTGTTGCTGTCGTTTTTGGCTGCAATACGCAGCATTCCCACAATCGCCGTGACCAGGATTCCAGCCAGCGCGCTGATTCCAAGACCGATGCCGATACCCCAGCCGGATTGCTTGGATTCTCCGTTCATCTAAAATGCTCCTTGATTGTGGAATGCAGTTTGGACGGTAGCAGGATGGCAGTTCCCTTGCATGAAGCCGTTAACCGTGTTGGCAATTGTACCCTATTTTTCCTTTGGCCTGCGCCCTGTACCATTTGGCGGTTTGCAGGAATCCGGTTTACGGTACAATGAACAAGCGGGCAGAATCGATGTTCCCGGATGTGACCCCAGCCCTTGTTAACCGGCAGGTACCCGCGAGATGACGATCCCTTCCCCCTGAACCGCAGCATGGCCGAGCAAAAAACACCCCCGTTCCCTCCATCGCTCGCGATCCCATTCGGAATTCTTGCAGTTTCGGCTGCGTCGGTCTTTGTCCGCTATGCCCAGGCGGATGGTGCCCCCTCGCTGGTAATTGCGGCTGCCCGCATCACCATCGCCGCGGCGATACTCGCTCCGCTGGTCTGGCGGCGGCACCGTCCGGAACTGCGCACCCTTACCCGCCGTGCGCTGGGGCTGGCACTGCTTTCTGGGGTGTTTCTGGCGATTCATTTCGCGGTGTGGATTACCTCGCTGGAGTACACCACTGTTGCCAGTTCGGTTGTGCTAGTGACAACAACACCGCTCTGGGTGGCGCTGCTCGCCCCGCTGACAATCAGGGAGCCGCTCACGCGCCCTGTGCTGCTTGGGATGGGGCTGGCCCTGCTGGGGGGCGCCATCGTTGCCCTGAGCGATTCCTGCACCCTGGCAGGAACCTCCCTGGTTTGCCCGTCATTCCCGGCATTTGTAGGGGGGCGCGCCTTCCTGGGCGATTCCCTGGCTCTGGCGGGCGCATTTGCCGCTGCGGGTTACATCCTGGCAGGGCGGCACCTCCGCGGAGAAATGTCCCTGGTTTCATACATTTTCCTGGTTTACGGAATGGCTGCCATTGTTCTGCTGCTGGTGATGTTCGGTAGCGGGCAATCCCCTTGGGGCTATGCCCCGCGAACCTACCTTTGGTTTGTGCTGCTGGCACTGGTGCCACAACTGCTGGGGCATTCCACTTTCAACTGGATGCTGGGGTATCTGCCCGCGGCTTACGTCTCGGTGGCACTTTTGGGAGAACCCATCGGCTCAGCGGTTTTGGCCTACTTTTTCCTTGGCGAAATCCCTACCGTCCTGATGCTTTTTGGCGCGTTCTTGATCCTTGCCGGAATCTATATCGCCTCGCGGCAAAGCAATTAACGGGGCTTGAGAACCTCCGGCACCACAAACCCTTGTTCAGCGCGGAAGATATGGTGCTTTTGTAGGCTCCCTCCTCCGCAAATGGAAGGTCTGCCATGATAACCCTCTCCCCATCCCGGCATATTCTGCACATCCTGATTTTTGTTTTTTTGCTCTGGCTGAACGCCTGCGCTGCACCGACTCCGCCTCCGGCGGAGACTGCCGCCCCGCAGAGCACGCCCACCCGAAAGCCGCCCACCCGCACCCCGCCCCCGACGGCTTCTCCCACCCTTGACCCGTCGCCCACAGCCCCGGCAACGCAGGAACCCGCTGTGAATTTACAGGGGGTGACCGTTAAATTCTGGCATCCCTGGACGAAAAACAAGGAATACGCCATCCTTGCCCTGGTTAACGAGTTCAACGCCGAAAACGAGTACGGCATCCTCGTCACTGCCTTCAGTCAGGGGCGCGAAACCTACCAGAACGTGACCGCTGTTTTGGGATCGCCAGATGCGCCGCAAGTAGTGGTCGGCTACAACAACCAACTGCAATCCTGGGATAACCGGAGCGGGCAAGTGCTGGATTTGAACCCCTACATGGACGACCCGGAATGGGGGTTTCCCCCCGATCTGCGGCTGGATTTTTACCCTGTTATCTGGACGCAGGATGTCAATGCATCCGGCAAACGGTTGGGCCTGCCGCTTTATCGCTCTGCCATTGTCATTTTTTACAACCAGACCTGGGCACACGAACTCGGTTTTGATGCTGCTCCCGCAACCCCGGATGAGTTTCGCGAGCAGGCCTGTGCCGCAGCCGCGGCCAACAACGATAGTACCGGCGGCCTGCTGGTAACCGCTGACATTTCCACACATGCCAGTTGGCTGATGGCTTTCGGCGGCGGGCTGCTTGCCCCGGACGGGACCGCCTATCAGGCCGCTACCTCTGAAAATGAGGCGGCTTTCACCTTTCTGCGGTCCCTGCTCGATGACGGCTGCGCCTGGATGCCGGATGCTTACTACCCAAACCAGGAATTCGCCACCCGCCGCGGACTGTTTTACCCCAGCAGTATTGCCGGGCTGCCCTACCAGGAGAACGCATTCGAAAAAGCAAACCGCTTTGACCAATGGACGGTACTGCCCTTCCCTGGAGTGAACGGCGAGCCGGTACTCAACCTGTACGGCGCATCCTGCGGCATCCTGAAGTCTGAGCCGGAGCAGCAATTGGCAAGTTGGATTTTTGTCAAATGGCTGCTGCAACCCGAAAATCAGGCCCGGTTTATCGAGGCTAGCGGCTACTTGCCGGTCAGCCAATCCGCGTTCGACAATCTGACGGATTACGCCGAAGAGCATCCCCGTTGGGCACAAGCCGTGGAATTCATCCCCTATGCCCGGACCGAACCGGCCCTTGGCTCCTGGGGGGTTGGTCGTTGGGCTTTTGGCGATGCCGTGGATGAACTGCTTGCCCCCGGTTTCTCCAGCGCCCAAATTCCCCGCCTGCTTACTGAACTGGAGGCCCGCCTGAACGAGATCCACGCTGAACAACCGTGAGCGCAAAATGCCGCTTTCCCCGCTTTTCCGCGAAAGTCCCAACAATGTCACGCACCTGCTTTGCTGACGCAACCTTTCTTCTTGCTTTATTGCTGATCCTGATTTTCAGCGCCGGGGGGCATCTTGTTGCCGGAGATGAAGAAACCATGTTTCGGGTGACCCAAAACCTGGTTACGCAGCGAAGTTTGGCGGTTGGGAAAGAATCAGTCACCCTGCCGTCCCAGCCGCCTCCCTTCCAGCCGCGGCAGGAAAATACATTTGAAACCACCTCTGCCGTTCCGGGAAGAGACGGCAGGCGCTACGCAAAATATGGCATTGGGCAGTCACTGGCAGCCATCCCGCTGTTTTGGCTGGGGAACCTGGGGGATTCCGCTGCTGCCACGCGGCCAGCCTGGCCGACAGGCTGGCTCGCACGGCTGGCTGTTTCGATGTTCAACCCGCTGATGCTGTTTGTCGGTGCCTGGCTTTTTTTGCTGCTTGGGCGGGCTATGGGTTTCAAACCGGCAACTACACGCTGGCTGGCAGCAGGGTTGCTGTTCACAACAATGGCCTGGCCCTACGTCAAAACATTTTACCCGCAACCGGCGGTGATGTCCCTGTTGCTGCTGGTGGTATACGCTGCTGTTCAGTGGAATCGAACCCGCGGCAGAAAATGGCTGTTGCTGCTGGGCGGCGGGCTTTTTGGAATTATTCTGTTTCGTGCCAGCGCACTGATCGTGCTTCCGGTTATTTGCGCCTACCTGTTTTTTACCACCCCGCCTCGGCAGCATCGGGCCTGGGGAATCGCAGTGGCGCTTTCTGCGTTTAGCGCGATTGCGCTGACTCTTGTGTACAATTGGCTGCGCTTTGGCAATATGCTGGATACCGGCTATCGCGAAGTCGCCTGGACAACACCGTTTCTGCTTGGCCTGTATGGACTGCTTTTCAGCCCCGGAAAGGGTATTATTTTTTATGCTCCGCTGATTTTGCCGGGTACGGCTGCTTTGTTCCCGTTTGCCAAAAAACATCGTGCGGAAACCTTGCTTTTCGGGGGCCTGTGGGCTGCTTTTCTGCTGTTTTATTCTCCCTACAACTTTTGGACCGGCGGGTTCAACTGGGGCCCTCGATTTTTGCTTCCGCTCTTGCCCTTTGCCATTTTGCCCGCAGGCACACTGATGGAGAGAACCGACATCCCCTGGGCGCAGCGGGGAACAGCCGTTTTCTTGCTGGTTGGATTTCTGATTCAGTTCCCGGCAGTTTTGGTAGACCACAGCCGTTACCTGGGAGCATCTGTACTCGAATCCGATACCCCGGCGGAATCCTACGCCCGCACAGTTTTTACCCTCCCGGCATCGCCAGTGATTCGCCAATGGCCTGTTGCCGTGGACTTGCTCGACGCCTACCGCCATTCGGAGACTTGGGCACAGGCTCACCGACAAATTGCAGTTCTCCAACAACGTGCGCCGGATTCGCCCAATGCTTCGGCACTGCTGGTTTCTGAATTTTTGCGCCAAAACACAATTGATTTTTGGTGGATACACCTGTGGATGCTGCATTGACTCCGTCTTCCGGGTTCGGTATCTCCAGCGCGCAAAGGTAAAATGGATTGTCGGCAAAGCGCCCGAACGGACATTTCTCGCAACATTTGCCTGCACCCCTCACCAGCCCGAAACCGGCATCCTGCCTGCCTGGTGTTATAATCCCCCCCATTATGAAAAAGGCTCTGCTCATCTTAACTGCTTCCCTGTTTGCCTGCGTGCTGCTCTCCGCACTGATTTACCGCTGGCCGCCGGTGTATTCACGGCTGGAACCGCGTATCGCAGAGATCAAAGCGCACATCCAGTATGCCATTAACCCGCCTGATGAGGCGATTTTCGTGCCCGGTTCCGGGGAGTTGCCCCTCTCAGATGGTTTGTCCCCCACCCCAAGTCCGAGTCCCGCTCCCCCCACCCTCACGGCGACTCTCCCCCCCGGAACGCCGACTCCCACCCCGGAGCCAAGCCCTGCACCGACCGTCACCCCCACCCCCATCCCGGAGACCGTCATCCTCGACGGCGTGGTTTATGTGGATCAGCACGGCCGCTGGAACTACTGCGGCCCCGCCAACCTGACAATGGCGCTCAAATTCTGGGGCTGGGGAGGCGACCGCGATGACGTTGCCGCGGTAGTCAAGCCGGGCATCCAGAACCCGGCACTTAATTTTATCCAGCAAGGACGCTGGGACAAAAACGTGATGCCCTACGAGTTGATGAACTTCGTAATTGACCACACCAACTACAGTATGGTTTTGCGTCACGGCGGCGATGTGAACCTGATCCGCCGCCTGCTCGCCGGTGGCTTTCCGGTCATTGTCGAAAAAGGTTATTACGAAGCCGATTACACCGGCACAGTCGCCTGGTTAGGACATTACCTGTTCACCACCGGCTACGATGACACCGCTGGCGAGTTCGTCGTGCAGGATGCCTACCTGCGCCCCGGCGAAAACCTGCGTGTGGATTATGAAACCTATTACGACGGGTGGCGTTCGTTCAACTACCTGTTCATGGTTGTTTATCCCCCGGAATACGAAACTCAGGTGTACGATATTCTTGGCCCCTACGCTGACCCGACCTGGGCAAATGAGCATGCCCTGGAAGTTGCCGAGCGAGAAACCGGGACGCAGGAGGGCATTGAACTGTTCTTCGCCTGGTTCAACAAGGGCACCAGTTTGGTGCGGTTGCAGCGTTATGACGAAGCCGCAGCGGCCTACGACCGGGCTTTTGCTCTCTACGCCGACTTGGGCGAGGGAAATACCCAGCGGCCCTACCGTATCATGTGGTATCAAACCGGCCCCTACTGGGCTTACTACTACTCCGGACGATACCAGGATGTGATTGATCTCGCCAACACCACGCTTTACAAGACGATCTCCGAGCCTACCCTGGAAGAGAGCATCTACTGGCGCGGGATGGCCTACCTGCAACTGGGCGAAACCGACCTGGCGATTGCCGATTTTCGTGAAACCGTGCGCCTGAACCCCAACTTCTCCCCCGGCTGGGCGATGCTGGATTATTTGGGCGTCGGCCCGTGATTTTTAGAGGCTGTTGTGCACTTTCTGTGATGCGGGCAGCAGAAAACCTGCTGTCTCCCCCTCATCCTTCGGGCGGGCTTCGCACTCCCCAGGGAGGGGGGAGCAATTGCTAAGTGGTGTATTTTCGGGCACTTCGCGCCCGAAAATACACCACAGGGCGATTCCCCTCCCCCTCAGGGGGAGGGGCTGGGGGTGGGGGTGATAGAAAAGTTCATAACAGGGTCTAGGGAACACAAGACTGGCAGTCCTGCCGGGACTGCCAGTCTTGCGTACACATTGTTTGTGGAAAATCCGGGAAAATCTAACTCCCGGCAATCCCGCCGCCGAAGTCAGCGCGTAACACCTTCTTGTCAATCTTCCCGACGCTGGTTTTGGGGATCGCTTCCACGAATTCGTAGCGCTCCGGCACCGCCCACTTGATGATCGTGCCGTCGGCGACGTAAGGCTGCAAATGCTCGGCGATGTCGTCGCCGCTGAGTTTGCCCGCAAAATCCGGTTTGGGCACGATGACCGCCAGCGGTCGCTCGCCCCACTTCTCGTCGGGCACACCGATCACCGCCACCTCCTGCACGCCGGGATGCAGGCTGATCAGGTTCTCCAGTTCCAGGGAGGAAATCCACTCCCCGCCGCTCTTGATCACGTCCTTCAGGCGGTCCACAATCTGGATGTAGCCGTCGGGGTCCACGGTGGCGACGTCGCCGGTGTGCAGCCAGCCGCCCTCCCAGAGAGCCTTGCCCTTTTCGTCTTCCTTGTAGTAACTGGGGGTCAGCCAGGGGGAGCGAACCTGAATCTCGCCGCGCTCCTGTCCATCGTGGGCGACCTCCTCCCCCTCGGCGGTGACCACTCTCAGTTTCACCAGCGGGACGGGCAGCCCCGTCTTGATGCGATAATCCAGTTTGGCATCCTCGTCCAGATCGGTCATCGTGGGCTTGAGAAACGCCAGGGTGAGCAGCGGTGCGGTTTCCGACATGCCGTAACCGGCGTAGAGTTTAATGCCCAACTCGTCACGGGCGGATTTCGCCAGCCCCTTGGGCAGCCGCGCCCCGCCGATGACCACCTTCCAGTTGCTCAGGTCGAACTGCTTGGCCTGCGGCGCGGTGGTGATCATTTGCAGGATGGTGGGCACGCAATGGCTGATAGTGACCTTGTGCCCGACAATCAGTTTGAGCAGCATGGCCGGGTCGTACCGTCCCGGATAGACCTGCTTCAGCCCCAGCATGGTGAGGGTGTAGGGCACGCCCCAGGCGTGGACGTGGAACAACGGGGTGAGCGGCATGTAAACATCGTTTTTGGTGATGCCGCCGAAGTCGGTCAGCGCCCCGAAACTGGTGCCCTCCACCAGGGTGTGGAGCACCAACTGCCGATGGGTGAAGTACACGCCCTTGGGTTTGCCGGTCGTCCCCGTGGTGTAGGAGAGCGTCGCCTGAGTGTTTTCGTCAAAATCAGGGAGTTCCGCCAGTGGAGTGGCCGCGCGCAGCAGGGATTCGTAATCCGTCTCGGCGAAGGCTGTCTCCGGTGGGGCGGCCTTGTCGCTGATGATGATGTAGTGTTTCACAGTGCCCAACTGCGGGCGGATTTTCTCCACCAGCGGCAGAAAATCCTCATGGAAAATCAAAACCTCGTCTTCCGCATGGAGCATGGTGTAGACGAGGTCGGCAGGGGAGAGCAGAGGGTTGATGGTGTGCATGATGGCGCCGATGCCCGGCACGCCGAAGTACATCTCCAGGTAGCGGTAACTGTCCCATTCGATGATGCCGACCGTGCTGCCCTTTCCGACCCCCAGGTTTTGCAGCGCCGCCCCCAGCCGCAGCACACGCTGATACATCTCCGCGTAGGTGTACTTGAACTGGTCGCGGTAGATGATCTCCTGCTCCGGCACAAAGCGCACGCCGGATTCCAGTATGCCCTTGAGCAATAACGGGTAGTTGTATGCGAACATAGAGCCTCCTTCGGTGTAAAACGGACAAATGAAATGGATGAAATTAGTGTAAAGGATTTTCGATGAAAATGCCAGGATTTTTGCTGACCCGCAGGGAAAAGTGGTGTATTTTGTGCCCGATTCGCATGCAAACCACCACAAACCATTCTTCAGGGCGAAAAACTCCACAGAAATAAAAAAAACGCCCGGAAAGGCGTTTTTTATCAGTAGCGGGGGCAGGACTCGAACCTGCGACCTTCGGGTTATGAGCCCGACGAGCTGCCACTGCTCCACCCCGCGTTGCTCTGTGAACGGACGGCATTATAGCATGGGGCGAAAAGATGGTCAAGGAGATGGGGTGCAGGGGGTGCAAGCAAAAGATGTAGAAATCGGGCAGTCATATGGGTGTTGCTACCTTTCCCCCCTCCCTTACCCTCCCAAAATTTTCCGCTTTGGTTCCCCTCTCCCGAAGGGAGAGGGGTTAGGGGTGAGGGCGGGGGGAGGGTTGGGTAGGGGGCAAAAAAGAAGTTCCCGCATGGCTATACATTTTCTACAACATTTGCCTGTCCTGTTCGCCAAATGAAGACTGGCAGTCTTGTGTGCGGGC
>CAZPSL010000035.1:0-39905 GCA_964589145.1 uncultured Anaerolineales bacterium
ACTTCGTGCGCCGCACACACACCGAAGAGACCAGTCCCCCCTTCCCTGGGGAGTGCGAAGCCTGCCCGAAGGGTGAGGGGGGACACAGGGGGGATGGGGAGACAGTAGGTTTTCTGCTGCCTGCATCACAGAAAGTGCATAACAGCCTCTAATGCTGCAAAATCTGCGAGAGGAACAGTTTTGTGCGGTCTTCCTGGGGGTTGGTGAAAATCTCTTCGGGAGCGCCGCTCTCCACAATTTGCCCGGCATCGAAGAAATACATCGTATCGGCCACGGCGCGGGCGAAGCCCATCTCGTGAGTAACCACCAGCATGGTCATCCCGCTCTCCGCCAGTTCCACCATCACGTCCAGCACTTCCTTGATCATTTCCGGGTCGAGTGCGGAGGTCGGCTCATCGAAAAGCATGATCTTGGGCTGCATCGCCAGGGCACGGGCAATCGCGACGCGCTGCTGCTGCCCGCCAGAGAGTTGCCCGGGAAACTTTTGTGCCTGTTCCGGGATGCCGACACGCTTCAGCAAGTCCATTGCCACATCTTCGGCTTTTGCCTTTGACCATTTGCGCACCCAGATTGGTGCCAGGGTGATGTTCTGCATCACGGTCAGGTGGGGAAACAGATTGAACTGCTGAAAAACCATCCCGGTTTCCGCACGGATTTTTTCGATATTGCGGACATCGTGAGAGAGTTCGGTGCCATCAACGATGATCCGTCCGCGCTGATGCTCCTCCAGCCGGTTGAGGGTGCGGATGAATGTGGATTTCCCGGACCCCGAAGGCCCGAAAATCACGACCACCTCCTGGGGTTGTACCGTCATATCGATTCCCCTGAGAACGTGAAATTCATCGTACCATTTGTGGACTCCCTCGCAAATGATAATCGGTTCGCTGTTTTTATCTTTAACCATGTTCGTACTCCTATAACTTCGATACCACGCCCAGAGCGTGTTCCAGGCGGCGGCTGGCAAGTGACATCAGGTAACTGAAAATCCAGTAAACCACGGCGATGAAGATGTAAACTTCAAATTGCAGTTGCACAAACGCCGGGTCGGAGTTGATGATTGAACGCCCAATGCCCAGAAAGTCGTTGATGCCGACAATGACCACCAGAGTGGTATCTTTGAAAAGGCTGATAAACTGTCCGACGATGGTGGGGATAACCAGCCGGATGGCTTGCGGCAAGACGATAAAGAGCATTGTCTTCCACCCGCTCATCCCCAGGGCTTTGGCGGCCTCGACCTGTCCGGGCGGGATGGCCTGAAGGCCGCCGCGCACATTTTCGGCGGTGTAGGCCGCGCTGAAGACGGTCAACGCCATCAGGGCGCGCAGCAAGCGGTCAATGCGGGTATCGGATGGCAGGAACAAAGCCATAATCACCGAGAACATGAACAGGATGGTGATCAACGGCACGCCGCGCACGCCCTCGATGAAGATAGTGGAGAACGCGCTTACCACCGGCAGGGAGGATCGCCGCCCTAAGGCCAGCAGCACCCCGATGGGGAAGGAGAGCAAAATCCCGCCCACCGCCAGCAGGAACGTCACCAGCAGACCGCCCCAGAGCGTGGTGACAACTTTGGGGAGTGCGGCATTATTCTCAAAACCGCTGATCAGCACCAGGGTCAGAATCGGCGCGATCACCCAGCCGATGAGAATGTGCTTGACTTTGATGAACTTCTGTTTGCCGAGTAAATAGCCAAGGTAAATCCAGATGATATTGGACGCCAGGTAAAGGCGCATCCCAACCGTCAGTTCAGGGTGTACAACCGGCAATGCAGCCAGCACGCCAAAGAAGATCATCGCCCCGACAGACATGGATTTCAGCAGGCCGCCCCAGTGCCCCCAACTTGCGCCGGTCAGAAACAGGATGAACGAAAGGCTGACGCCGATGCGCCAGAGTTGATCACGCGGGTATTGTCCGACGGCGTACAAGAGCGGGAATTGTGTCACCGGTGTCCAATCGGCGTAAAACAGCACCCAGAGAATGCCGTTAATGATGATGTACAGAATCAACGGGAACAGGATTACGGTAATCAGCGTGTTGCCAATTCCGTTGAACAGGTTGTCGCGCAGCCATTTGACGGGGCCAGGCGGCTGCGGCGGGCGAATTTCTTCGTGAGAGATTTCGGCAGTAGTCATGGTCACCTCGTCACAAACTGAATGCGGCGGTTATACAGGTTCAGGAAGAAGGATGTCAGCAAACTGATCACCAGATAAGTCGCCATAACAAGCGTGAAAACCGGCACGGCGCGCCCTGCCTGGTTGATGGCGATTTTGCCCACGCTGAAAAGTTCCTGAAAACCGATTGCCAACGCCAGACTGGAGTTTTTGGTGAGATTGAGGTACTGGCTGATCATCGGGGGAATGATGACCCGCAGGGCCTGCGGCATCACCACCAGGCTGAGTACCTGGGATGTGGACAACCCCAGGGCGCGCGCGGCCTCGATTTGTCCCTTGTGAACCGCCTGGATACCGGAGCGCACCACCTCGGCGATGAACGCAGCAGTGTAGGTGGTCAACCCCACCAGGAGGGCGGCAAACTCCGGGGTGAATCGCTGTCCGCCTTTGTAGTTGAATCCCTCCAAAACCGGAATATCCACTTCGTAGGGGTGTCCGCCCGAAGCAAACCAGCCGATCAGCGGGATGATAACCAGCAGCCCCAGGCTGACCCATCCGTAATAGGTGTTTTTACCGGTGTTGGCACGGATGTTGCGCAGCCAGACGAAGGCAACGATCGATGCAATTACCCCCGCGATGACTGAGATGACAAAAATCAGGCCGTTCTCGGTGAGACGCGCCCACCCCATGTAGAACCCGCGCTGGTTGATGTAGATCGGACCGGGGAGGGTGATGCTTTCCTTGACGTTGGGCAATTGCCCGAAAACAACGAAATACCAAATGAAAAGCAGTACCAGCAGGGGGATATTGCGGTGAAACTCGATGTATGCTAGTGCCAGACGGCTCAACAGCCAGTTTGATGAGAGCCTCGCCAGAGCGATCAGCGTGCCGAAGATAGTCGCAAAAATTACCCCCAAAACAGAAACCAGCAGCGTGTTGACTACACCCACCAGAAAGGCACGCCCGAACGACATTGATGGATTGTACTCAATCGGAGGACTGCTGATTGGGAACCCGGCGGCTTCTTTGAGAAATCCGAAACTTAACGACATGTTTCGGGCCTCTGCTGCCGCAAAAAAGTTAACCAGCGCCCAAACCACAAAACCAATTACCAGAACCGCTGAGACTACCTGGGCAATGATTCGTAAGACGCGTTCATCCCGGTAGAACGGGATTTTGGGTTGAGCAGAAGGCTGATTGGATACCATCATGCGCTTCCTTTCATCGTTATCTGTTCATCGCGATGGTGCGTCATCCCGCAATGGACAGATAACGCCAGTGCAAATTTTGTAAAGCGGATGCGGCCACAGGGATGACCGCATCCGTTGTCATGATTCTGCTTGCATTGTTCCGTGAACGTCACAAACCGGCGATTCCACAGAACTCTTGCTCCACTCTATTTGATGGGCGGAGCGTAAATCAGGCCGCCGTTGGTCCACAACTCGTTCGGGCCGCGTGCCAGGGTGAAGGCATCGCCATTGGGGCCCATGTAGCGGTCGTAGATTTCACCGTAGTTCCCGACGGCGGCAATCGCGTTCGCCAGGGCTTCGGGGTCTAACCCAAGATCGGAATAACCCCAATCGCCTTCCTGCCCCAAAAGGCGCAGTATGTTGACGTTATCGCTGCTCTTCATCTCCTCGACATTAGCCTGGGTTACACCCAGTTCTTCCGCGTTGATCAGGGCAAACATCACCAGTTTGACGGTATCAAACCAGGCGTCGTCACCGTGAGGCACGGCGGGGGTCAGCGGTTCCTTGGAGATGGTGATATCCAGGATGATGTAGTCATCCGGGTTGGCGAAGCCGCTGCGCACAGAAGCCAGTTGGGATTTATCACTGGTGGTGATGTCACAACGGCCATCTTCAAAAGCGCTGTAAACCGCCGCCTTCTCTTCGAAGATCACGGCTTCATATTCCATCCCGTTCTGGCGGAAGAAATCAGCCAGGTTTTGCTCGGTGGTGGTCCCGCTGGTAACGCAGACGGTGGCGCCATCGAACTGGTCCACGGAGGTAATCCCGCTGTCTTTGCGGATCATGAAGCCTTGCCCGTCGTAGAACATGATGGTGGTGAAGTTGCCCCACTGGGCATCACGGCTGGAAGTCCAGGTGACGTTGCGGGAGAGCATATCCACTTCGGCGGTTTGCAGGGAGGGGCCGCGGTCGGCAGCGGTCAGCGGAACGACCTCAACGGCTTCGGGGTCACCCAAAACAGCCGCAGCAACCGCGCGGCAGAGGTCAATATCAAAGCCGATGTTGCGGCCGTTCTCATCCAGGTAGCCGAAACCGGCCAAGTCGGTGCGCCCGCCGCAAACTACTTTACCGCGCTCCTTCACGCGGGCCAGAATGTCGCCCCCAGGTGCGGGAGCCGCTTCGTCAGCAGGGGCCTCTTCAGCCGGAGATTCGGCCGCGGGGGCCTCGTCAGCCGGGGCTTCAGTTGCAGCCGGTCCGCTGCCGCATGCGGCAAGAGCCAGGGTCAGAACAAGCAAAAGGGCAAAAACGGGAAGCAATTTACGAAACATGTTCGATTCCTCCTTAGAAATCATATCCGGCGCGATGATCTTGGTTTTAACTGCCAAAAACGCAATCGCTCCAGATGTTGAGGTAGATACGGGTAAGTTGATTTGGGTTTGTTGCGTTGGCTCAAAAATGTGTCGCTACCAATTGTTCTGCTGCATCACCTCCTTCCATCCATCTCATCCCATTAATGAATCTGATGATTTGCATCCGCGAGGCTGATCTGCGAAGCCCGGGTTGCTGGTGAGATCCGCAAGAACAAACTGATTGCCCCGGATAACCTGCTGATCTCTGGCGGCGGCTTGCACGTAAGATACCGGTTCTGGAATTGCGAGAGAATGGTGTGACTTGCGATTATAGGCGAAACTTCAAATGCGCACAAGAGTTTTTCGTAAAAAATAACGCAAATTCTTGTGCTTTTTGCAAAAAAAACGTAAATGCGAAATGCACTGACTTCAACAAGAATTGCAGGGATGTTTCGCCGCCCGCCATACTCCCGCCCGTGACACCGGCATCAGCGCCGGGTGCAGGCAAACGTTGCGGAAATTGAGTAAAACTCAACATCGCCTTGGGCAAGTGTGCCCCCACCCCAACCCCTCCCCCCTCTTGCCCGCACCCGCGAGCCGTCTTATAATGCAGCGCATTGGAGAGCACATGGAACAAGGTTTTGACAATTTTCGATCAGAGGCCATCCCGGAACCGGCAGGAACCGGCACAGAAGGAGCATCCGATGGTTCGGGGTTTTGGGGCTTCGTACGCGATGTTCTGGAGACGTTGGTTTTAGCGGTTGTGATGTTTTTAGCCATCAACGCGGTTTCAGCCCGCATTCGCGTGGATGGCTCCAGCATGTATCCCACCCTGCAAGACGGACAATTTGTAATGGTCAACCGCCTGGCTTACAAGTTCGGCGAGCCATCTCACGGCGATATTGTGATTTTCCACTACCCGCGCGACCCGGAGCAGGAGTTCGTCAAGCGTATCATCGGGCTGCCCGGCGACACGGTGGAAATCCGCAACGGCCATGTTTATGTCAACGGCTATCAACTGGATGAACCCTATATCGCCGATGCGCCGCGCAGTCAGGGGTCGTGGACGGTCCCCGAAGGGTATCTGTTCGTGTTGGGAGATAATCGCAACAACTCGCAGGATTCGCGCAGTTTTGGCTTTGTCGCTATGGATGAGGTGATTGGCAAAGCCCTGTTTATTTACTGGCCGCCCACCGATTGGGGTTCGGTGGTACACCACGATCTGGAGGCTTCGCTGACCAACCCCACGGCTGCTCCGGTTTCCCCGACGCCATACCCCACGCCTTACACCGTGCCCTGATTGTGCCCCCGATGTCATTGCCAATGGGACAGATTACGCCAATTTGTTTTTCTGCACAATCCGGGCAATCTGCGGATGGTTTGTACGGGAACCTGTGTGCGTCCCGGCTTTGTCAGTTCCCCTGTTTTGTTTCCTGAAAGAGAGATGTTATGACAACCTTCCCGGGAATTATCAAATTAGCGGAAACCTGCGAACGTGAACTCCCCCCAATGCCGGCGTTGCCCTCTCCCCCTCAGGGAGCGGAAATCGCCCAATGGATTGATCACACCCTCCTCAGGCCGGAAGCAACTGTCCATCAGGTCAAGCAACTCTGTGAGCAGGCCGCGGCGTATAACTTCGCCTCGGTCTGCGTCAATCCCAGTTTTGTACCCCTGGCTGCCGGGCTGCTCAAGGATACGAAAATCAAAACCTGCGCAGTGGTCGGCTTCCCGCTGGGGGCTACGCTGCCCACCATCAAAATGGCGGAAACCCTGAGCGTGATGTCGATGGGCGCGGTCGAAATTGATATGGTGCTCAATATCGGTGCGCTCAAGGCAGAGGCTTACGGGCAGGTGCTCAACGATATTGAAGTTGTAGTGCGCGCAGCACACAACCAGCGCGCAATCGTCAAGGTGATTATCGAAACAGCATTGCTCACCCGCTATGAAAAGATTATGGCCTGCCTGCTATGCAAAGAAGCCGGTGCCGATTACGTCAAGACTTCCACCGGTTTCAGCAAGGCCGGAGCAACGGTCGAAGATGTGGAATTGATGAGACGGGTGGTTGGTGCTAAAATGGGAGTGAAAGCCGCGGGCGGCATCCGCACGCTGGCCGACGCGCAGGCGATGATCGCCGCCGGCGCGTCCCGGCTGGGTGCCAGTTCCGGGGTTGCCATCGTGCAAGAAGCCCTGAAATGAGGAGGGCGCAGTGAGCGACAAAGCATCCACCCCCCCCGAAGAGCAGCGATACCCTTGCCCGGAGTGTCACGCCGGACATATCACTTTGCAGCACGTTGTCTACTACACCTGGGTCAACGGAGAACTGATCACCGTGCCCGATTTCCCCGCCTGGGTTTGTGATGTCTGCGGGATGCGCGAGTACGACCAGCGCGCCCTCGCCTGGTTGAACATCATCCTCAGCCCCAGCGCCGGACGCAACTCCCGCCCCCGCCAGCAGCCCCCCGCATCTCAGATACCATCCGACCCGCGCTTCCAGCCGGACGCGTGACAGGAAATCCGCAGGGGGAGACAAAATGAGAATCAGCGAGTCAGCGAGTCAGCGAGTCAGCGAATCAGCGAGTCAGCGAATCAGCGGGTCGGCGGGTCGGCGGGTCGGCGAGGCGGGTGCAAACTCCAATCTCCACACAGAATTTTCAAATCCCCATGAAACTAGCCACCCTCTGTTACCTCCGTAAAGACGGGCAAACATTGATGCTGCACCGCGTTAAAAAGAAGAACGACATCCATGCCGGGAAGTGGAACGGTCTGGGGGGAAAGATGGAGACCGGCGAAACCCCGGAAGCGTGCGCCATCCGGGAAATTTATGAGGAATCCGGTTTCGTGGCGGATCACCTCACCCTGAAGGGGATTATCACCTTCCCCGGTTTTGCCAACGATGAAGACTGGTACGCTTTCGTCTTTGTGGTGGATCGCTTCCACGGCGAGATGATCGACTCCCCCGAAGGCGTTCTGAAATGGATTCCCGATGACGAGGTGCTCTCCCTCAACCTCTGGGAGGGCGACCGCATCTTCATCCCCTGGCTGGACGAGCCGGGTTTTTTCTCCGCCAAATTCGTTTACAAAAACAAACAACTGACCGAACACGAGGTGGTGTTTTACTGCAATTCGTGAGCGGTTGACGGTATCCGTTCGCTGACCAATTCGTATCTGTCCGAAAGTTCGGACAGGTGTGTTGCTACAAGCATATCGGTATGGAGTGTTGTACCCCATCCCCCCTGTATCTCCTCTTCCTTGGGGAAGGGGGGATGTGATGTAGTGTTGTTGTCGGCGCACTTCGTGCGCCGACAACAACACACTTTTTGCTGCCCTCCCCAAAATTTCCGCTTTGGTTCCCCTCTCCCTTTGGGAGAGGAGCCAGGGGTGAGGGCAGGTGAGGGTTTGGGGTGGGGGCAATGTCGCCACAGTATATCAAAACGCATCTGGTTGGTTGCCCAGCGATTTTTGCGGATAGGTTCTTACTGCATCCCGACGATTGACAACAGTTCTGTGATCGAGCGGATGACCGTACACACTGCGTCGGGAAAAATCCCTTTGATGTCCAGTAAAACCCCTTGCAGACCGGCGTTTTGCGCCCCGGTGATATCGGCATAATAGTTATCGCCCACGTAGACGGTACACTCCGGGGGAGCGCCGCTTAGCGCCAGGGCGCGGTCGAAGATGCGCGGGTCAGGCTTCCAGGCGTCCACCTCCCCGGCAACGTAGGCAAAATCGAAGTATTGCAATAACCCCAACGCCTCACATTCCTCATGGCAGGAGCCGGAACGATTGGAGACCAGTCCCAGGGTAAAACCGGCCTCCCGCAACGCCTGTAACGTCTCCGGCACATCGGGGTAGACGGTGTTCTCCGGGTGGTAGTGTTCCCGCATCAGTTCCCCAAACCTGGGAGCGAGTTCCGCCGCCCGCGCTTCCGAAAGCCGCAGGGCAAGCAGGTAGCGGTACAGATAGTTATTCCAGAAATTATCATCCCACTTCTGAAAAGTGCGTGCATCCTCGGTCAACTCCGGCGATTGTGCCCAGTAATAATGCGCCCAGCGCGCCCCCAGGGATTGCCGTTCCGGGGGAACATTCGCCCCGATTTCGTTCGCCAGTTGGAATTGGGTGTCGTCCGCCGAGGGGACGCTGTGGCGTAATGTCCCGTCCAGGTCGAAGAGGATGGTTTCGATGGGGAGAGTCAGCATATCTCAAATTGACAGGTAAGGGATTGCGCGCGCTTTGCGCACACAATCCCTTACGTTTTCAAATGCCGTTGCTCTGCCCGAAGGCAATAGCAGAGCACAGGGCACAGCGAACCCGCCAGGAGGAGGGCTGGCAGATCCTTCGGTTGTTTAAGGTGGCAAATTGCAGGCTGCAAAAAACGCCAGGCACCTGTGATGTCCTGATCCGTGCAATTTCAGCCTGCAAATTCAACAAACTACGACCGCACGCGGTTCCGTAAAAAAGTGGGGATATCCAGATCTTCGGTGTTGAACGAGCGGGGGGCGAACACGTCCTGCGCAGGTGCGGAGGCTTCCGCCTTCGGCTGTGCGGGGGCGCTTTTGGGGCGCGGCATGGAACGCTCCATGATATTGCGGGGCATCCCGGCAGTCTCAAAGCCGGTAGCAATCACGGTCACGCGGATTTCGTCGCCCATGTTCGGGTCAATGACCGCACCGAAGATCAGGTTGACATCCGGGTGCGCGGTTTCCTTGATAATTGCCGCGGCCTGGTTGACCTCGAAGAGGGTCAAGTCCGGCCCGCCGGTGACGTTGAACAGGATGCCGCGTGCGCCGTCAATGGTAATATCGAGCAGTTCGCTGGAGATCGCTTTCTCGGAGGCCTCGCGGGCGCGGTCATCTCCCGAAGCGCGCCCAACCGCCATCAGCGCCGCGCCGCCCTCGGACATAATTGTGCGCACGTCCGCAAAGTCCAGGTTGATCAAACCGGGGACGGTGATCAACTCGGAGATGCCCTGAATGCCCTGGCGCAGCACGTCATCCGCCACCCGGAAAGCATCCTGCAAACTGGCGCGCTTATCCACAATTTGCAGCAGGCGGTCGTTGGGGATCACAATCAGGGTGTCAGCGTGCTCCTTGAGATTGCCGATGCCCGTCTTGGCGGCCTCGATGCGGCGGGCACCCTCGAAGGTGAAGGGACGGGTCACAACCCCGATGGTCAGTGCGCCCAACTCGCGGGCAATCTGGGCAATCACGGGCGCAGCCCCGGTGCCGGTGCCGCCGCCGATACCGGCGGTCACAAACACCATATCGGAATCCGCCAGAACCTGGTAAATATCTTCCTGGGATTCCTCCGCGGCTTTGCGCCCAATCTCCGGGTCGCCGCCGGAACCCAGGCCGCGGGTCAGTTTATCCCCAATCCGCACGCGGGTACCGGCTTTGGAGAGGGTCAGCGCCTGGGCATCGGTGTTCACCGCGATGAACTCCACGCCCTGCAAGCCCTCTTCGATCATGCGGTCAACGGCGTTGCATCCGCCGCCGCCCACGCCCACAACTTTGATGCGGGCAAAAGATTCAGGTTGATTCATGGTTTGCATCATTACCTCCTCAGGTGTTTGATTGCTTGGTTGGAAACCGGGAGCGTTAGGATACGGAGTCCGGCAATTGAACGCCCAACTCCCAACTCACGACTCTCGACTCACGACTCTCGACTCACGACTCTCGACTCCCAACTCGCTGATTTTACCAAAGTTCCATAACTTCTAACTTGCAAACATGCCAGCCTGCGCCCTTTACGGCAGCAGACGGCGCAGCCAACTGCGGATGCCGTTCCAATCCCATTGTGCCAGCGGATTGGCAGCACGCCGCCGGGAAACCGGCGCGGCTTGCACAAACTCGTTCATCAGCGAAGCCCACTTCAGCAGGCCGACGCTGGTTGCATACGCGGGGGTGTGGAGTTGATCCACCATCCCGCTCAAATCTTCCGGCTGGGCAATCCGCACCGGAACGCCCAACACCCGGCTGGCTAACTTGCGGATGCCGGGCAGCGCACTCGACCCGCCGGTGAGTACCATCCCGGCCGGAAGCAGGCCGTCATAGCCGGAGCGTTTGACCTCCTGCACCACCAGGCTGAAAATTTCTTCCACGCGGGCGTTGATGATGTGTACCAGGTCCCGGCGGCTGACCCGCACCGGCTTGTCTTCACCGAAAGCCCGCACCAGAAAATACTCTTCCTCGCCAACCGCCGATTGCAGCGCGTGCCCGTGCTGAAGTTTGATCTCCTCGGCCTCCGGCTGGGGCAGGCGCAGCCCGTGGGCGATATCCGAGGTGATGTGATTACCGCCCACCGCCAGCACCGCGGTATACCACACATCCCCGTCAATGTAGATGGCGATATCCGTTGTGCCGCCGCCGATGTCGCAAACCATCACACCCATCTCGCGCTCGGTGTCGGTAAGCACCACCTCACCCGATGCCAGCGGGTTGAGCACAAACTGGCTGACATGCACCCCCGCGTTCTCCACCGCCTGGCGCAGATTTTCCACCGCAGGGGCAGCGGCGGTGATGATATGGGTTTCCACCTCCAGGCGGTAACCGTGCATCCCCAGCGGCATCCGGATTCCCTCCTGTCCATCCACGGTAAACCCGCGCTGAATGACGTGAATCACCTCCCGGTTGTGCGGAATCGAAACCGCGCGGGCAGCATCCACCGCCCGCAGCACGTCGTCGTAATCAATCGTCTGCCCGGAGATGCCCGCCACCCCCGTGTTGTTGATGGCAGAAACCTGGGAACCGGCCAAACTCACCAAAGCGGAATCAACCTCCAGGCCGGAAGTGTGTTCGGCTTTCTCCACCGAGCGGGCAATCGCCTGGGAGGCCGCGTTCAAATCCACCACCGTGCCCTTGCTGATGCCGCGCGACGGCTCAATGCCTACGCCCAAAATCTGCAACTGGTCTTCCTCGTCCGGGTGAGCCACCAGTGTGCAAATTTTGGTCGTACCAACGTCAATGCCAACAATGATCGGTGCATCCATCATTACGGCTCCAAACGGTAATACGGGGCGTGAAGATGCTCAACACTCACCATCACAGGCCGGATGCCCTGCTTGTGCAGGTGTGACCGGATAACATAGTACATATTCAACTTCTCCGCCACGTTTGACAAATCCACACCCAAATAAACGTCCCAATCGCGCTTCTGATCATGCCAGCCAAAGCCATGCTCCGCATCATAGGTCAGATGATCTGTACGATGCGCAATTTCATGAAATTTCAGAAGACCGGCCACCGTTTCCGGCGACAGGAACAGTTTCGGGGAGAGAACTTCCAGCAAGGGGTCAATCTCATCTTCCGGATTCGCCGCGCCCTCAGGTTGATCCTGCACCGCGAGGGGAGTGGGGGGCGCGGTTTGGGCGGATACCGTTATCAGACCGGGATTCTCGCCCGCAGGAGCAAACGCGTATCCGCCCGCGTCGATCCACAGGGTTTCGTCATCCTGCTCCCACACCAGAACGGGTTCGCGCTCCGACACGGTCACGTACACCTTTGCGGGCAGCCCCACCCGCACCGAGGCTTCGGTCAGCAGCCCCGGAAACGCCTTGTGCAGTTCGGCTTCCAGTTCCCGCGGGGAAACGGCGAAAATCGGTTCGCCGCTCACCGCCAGCACCCGGTTAACCACATCACTTTCCAGGTAAGTGTTGCCCTGCAACGTGATCTCCTGCACCCGGTAAAGCGGCGCGGTCCACAGATGGTAGAGCAGCAGTCCCAGTGCAGCGGTCAAAATCAGCGATGCTGCCCGCCATCCCGGACGGATAATCGGCACCGCAGGCAACTGCACCGCCACACCACCGCCGGTTGCCACCTCGAAAACCCGCCGCTGGGTTTTGGCCTTACGCGTGCGTTTGGGCTGTGCCATCGAAAATTTGCCCGTGCGCGCTACCACCGGCGGCATTCCGCGTAACGGCGAAGCAGACGCAGCCGCCGTTTTGCCGCGCTTCTTCAGCCGCGGCGTCTTGGCGGCGGCTTTCCTTCGTGCCCGGACTTGTTCCGAGCGGGGAGTGGTGGTTTTGCGTCGAGCCATCTTTTTTTGTGCTGCAAGTTACAGGTTCACGGTTGAAGGTTGAACCATTTTCACTTTCAACATCCAACTTTCAACCTTCAACCCTTAACCTTCAACATCCAACATCCAACCAGCCTACAAACGTTCAACTGCCAACGCATCCCGCTCTCGCCGACGTTCCATCGCAAAGGCAATCAGGCGGTCGAGCAGTT
This sequence comes from uncultured Anaerolineales bacterium, assembly GCA_964589145.1. GTDB lineage: Bacteria > Chloroflexota > Anaerolineae > Anaerolineales > UBA11858 > UBA11858. Next base: position 12,873 of record CAZPSL010000035.1, read on the forward strand.
GCGGGTAGGGCAGGCCGCTGGCCTCCCACAGTTTGGGGTACATGCTGATTTGGGTAAAACCGGGGAGTGTGTTCACCTCGTTGAGGTAAAAATCGCCCGTTGCCCGATCCAGCAAAAAGTCTACCCGTGCCATTCCGGCGCAGTCAATAGCCCGATAGGCCCTGACCGCGGTCGCCCGCAGTTGCTCCGCCGTCTCCTGCGGGATGGGCGCGGGGATGAAAAGTTCCGAGCGGTCATCGTGATATTTGGCTTCGTAGGAGTAAAACTCGGCCGCGGGGCGAATCTCGCCGGGGATGGAGGCTTCGGGAGCATCGTTGCCCAGCACGCTGATTTCGATCTCGCGGGCGTTCACGCCACGCTCCACCAGGATGCGGCGATCGTAGCGGGCCGCCTCCAGCAGACCGGCGCGCAGTTCGGCGCGGGTTTTGCACTTGCTCACGCCCACGGAGGAGCCGAGGTTGGCAGGCTTGGTGAAGAACGGATAAGCGCCCAAATCTTCCGCCCGGCGGATGACCGCATCCAGGCCTGACTGCACCTCCCGGCGGGTGACCACGAACCCGTCCACCACCGGGATGCCGCGGGCGCGCATCACGTCCTTGAAAACGCCCTTGTCCATGCCCGCCGCCGAGCCGACCACGCCCGCCCCGACATAAGCCGCGCCCGCCATCTCAAACAGCCCTTGCAGGGTTCCGTCTTCTCCGAAGGTGCCGTGCAAAACGGGGATGAAGACATCCACATCGGTAAGCCGTTCCAGCCGCGTTCCGGAGGGCGTCTCCACGATGCGGTACAGCCCCCGGCGGGTCGGGTCGGGGAGCAGGGTCACGGGCTGGAGGCCGCCGGTTTCTCCGGCGGTCAGCGCGTCGAGTGCGTTTTCGCCGGTCAGCCACGCGCCCGCACGGGTGATGCCCACCTGCGTGATGGCATACTTCTGCGGGTCGAGGGCATCCAGCACCGAGCGCGCCGACATCAGCGAGACTTCATGCTCGCCGGAGCGGCCTCCGAAAAGAACGGCGATTTGCAAACGGGTGTCGGTCATGGTGTTTCGGTGTCAGGTGGTGGAACGAGGAGGGAGGAGTGTGGAGGGAGGAGTGATTCTGCAATCATCACTTATCCGTCTCCAGTTCCCAGTCTCCAATCACTTCAATCTCCAGTGCCAGTTCGATGCCAAACTGTTCCGCCACGGTGCGGCGGGCCAGTTGGATAAGCGCCATCACGTCCGAGGCAGCGGCATCGGCATCGTTGATGAAAAAATTGGCGTGCTGGCGGCTGATCTCCGCGCCGCCAATGCGGGTGCCCTTTAGCCCGGCGGCTTCAATCAGGCGTCCGGCGTAATCACCGGGAGGGTTCTTGAAAATCGAGCCTAAACTCGCGCCGCGGGGCTGGGTTCGCCTGCGGTGCGCCAGAAATTCGTCCATCCGGGCACGGATGTTCTCCGGCGCATCAGGGCGCAGCACAAAGCGGGCGCTCAGCACCACCGCGGCGGCGCCGCGCTTGAGGGCACTCGTGCGGTAACCAAATTGGAAATGTTCTGCCGTCCAGGTGGAGCGCTGTGCCCCGCCCTGAACTTTATGCAAGATTTCTGCCATTTGCAGTTGGGCAGCGACCTCGCCGCCGTGGGCGCCGGCGTTCCCGTAAACCGCGCCGCCAACCGTGCCGGGGATACCTGCCGCCCATTCCAGGCCGCTCAGGCCCCGCTGCGCCGCCTGACGGGACATCCGTCCGAAGTTCGCCCCGGATTCTGCCCGGACAGCGGGCGGCTCGCTCTGCATCTCAAAGCGGATCTGCTTCGCCCGGTTGAGTACCACCACCTCCCGAACCCCGTCATCGCTGACCAGGAGGTTGGAACCGCCCCCCAGCAAAACGAAGGGGATTTCCAGCGCCCACAGGCGGGTGACAGTCTCCGCCAGTTCGTCCGCCGAGCGGACGGGGAGCAGGTAATCCGCTGCGCCGCCGAGGCGGGCGGAGGTGAGCGGCGCCAGCGGGGCGTTCTCCTGCACGCGGCCGCCAAAGGCCTGGTGCAGGGCGGCGCGCTGGGAAGCGGTAAGCGGCGGGGTCACAGGTTGCGAATCCGCTCCGCGATGCGCCGGATCAACTCCGGGGAGAAGAACTGCCCGCGGGGGATCTCCGCTGCGCCCTGCCGGGGGGCGGGGTTCCGCCTTCGGGGACGCGGTTCCAGCCGTGGCGCAGCGGGGGCCGCGGCTTCGGCACGTCCGGTTCGTTTTTTTTCTTTTGGCATCTTGCACATCCTTAAGGACTGGCAGTCCTGACAGGACTGCCAGTCCTAATCAGGCTTTCGTACACCTGCCTGCTGATCCGGTTTGCATCCCCAGCGGAGAAGACGATCAGCACGTCGCCGGGTTGCAGGCGGGCCAGCAAAAAGGCGGTGGCCTCCGCGAGAGCAGGGACAAAATGGGCATCGCGGTGGCGCATGGCCTTCACCAGACTGCGGGGCGAAAAACCGGGATCCACCGGCTCGCGGGAACGGTAAACTTCGGTGACGACCACATGATCAGCATCCGCAAAGGAGGCGGCGAACCCGTCGAAGAGCGCCTCGGTGCGGGAGTAGGTGTGCGGCTGCCAGACCGCCCAGAGCGGGCGTCCGGGGTAACGGGCCTGCGCCGCCCGCAGCGTGGCACGGATTTCGGTGGGGTGATGCCCGTAATCGTCAATCACAATCACGCCTCCGGCTTCGCCGAGCACATCGAACCGCCGTCCCGCCCCGCGGAATTCGCCCAGCGCCTGCGCCGCCGCATCCAGCGGGAGGCCCAACTGGTGGATGATACCCAGCACCGCCAGCGCGTTGCGGACGTTGTGCTCACCGGGAATCCGGAGGGCGGCCCGCTGACGCCCCCCCGTGGCCCCCTGCCCGCTGAGGGCCAGATCGAACTCGTAGCCCGCTCCGGGGACCGGGCGCAGGTTTTCGGCGGTGTAATCTGCGGCCTGCTGTGTTGCGTATGTCAAGGTGCGGATGCCGCGCCCGCGGGCGGCAGGGAGCAGGTCAAGCGCGCCGGGGTCATCGGCGCAGAGCAGGAGAGTCCCGTCCGGGGTCAGCCGCCCGATGAAATCCCGGAAGGCAGCCCGAAAATCTTCCGGGGCGGGGTAAATGTCGGGGTGGTCGTGCTCCACGCTGGTGATGACCGCCATCCGGGGCTGCAATCCCAAAAAGGTGCGGTCGTACTCGTCGGCTTCGATGACGAAAATCTCACCCCGTCCGGCGCGGGCGTTGGTTCCCAGGTTGTTCACCACCCCGCCGACGATGAAGGACGGCTCCTGCCCCAGGGCGGTCAGCGTCCAGGCGAGCATGGCAGTGGTGGTGGTTTTGCCGTGCGTCCCGGCGATGGCGATGCCCAGGGCATTTTCCAGCAGTTTGCCGAGAAACGCCGCCCGCTTGAGTACGGGGATGCCCTGCCGAAGCGCCGCCTGTACCTCCGGGTTGCTCTCCGGGATGGCGGAGGAGCGCACCACCAGGTCGGCACCGGTGATGTTTTCCGCCGCGTGGCCGATGTAAACCTGCGCCCCGGCCTCGCGGACGGCCTGCGCCAGCGGCGAATCCTGCATATCGGAGCCGCTGACGGTGTAGCCGCGTTCCAGCAAGACGCGGGCGATGGCGGAAAGCCCGGTGCCGCCGATGCCGATCAGGTGGATATGTTCCATATCAAGGTTCCGGGTTACACAAAAACTGCGATGATGAACAAAAATGCGATAATGACTGCGATGTAAATGGTGGGGCTTTCCAGCAGCCAGAAGGGGGGCAGTTTGTCAAACATGGCGAGAGCACCATCTGAAAATTCCTTGATAATGTATTTGTCGAATGGTGCCTGGTATCCGGCCTCTCCGAGAAAGCCCCAGAACGTACCCAAGATCAGGTATCCGTTGACCGCGCCCAGGAAGAACCCTAACGCCGAATCCCGAAAATTATCCCGCTTGAAGCGGTTGCCGCCCAAACGAGGCAAACTGGGGGTTTCGTAACCGAAGAACAGCAACAGGGTCAGGATGATAATTCGAAACCAGAATTGTGTCATCGGGATATAGCCGGACTCGGTAGGCTGGAAAAACCCGCTGGTAAAGGGGATAAAATTTTCCAGAACAAAGATGATGAAATAAGCCAAAATCAGGCTTGCAGTCACCAGAATTTCCCTCGCCCAGCCGCGCACGAAGCCAATCGAGGCAAACATCACCACAAACATCCAGAAGACGATTTCAATTCGCAGCATAGTGATACTCTCCGGCGTTTGCCAACGCAAGAATCTGCGCGGCAATTTGAGCCGCCGCTTTGGGATGTGCGAGGTCCAGCATGGCCTGGCGCATCTTTTTCCGGCGAGTTTCATTGCGGATTAAATCCAGGATCAGCGGAGTCAGTCCTTCCGGCATCTTCTCATCCGCCAGGGTGATGGCCGCGCCCTGCGATTCCAGATAATCGGCATTGACTTTCTGGTACCGCCAGGCGTGCGGATACGGAACCAGAATCGCCGGTATCCCAAAATGGGGATATTCGCCCAGCGTGGACGCCCCGGCTCGCGAGACAATCAAATCCGCAATGCGGAGGGCCGCGCCCATCTCGTGGAGGTACGGGAAAGCCCGATAGCGGGCTGCCAGTTCCGGCGGCAGGTCATCGCCTGCGGTTTTGAACTGCTCCCAGGTGCGCGCACCCGTCAGATGGATGATCTGCATCTCCGGGAGCAGGTCGCGAAGGGCGGCGGTCAGCGCCCGGTTGATGGAAAGCGACCCCAGACTCCCGCCGGTCACCAGCAAAACGGGCAAATCCGCCGAGAACCCGAAAAAACGGTAGGCATCGGCGGGTTCCCAGTTGCTCAAATCGGAGCGCACCGGGTATCCAGTGACCATCACCCGTTCCTGGTGGGGGAAATAGGCCCGCGAAGCCTCTGCGGGAACGGTGATACGGTCGGCGAAACGCGCCAGGAATTTAATCGCCATCCCCGGTTCGATATCGGGGACGAAAATCGCGGTGGGGATGCGCCGCCCGGCGAGGGCAACCGGCCCGGCAACGTACCCGCCCGTAAAAAAGAGTGCATCAGGCCGGAAATCGCGGAGGATGCCGCGTGCTGCGGCGTAGCCGCGTCCCAATTGGGCCAGATTGCCCGGCAAGGCCCGCCAGCCGACGCCATGCACGCCGGCCGCGGGGATGGTCGCAAATGTGATTCCGGCTCGCTGCACCAGATCCGCCTCCATGCCGCCTTGGCTCCCGACCCAAAGCACGTCCACCGGACGTTCAACGGTCAGATGTTCGAGTACGGCGAGTGCGGGATACACGCCGCCGCCGGTCCCACCGGCGCAGATTAACAATTTCACCAAGGCTTCTCCATTCCGCTTCGCGTTTTTCTACCGAAAGGCGCGAAATATTGAGCAAAATTCCAACAGCCGCCAGCGACACCAGCAAACTGGAGCCGCCCGCGCTGACAAAAGGCAGCGCGTTTCCGGCAAAGGGCAGCAGCCCCAGGATACCACTCATGTTGAAGAAGGCTTCCATCACCAGCCAGAAACCCAGCCCGGATGCCAGCAGACGGCCCAGATCGTCGGGGGCGCTGCGAGCAACCGTCAGAGCACGCCACAGGAGCGCACTGTACAAAACTACCATCAGAGTCGCACCCCAAACGCCCAGTTCTTCACCGATAACAGCAAAGATGCTGTCACTGTGAGGCAGGGGCAGTGCAGTCAGTTTGACGGTGCCATTGTTGATTCCCGTCCCCAGCCAGCCGCCGTTGACAAAAGCCCCCAGCGCTCGCTGGACATGGTAAGAGGCGTTGAGCGGGTCGTATAAGCCGGGAATATATGTTGCCATGCGGCTGCTGCCGGTCGGGTTCACCCAGACCACCAGCCAGCCCGCAATCACCGCAACGGCCACCACAATAAAAATCTGCCTGCTTTCACCACCAGCCAGGAAAAACATCATCCCGCCCAGAATGAAGATGGTAATTGTGGCACTCAGGTCGGGCTGGAGAAAAATCAAGGCACCAATTGCACCCAGCAGCACACCCATCGGAACCAGCCCCAGGCTAATGCTGTGCAGCCGTTCCTGCTTGGTGGAAAGCCAGACCGCGAGATATAAAATGATCATCAGTTTGGCAAGTTCCGAAGGCTGGACAGAACCTGAACTCAAAGTACGGGCTGCACCGTGCCGTACTTCATTGACAAACAAAACCGCAATCAACGCCGCCATTGTCCCCGCCAGAATGGGAATGGCAAATTTCCGTACCCAGTGATAATCCAGAAATGCCAGCACACCTGCCGTAACCAGCCCCAGCGCCAGCCAGACCAGTTGCCGCAGAAAGATGTAGGAAATCGGCTTGCCGATTTTCCATGAAAAATCCCAACTGGCAGAGAAGAGCATCATCAGGCCAATTGCCAGCAAGGTGAGTACAATCCCCAACAACGGCAGGTCAACGCGCACATGCAACTGCGCCGCCTTGCGGGGGCGTCCTGAACGCGGTTTGTCTGCCTGGGCAGAGATCATGGTAGGCGGTTGACCCATTTTCGATACTGCTCCCCGCGTGCCGCAAAATCACGGAACGCGTCAAAACTTGTTCCTCCGGGGGAAAGCAAAACCACATCTCCCGGCTCCACTGCTTCGGCGGCGGCTTGCACCGCCTGCTCCAGTGTCTCGCGGCGGCTCATTGAACGCAATGTTCCGCCGGGGGCGCCGATGGCCTCGGCAATCAAATCTGCCGCTTCGCCAAACAGAATCACATGTTTCACCCGCTGGTGAACCAGTGCTGCCAGGTCATTCCAGGGCAGGTTTTTATCCCGCCCGCCCAGCAGCAGCACCAGCGGCTCGTCAAAAGCGCGGATGGCGGCAATCGTGCGTTCCGGCGCGGTGGCAATCGAGTCGTTGTACCAGTCCGCCCCGCCCCAGGAGCGCACAAACTCCAGGCGGTGCGCCACGCCGCTGAACCCGTCCACACCGGCGCGCATCGCTTCGGGGGAAATTCCCGCCGCATGGGCGATGGCGCAGGCCGCGAGTACGTTGTAAAGGTTGTGTTCCCCGCGCAGACGGATGATTTCGAGGGGGAACAAATCCCGGTCGGATTGCCCATCCCAGAGGGAGACCTGCGCCCCGCGGCGGAAGGTCCCGGCCTGGCCCCGGGGCGGCCGCGCCAGCCCGAAGGAAACGAGGCGCCCCGCAACGGAATCCGCAAACGCCCAACTTCCGGGGTCATCGCGGTTCAAAACGGCGGCATCCTCCATCCCCTGAAAATCCAGGATGCGGCGTTTGGCGGCGGTGTACGCTGCCATCGTGCCGTGGCGGTTGAGGTGGTTGGGGGTGATGTTGAGCACCGCCGCCACCTGCGGGGAGCGGGTCATCACCTCCAACTGGAAACTGGAAAGTTCCAGCACCACCAAATCCTGCGGGGAAATGCGTTCCACCTCGGTGATGAGCGGATTGCCGATGTTGCCGCCGACCCAGACAGATGGCGGATGGCGGTTTTCACCGCTCCTCATGCGCCCTGCCTCATCTGCCATCCGCCCGACCAGCGTGGTGGTGGTGGTTTTGCCCGCCGAGCCGGTGATGCCGATCACTTTGCAGGGCACCGCCTCCAGGAAGATTTGCGAATCGTTGGAAAGCGGGATGCCGCGGCGGCGGGCCTCGGCAATCAGCGGCAAATCCAGGGGTACACCGCCCGAAGGGCAGACCAAATCCACACCCTCCAGCAGGGAAAGCGGGTGTCCGCCCAGCGCCCATTCAATCGGCAAATCGGCGAGGGCCTCGCGGGCGGAGTGCAACTGCCCGGCGGTGCGGGCATCGTTGAGAATGACTCGTGCGCCGTGCTCCACCAGGTACCGCGCCAGCGCCGTGCCCTGACGGGCAGCGCCGATGATGAGTACACGGGAGGGGAGATCGGGGGTCATAAATCGTCTGAAGTGTCGGTATCGCCAAAGGGTCAGCGTTTCAGGACTGGCAGTCCTGGCAGGACTGCCAGTCCTAGTGCTCGCTCATCTAAATCAGTACGTCACCGCCAGGGCGACGCCGATCATGGCAGCCAGCAAACTCACCAGCCAGAAACGCTGCACGACCTGAGTCTCGCTCCAGCCGGAGAGTTCAAAATGATGGTGCAGCGGCGACATCTTGAACAGACGGCGGCCTGCTCCATAACGGCGTTTGGTGTACTTGAAATAGCCGACCTGGATCATCACGCTCAACAACTCGCTGACCGGGATGATCGCGATCACCGGCAAGACCGCCCACTGACCGGTCATCATAGCGACCGCGCCCAGTGCCGCGCCCAGCGAGAGCGAGCCGGTATCACCCATGAACAGTTCAGCGGGGTGGACGTTGAACCACAAAAAGCCGAACAACGCCCCGACCAGTGTGAAGCAGAACCGTCCCAGATAGACTTGCCCTTGTAAAAGTGCAATGCCGCCGTAGGTGGCAAAAGCGGTCGCCGCAATCAGCCCGGAGAGACCGTCCAACCCGTCGGTGATATTGACCGCGTTGGAGGTCGCCACGATGATGAAGGCGGCAATCGGGATGTACCACATCCCGATTTTGAACTCGACATCGAAGCCCGGCAGGTACAGATGCGGTGCATCCAGCAGGTGATAAAGCGCAAAAGCGGCAATCAGGGCGATTACCCATTGCAGGGCGAACTTGGTGCGGGCTTTCATCGCCTTGTTTTTGTCACCGCGCAGGCCAGACCAGTCGTCCACCAGGCCGATAAGAGCAAAGCCTGTCAGCACACCCAGCGGCAGGAAGATGGAATCGCCCAGCACTTCAATATCGGAAACCAGCGAGGTGGCGTTCAGCAGCAGGGTGATGATTACCACCGGCACCAGAAACAGGATGCCGCCCATTGTGGGCGTTCCGAGTTTGGAAAAGTGACGCTCCGGCCCGTCCACCCGGATAGATTCACCAATCCGCAGCGAGTGCAGCAAGCGGATGAACGGCGGTCCCCAGATAACCGTCATCATAAAACTGAAGCCCGCCAGGGTCATGGATATCGCGGTCTGGTTCACGAATGGGCCTCCAGGGCGGTAACGATGCGTTCCATCTGCATTCCGCGCGAACCTTTGATGAGCACCACATCCCCATCCCGCAGGTGATCCCGCAAAAAGGGGATGGCCTGGTCGGTATCATCCAGTTCAGTGATTTGCGCTGATGAAAAGCCCATCCGGCGGGCGGCAGCGGCCATCATGCGCCCGCGCTCGCCGATGGTGATCAGTTCATCCACCACTTCGGCAGCGCGCCGCCCGACCATTTCGTGGCCCTTCCACTCGTAGAGGCCGAGTTCCAGCATATCGCCCAGCACGGCGACCTTGCGTCCATCCATCTCGCTCAGCAGGTTGAGCGCGGCCAGCATGGATTGGGGCGAGGCATTGTAGGTATCATCCAGCAGCAACGCACCCGATTCGGTGTGAACCGCGGCCAGCCGCAATTGAATATGCCCGGAACGCAGGCCGGTGATGATCTCCTGCCAGTTCAGCCCTTCCGCCAGCCCGACGGCTGCTGCCCGCAGCACAGTGTGAACGGAATGCCGACCAATCAGCGGAACCCGCAGGTACAGCACTTCCCGCCGGTGATGCAGCCGGAAGCGGATGCCTTCCAGCCCCAGCCCTTCGATCTGGTCAGCCCACAGGTCGGCAGCGGGGTCGAGACCATAAAACAGGACGCGCGCCTGCGTTTTCTCGTCCATAACGCGTACCCAGGAGTCATCGTAGTTCAGCACGGCAACGCCCTGTGGAGCGGGAGGCAGGGCTTCCACCAGTTCGGCTTTGCCGCGGGCAATGGCTTCTTGAGAACCGGCACGCTCGGCATGAACCGTGCCTACGTTGGTGATCACACCGACCTGCGGTTTGGCGATCTCGCACAAAAAGCGGATTTCGCCGGGGACGTAGAAGCCCATCTCCAGCACGGCTCGCTGATGGCCCTCGCTGAGTTTCAGGATGGTGAGAGGCAGCCCGATTTCGTTGTTGAGGTTGCCCGGATTTTTTAAGGTACTGTAACGCTGTTCGAGTACAGCGGCAATCAACTCTTTGCTGGTGGATTTGCCCACGCTTCCGGTGATGCCGACCACCCGCAGGCCGGGAAGACGGGAGCGCCAGAAGCGGGCGATTTCCTGAAGGGCCTGGATGGTGTTCTCAACCCGCAGGAGCAGCGGCAATTCCGGGGCGGGTGCTCCCTGCGGGAGCGGAACCCTCCGCAAATCCAGGGTGGTGCGCTCCCCTGGGGTGTCGTGTTCCACCAGGGCGAAGCAGGCACCGCGCCCGAAGGCGTGTTCTACAAAATCGTGCCCGTCCACCCGCTGACCGGGGACCGCCACAAACAGGGAGCCGGGGATCGCCTGCCGGGAATCAATGACCGCGTCGGTGATGATCTGCCGTGCCCAGGCGGGGCGCTGCCCGGTGAGGGCTTCGATGACATCGGCAAGTGTGAGCATCGCGCTCCTTCACGGCACGAGCATTGCCTGCCGAATGCCGTCGGGGGGAATGTTCATCAGCACAACCAGGCGGTTGACCACCTCGCTGAAAACCGGTGCGGCGACAACAGAGCCCCACGGGGAACTGGTGGGCTTTTGCAGCCAGATGTAAACCAAAAATTGCGGATCATCCACCGGTCCCCAACCGACGAAGGATGCGTTGGTGAGGTCGCTGGTGTAGCCGCCCGGTCCGGCGATTTCGGCGGTACCGGTTTTTCCGGCAACCCGGTAGCCATCCACCAGGGCCGACGAGGCTTCTTCTTCCAGCGAGACGGCGAGCATGTTGGTCAGGCTATGTGCTGTTTCCGCAGATATCGGCGTACCGGCCACCTGCGGTGCAACTGCGTACTGATGGTTCTCATAGATTACCGACTGGACCACGTGCGGTACCATCATGTTGCCGTCATTTGCCACAGCGGAGATTGCCATTGCCAACTGTACGGGAGTGGCGGTAACGCCTTGTCCGAAGGCGTTGGTACCCAAATCGGCAGTGTACCAGTCATTGTCGCCAGGCAGTTTCAGCCGGCCGGGAACTTCTCCGGCCAGTTCCACACCACTGAGCCGGCCTAACCCAAAGTTACGCATATATTCATAAAATGTGCTGGCACCTGTTTCTGTGGCAACCCATGCCAGACAGACGTTCAGCGAATGCTGCATACAGCCGGTCATATCCTGCTGTCCCCAGGCGCCCCAGTTCCAGTTGTGGATGGTGATGCCGCCGACGTTAATAGCGCCAGTATCCAGAAAGACTGTATCCGGTTCAACTGTGCCGCTATCCAGGGCGGCGGCCATTGTCAGCACCTTGAACACTGATCCCGGTTCATAACTGTGAACCGCCAGATTGAAGGGCTGGTCTTCATCAAAAAAGTCGCCAATGCGCCAATATTCGTTCAGATCCATGCGCGGGGAGGAAGCCATCCCCAGGATTTCTCCGGTTCGAGGGTCCATTACCAGAATTGTGCCGCCTTCAGCGCCGCTTTCCTGAATGGATTTATCGAGTATCGCTTCGATACTGGCCTGAATTTCACGGTCAATGGTCAGTATCAGGCTGATTCCCGGAGTGATGTTGGGGATCTCTGTTGCCAAGTGGGGGTCTTGTGGAATTCGGACAAACTTCGGGGTGCCAGCCAGTTGCGCATTGTAGTAACCTTCGACTCCAAAATAACCGAGATTTTCCCGGCTGACAAAACCCAGCACATTCGACGCCAATGGCCCTTCAGGATACAGGCGTGCCAGGTGGGGCTGAATAACCAGACCAGCCAAACTGTTTGCGTCTCCGCTAAAACTTGTGGTTGTTGTATTTTTGTTGCTCTGGATATACTGTTCGATTTTCTCTTTGGTTTCCACAGGAACGTAACGTGCCAGCGTGTAATAAACGCGTTGGGTATTCGTCTCCTGTCCCTGTGCGAGATCTTCCAGAACCCGGTTGTAATCCTGCCCCAGCAGGGAACTCGCCAGCAGGGCGATGGTTTCCGGGTTTTCCATGCTGTTCAGATCAACCCCAATTTCAAAAACCTCCTCATTTCCGGCGAGCAGATTGCCGCGGCGGTCGTAAATCTGGCCGCGCGTTGGCTGGATGGTCTTGGGCAGATATTCAAAGGCCGCATTTTGCTCGGCCAGATCTTCGTTCTGCGGGAAAACCTGGATATGAATCAGTTTCAGGATAATCAACATCCCCATAGCGCCAAACAATACGGCCAGGGTGATGTGTCTTGAAAAGGGATTGGTATTCATTACGCGCTCTAAATGTCTATCCGAAAAATTCGAGCAGGTGTGTCGCTGCAAGCACTGTGGAACAGTTACCCCACCCTCCCTGTCCCCCTTCCCTGGGAAAGGGAGACGTGCCCGGCACCACACTATGGTTCAGCAGGCAAATACAATTGCTGTTTGATCCAATCTGTCAGTGAGGCCGAGTATTCCGGAGAAAGAACAACCGTTTGCTTTGGAACAGGGGTATCCGGAGGCACCAACACGACCGGTGAACGGCCACTGTATCCCGGAACAACCAGGTAGAGTGCTTCACCCGAATTCTCCGGGCGGAAACCCATGGCCTTTGCGCGTGCCTCCATTGAAACAGCAGAGCGGATTTGCGCCAGTTCGGCCCGTTTATCGTCAATGGAGCGCTCCAGCGCGTCAATGGTCTCTTTCATACCCTGGATGTCGCGCCCGGCAGCAACTGCCTTTGCGCTGACATCCACATAAATAAGCGCAACCACCAGCGCCAGCACCAAAATCGCCAAAAATAACCCACCCGTCTGCACTTGCTTGCGCCAGGGAGTTTGTGAATATGCCTGTTTGACTTTGGCAATGTTGTCCATAACTGAAACGGGAGATGGATGCTTGAAAAGTGAAGGCAGATGACTTCCTTGCAAGACTTGTGCCATCAAATTTTTTCCGCCACCCGCAGGCGGGAACTTCGGGCGCGCGGATTTCGGGTGGTCTCCGCTCCCGAGGGGCGGATCGGGCGTCGGGTGATTTCCGTTATCCTGGCCTCGTGCCCGCAGGTGCAGACCGGCTGCTTCGGGGGGCAGATGCAATCCCGGCTCTCGCGGCGGAAAAACTGCTTGACGATGCGGTCTTCCAGCGAGTGGAACGAGATCACCGCCAGCCGCCCGCCGGGAGCGAGCGCATCCACCGCCTGCGGCAGCACCTGCTCGATAGAGTCCAGTTCGCGGTTGACGGCGATCCGCAGGGCCTGGAAAGTCCGCGTCGCCGGGTGAATGCCGGGACGTCCGCTGCCGGTCGCTTTGGCGATAATCTCCGCCAACTGGCGGGTGGTCTCCACCGGGCGGGCGGCCGCGATGGCACGGGCGACCTGCCGGGCGCGGCGTTCCTCTCCGTAGCGGTAAAGGATGTCGGCCAGTTCGCTCTCCGGCAGGGTGTTGACCAAATCGGCGGCGGTGACGGGCGCATCGGGGTCGAATCGCATGTCCAGCGGAGCATCGCTGCGGAAGGAGAACCCGCGCTCCGGGGTATCCAACTGCATCGAGGAGAGTCCCAGGTCGAGCAAAATCCCGTGGACGGATGCCCACCCCAGGGCATCCAGTACCCGCCGCAAATCCGTGTAGGAACTCCGCCTGAGGGTCACGCGATTCCCGAAGGAAACGAGGCGTCTTTGGGCTAAAGTCAACGCCTGAGGGTCAAGGTCCAGCCCCAGCAAAAGACCATCGGGGCTGCTGGCCTCCAGAATTCCGTAAGCGTGTCCGCCCGCGCCGACCGTACAATCCACATAGCGACCGCCGCGCTGCGGGTTGAGGGCCTGTATGGTTTCGTGGTAAAGTACCGGCTGGTGCATGACAGGTGGCGGATGGCGGATAGCGGATGACGAATAGCGAAGGCGGTCGTCACCCGCTGCCAGTTTCCTGATCCTCAATGCCTAAATCGTCAAATCCAGTTCGGCGAAGCGTCGGGCGTTGGCATCGGCATCCTGGAGTTGACTCTCCTGCTCTTCCCAGGCCTCCGGTGACCAGATTTCAATGGCCTCCCCCACCCCGACGATAACAGCCTCGCCCTCCAGGCCCGCGAACCCGCGCAGGAACTGTGGGACAAGCGTGCGTCCCAGCCGGTCCAGTTGCACCTCACTGGCATTGGCAAAGATCAAACGCCGCAACTGACGAATGGCAGGGTCAGTCATGCTCAGGTGATTAAGCCGTTCAGCCATGGCTTCAAAATCGGCTTGGGTAAGCAGACGCAAGTTCCGGTCGAAGCCTTGCGTGAGGTAGGCGCCACCGGCCAGCGCATCCCTGAACTTCGCAGGAATGGTAAGACGCCCTTTTTCGTCAATGTTGTGGCGATACTGACCGAGGAACATTTGTTCTACCTCAGGGTTAACGACAGAACGCCGGAGGTCCGGCGTTCCACTTTAACCCACTTTAATCCACTTGCAAACACAGTATATACGAAACAGGCCTTTTGTGCAAGGAAAATTATCCCCCTGCAACGCGAAAATGACCTGAGAGTACTATGCGGCGAAGTGTCCAATCAGCAGAGATGGAGTTTGCCGAGGCCTGCAACCGCCTTTGCCAACGCAAAGGCAGAAATCAAGATTTCAGACAAAAGACCGGGAACGGGACCGTGTTCCAGCAACCCCCTGAGTCCCCAGGGAATGTCGCCTCCGCCCGACAAAAAAGGCTGGCAATCCACACAGGATCGCCAGCCTCGCTGGTGATTCGCAATGCCGGAGGAGTTACGCACTATCCCGCAGCAGATCGTAGACGGGATATTCCACCTGCACTTTTTGGATTTCGGCATCGGGTTTATCCACAAAGCCGGAGAGGAACCGCATGAAGCGGTACACATCATCGAAGTTGGTCGCCAGTCCCAGAGAGATGCGGATGGTGCTGGGATTGCGGCCGTATTCCCGCCGCGACCAATCGCAGAAGGTCTCGAAATCCACCGGCTCCGGGCGGTTGAAAATCTCTGCCATCTCCTCGCGGGTCAGGTTATGGACAATCTCGCCGGTGCCGGGGTTGCAGAAGCAGCCCGTCCGCAGGGAGATATTCTCGCGGTTGGCGAGGGCTTCCACCTTGCGGTAATCCAGGCGGATGCCTTCGGGGTCGTCAAGGGCGAAGGAAATCGTGCCGCCGCGTTCGGTCATGTCCGCAGGCCCGAAAATCTCCACCAGCGGTGCGCCGCTGCCGTGACGCAGGGCGGTCATCTGCTCCAGCAGCCACCCGGTCAGGCAGGCTACCCGCTCGTGGATGGTGCCGATGCCGATTTTTGAGATGTGGTGCAGCCCGATTTCCACCGCAGGCAGGTTGAGGAAGTTCACCGTGCCGTCCTCGAAGCCCGCCGCCCCGTCGAGCAGGTAGTGCCAGCCCTCGCCCTGAACGGAGGTGATGGAAATCGTCCCGCCCGCGAACCAGGGGCGGCGCAGTTTGCGCAGGGCTTCCTTGCGCGCCAGCAGGCAGCCGACCCCCGTCGGGTAGCCGAACATCTTGTAAAAGGAAAGCGGCACAAAATCGGGCTTCCAGCGGCTGAGGTCAAGGCGGTTGGTGGGCACGAAGGCGGCGGCATCCAGCAAAACGTCCCAGCCTTTGGCGTGGGCGCGCTCGATCCATTCCAGGGAATGCTGCACCCCGCTGAAATTGGACTGCGCCGGGTAAGCAAACAGGTTGTGGCTGCCGGGCCGGATGCGGTCGAGTTCGGCGGTCAGCCTGTCGGCGTCCAGGCGCAGTTCCGGGGGAACGGTGGGCAGGTAGGTGACCTCCGCACCCTTCGCCCGCGCAAATTCGCGGATGCCATTGACCGAGTTGTGATTGTCATAAGCGGGCATGAAGCGTCCGCCCGGCTCGAAGGGGTACGATTCGCCGACCAGTTTGAGCGCGCCGCTGGCGTTGGGCGTGAAGATGGCAACGTACTCCTCCGGCGGGGCGTTGAAATAGCGCAAAACGTAATTGCGCGCTTCTTCCACAAGGTGAGTCATCGCCAGCGAGGTGGGGTTCTTGGAGTGCGGATTCCCGAAAACGCCCTCTTCGAGCAGTGCCATGTGCTGGTGTAACTGCGAGAGGGCGTACAAACCGCTGCCGGTGTAATCGAGGTAAACCTGGTCGAGCGCGTCCAGGCGGGCGTACTCGCGGGCGCGCAAATCATCCAGGATGCGGGTGGCGTCATAACAGGGGTGCGAGGCCCGGAAGGCGGCGAAGGCGGCCTCCCGATTTTCGGGTGCGTAATCGGGGTTGGGGGGCATGGGATCTCCTTAGATTTTGGAAATGGACATCGGGTTTCGTTCACCCGCCTGCAAGGATGCGGATTTTCTCCCAGGGCTTGTAATCGCCCTCCTCGGCGAGCAGGTGACGCAGTTCGTAGATTTGATCGCGCAGAACCGCGGCTTTCTCGAATTCCAGATTTTGGGCGGCCTCCTTCATCTGATTTTCCAAATCCCGGAGAAGCGCTTCGATCTCGGATTTGGGGAGGGATTCCGTTTTTCGGGTGCGGTACGCCGCCTGAGGCTCCGCCACCGAATGCGCGGCGGACAACTGGTCGGTGAGGTCGCGCACCGCCTTGACGATGCTCATCGGCTGGATGCCGCGGGCTTCGTTGTAGGCGATCTGCTTGGCGCGGCGGCGGTTGGTCTCGTCAATGGCGGCGCGCATGGCATCGGAAATCTGGTCGGCGTACATGATGACCTTGCCCTGAACGTGCCGCGCCGCCCGCCCGATGGTCTGGATCAGCGCGGTGGCAGAGCGCAAAAAGCCGGCCTTGTCCGCATCCAGAATGGCAACCAGCGAGACTTCGGGCAAATCCAGCCCCTCGCGCAGCAGGTTGATGCCCACCACCACGTCGAACACGCCCAGCCGCAGGTCGCGCAGGATGCCCACCCGCTCGATGGTGTCAATTTCCGAGTGCAGGTAATGAACCTTGATGCCCAGTTCCATCAGGTAGTCGGCAAGGTCTTCGGCCATGCGCTTGGTGAGGGTGGTGACAAGTACGCGCTGCCCCTGCTCCACGCGGGCGTTGATCTCGCCTACCAGATCGTCCACCTGCCCCTTGACGGGGCGCACTTCGATTTCGGGGTCCACCAGGCCGGTGGGGCGGATGATCTGCTCGACCACCTGTTCGGCGCGCTCCAACTCGTAGGGGCCGGGCGTGGCGGAGGTGTAAATCACCGTGCCCATGCGCTCCTCGAACTCGTCGAAGGTGAGCGGGCGGTTATCCAGCGCGGAGGGCAGGCGGAAGCCGTATTCCACCAGGGTGGTTTTGCGGGCGCGGTCGCCGTTGTACATGCCGCGGATTTGCGGCACGGTCATGTGGCTCTCGTCAATAATCAGCAGGTAATCGTCGGGGAAGTAATCCACCAGCGTCCAGGGGGGCGAACCTTCGGGCCGCTGGTCGAGGTGGCGGGAGTAGTTTTCGATGCCGGAGCAATACCCCACTTCGCGGAGCATCTCCAAATCGTAGCGGGTGCGCTGCTCGATGCGCTGGGCTTCCAGCAGTTGGCCGCGCTCCCTGAAATAGCGGACGCGCTCTTCCAGTTCGGCTTCGATATCCCGGACGGCTTTTTGCAGTTTTTCTTCCTCGGTGATGAAGTGCTTGGCGGGGTAGAGGTCCACCTCCGCCATCTCGCGGTAGATTTCGCCGGTGAGGGTGTCGGCTTCCACGATGCGCTCGACTTCATCGCCCCAGAAGGAGACGCGCAGGATGCGCCGTTCCTCGTAGGCGGGGGCAACCTCCAGGGTATCGCCGCGCACCCGAAAGGTTCCGGGGCGCAGTTCCAGGTCGTTGCGGGTGTACTGGGATTCCACCAGCCGCCGCAGAAGGGTCATCCGCCGGTAGTTGCGCCCCGCTTTCAGGTTGATCACCACCTGCCCGTAAGCCTCGGGGTTCCCCAGCCCGTAGATGCAGGAGACCGAGGCGACAATGATCACGTCGCGGCGGGAGAGCAGGGCGGTGGTCGCCGCCAGCCGCAGACGCTCGATCTCCTCGTTGATGTCGGTTTCCTTTTCGATGTAGAGGTCCTTGCGGGGGACGTAGGCTTCGGGCTGGTAGTAATCGTAGTACGAGACGAAGTACTCGACCGCGTGTTCGGGGAAAAACTCCTTGAACTCGGCGTAGAGTTGCGCCACCAGCGTTTTGTTGTGCGCCATCACCAGCGCGGGCCTGTTCACCGCGGCGATGATGTTCGCCATGGTGAAGGTTTTGCCCGTGCCCGTAGCGCCCAGCAGCACCTGATGCTTGTGCCCGGCGCGGATGCCCTCGATGAGTTGGGCAATGGCTTCAGGCTGGTCGCCGGTGGGCTGGAAGGGGGCGTGGAGGTTGAAGGTCATGGGGAGGCGGGTGGCAGATGGCGAATGGCGGATGGCGGTTGGATAACGCTCAATTCTCCCGGCTATTTTACCATTGACGGGTTTCCCCTGGCATCGGCAGCGGTTCACAGGGGGACAGGCAGGGATGCGGAAAACCTGAATTCCAGACAGGGCGCGGGGCTCTGTTTTCTAACACGAAAATCCGCGAATGGGACGAATATCACGAATGGGTGCAGGCAAAAGATGTGGAAATCGGATAAAGTTCAAAATTGCCTTGACAGGTGTACCCTCACCCCTCCCCCGCCCTCTCCAGCACTTTGAGCGGAGCGGCAGGAGCGCAGCCGAGCCGCGAAAAAGACCCTAAAGGTCTTGCAGACCTTTAGGGTCCGCGTTCAACCGAGGACTGGCAGTCCTGGCAGGACTGCCAGTCCTTGCGCATTCACCCTCCGCCCGCGTCTCGACTTCTGCCCGACGCGATAGCATCCGCTAATCCGTTCCCCATCCGCTGCTGACTTGCCAATCCGGAACCTGGCCCGAAAACGGGCAGCCCTGCGAGAACAGTGTAAGAGAAACACACTAACCCTCTGCAACATTTGCCTGCCCTCCCCCTCCAACTTCAACTTGCGCACTTGCCCGCTTTGTGGCATAATCCCGCCCAGCGACAACCGAGATTCTCAAAGGCAGTGATGGAAACGAGTAAGCCTGCGAACCCCTGTCAGCGACCCCGGGAACGGTGCGAGCCGGGGCAGGGCAACAGGCCGAAAATCCTTCCGGAGCCGCGATCCGAACCCCGCAAGGTCAGTAAGAAAGCCGGATTTGTCCCCCGTTAGCGGAACACGGGTATAAGTTCGGGAGCAGGAACCGGGTATCAGGGAATCAGAAAAACCTGACATCCGGTTGACTGCGACGAACCGTACCCGACAAAGCGCCCGCCCCTCGCGGCGGGAATCCGGGTGGTACCGCGGGAGAAAACCGACTCTCGTCCCAGAGTGGACGAGAGTTTTTCTTTTTAGTCGGGTAGCCTGATCGTTGACTACCCGACCAGCCGACTACTCAACAGGAGTGCCAAATGCCATTCAAACAAGTACCCAACAAAGTAGATTTCATCGCCCAGGAGCACGACGTGCTCGAATTCTGGAAGGAAACCAACGCCTTCGAAAAATCCCGCCAACTGCGGAAGGGCAAGCCCAAATGGTCGTTCATTGACGGGCCGATCACCGCCAACAACCCGATGGGCGTCCATCATGGCTGGGGGCGCACCTACAAGGACCTCTACAACCGCTACTGGACGATGCGCGGCCGCGAACTGCGCTACCAGAACGGCTTTGATTGTCAGGGCCTGTGGGTGGAGGTCGAGGTCGAGAAGGAAAAAGGCTTCCAATCCAAAAAGGACATCGAAGCCTACGGGCTGGATCAGTTTGTGCGCGAGTGCAAGGCGCGCGTCCTGCGCTACGCCGGGGTGCAGACCGACCAGTCCATCCGCCTGGGCTACTGGATGGAGTGGAACGACTCCGCCAAACTGAACGAACTCGCCGACAAACTGCTCGAAGACCCGCAGCAGGTGATCACCTTCACCGGCCCCAACGGAAAAACAGTCACCGACACCGTGGAGCAGATCGTCGGGCAGTTGGGGCTGCCCCAACTCGGCGGCAGTTACTTCACCTTCTCCAACGAGAACAACTACATGATCTGGATGGCGATCAAAAAAGCCTGGGAGAAGGGCTGGCTCTACCGCGGCGCAGACGTGATGCCCTGGTGCCCGCGCTGCGCCACCGGCATCAGCCAGCACGAAATCGTCACCGACGGCTACGCCGAACTCACCCACCGCGCAATTACCCTGCGCTTCCCGCTGCTGACGGAGGACGGGGAGCGGCGAACCGATAACGGGCATCCCGAATCCCTGCTGGTGTGGACCACCACCCCCTGGACGCTCTCCTCCAACGTGGCAGCCGCCGTCGGCTCCGACCTGACCTACGCCAGGGTGCGCCAGGGGGACGAGGTGTTCTACCTCTCCAAAGGCACGCTGCACATGCTCAAGGGCGAATACGAAGTCCTGGGCGAACTCAAGGGCGCAGAGATGGAAGGCTGGCGCTACAGCGGCCCCTTCGACGACCTGCCCGCCGCCAACACTCCCGGCGGCATCACCCACCTGCGCGAACTGGTCGAAGGCATCGAAGAAACCCCCGCGCAGGCGCACCGTGTCCTGCTGTGGGATGAAGTCGGCGAGGAAGAGGGCACCGGCATTGTTCACATCGCCCCCGGCTGCGGCGCGGAAGACTTCCAACTGAGCAAGGAACACCGCCTGCCGCTGATTGCTCCCCTCGATGACGAGGGCTACTTCATCGAAGGCTTCGGCTGGCAAACCGGGATGCACGTCTCCCAGATGGCAGACCCCGTCTTTGATAACCTCGAAAAGAAGGGTATTCTCTACCGGGTGGAACCCTACACCCACCGCTATCCCACCTGCTGGCGCTGCAAAACCGAACTGGTCTTCCGCCTGGTAGACGAGTGGTTCATCAGCATGGGCGAACTCTACGACAAGCCCCGCGGGGAACTCACCCCCGAAGAGAAGAAACGCTCCCTGCGCTACCAGATCATGGACGTGGTGGATCAAATCCGCTGGATTCCCGAATTCGGGCACAAGCGCGAACTGGACTGGCTCCGCAACATGCACGACTGGATGATCTCCAAAAAGCGCTACTGGGGGCTGGCGCTGCCCATCTGGGTGTGCGAAGACTGCGGCAGTTACCACGTCGTCGGCGACGAGCACGAACTGGAAGCCCGCGCCGTCGAGGGCTGGGACGAGTTCGACGGGCACACCCCGCACCGCCCCCACATTGACGCCGTCAAAATCAAATGCGGGCAGTGCGGCGGCAAAATGAGCCGCATCCCCGATGTTGGCAATCCCTGGCTGGATGCCGGCATCGTCCCCTTCAGCACCCTGCAATACCGTTCCAACCGCGCCTATTGGGAAAAGTGGTACCCCGCCGACTGGATCAGCGAATCCTTCCCCGGCCAGTTCCGCAACTGGTTCTACTCCCTGCTGGCAATGGCGACCATCATCGAAAACTCGCCGCCCTTCCTCGAAAACTTCGGCTATGCGCTGCTGTTCGCCGAGGATGGCCGCCAGATGCACAAATCCTGGGGCAACTCGATTGAATTCAACGAGGCCGCCGACAAAATGGGCGTGGACACCATGCGCTGGCTCTACTGCGCCCACAAGCCGGAACACAACCTGCTGTTCGGTTACAACCGGGCGGAAGAAACCCGCCGCCGCTTCATCATCCCCTTGTGGAACGTTTACGCCTTCTTTGCGACTTATGCCGCCCTCGACGGGTGGACGCCATCGCCCCTCCCCCCTCTCCCGCCGGGAGAGGGGGGAGGGGGCCAGGGGGTGGGGGGTGAGGGCAATCCTGGAACCCCGGAGGGTCCCGCACCCGCGAGCGACAACCCCCTCGACCGCTGGATTCTGGCGCGCCTCAATCAGGTGGTCGCTCAGGTAACGCAAAACCTCGAAGATTCCGATGCCTACAACGCCACCCTGGCCTTTGAAGGCTTGCTGGATGACCTGAGCAACTGGTACGTGCGCCGTTCGCGCCGCCGCTTCTGGAAGTCCGAGCACGACAGCGACAAGGAAACCGCCTACGCGACCCTGTGGCACGTTCTGGTCAAGATGAGCCGCGCCCTCGCCCCGGTGATCCCCTTCATCACCGAGGTGATGTATCAGAACCTGGTGCGCAGCGTGCTCCCCGAGGCTTACGAGAGCATCCACCACACCGACTGGCCCGAAGCCGACCCCGCTTTGGTGGACGAAGCCCTGATTGCCCGCATGGATTTGGCCCGCCGCATCGCCAGTCTGGGGCTTTCCGCCCGCGGCGACGCGGGGATCAAGGTGCGCCAGCCGCTCTCGAAGGTGCTGGTGTACGCCGGTGACGGGCAGGTGGAACTCGGCGACGACCTGGTCGCCATCATCACCGATGAACTCAATGTCAAAGCCTTCGAGTTTGTGGAAGACCCCGGCGCGCTGGTTTCCTACCGGATTTTGCCGCTCAACAAGGTGCTCGGCCCCCGCTTTGGCAAGGATTTCCCCAAGGTGCGCGCCGCCCTCACTGCGCTGGACCCCGCCGGGGTCGCCGCGCAGGTCGAGGCGGGTGAACCGGTCACCTTCAGCGTGGAACTCTCAACCGGCGAGACGGAGATCACCCTCGCGCCCGAGGAAATCCTGGTGGAAACCCGGCCCGCCGAGGGGCTGGCTGTCGCCTCCGACAAAGCGGTCACTGTCGCCGTGGACACCGAAATCACCCCCGAACTGAAGGCCGAGGGGCTGGCGCGCGAGATCGTGCGGCGGGTGCAGGCGCAGCGCAAGAACGCCGGTTTTGAAATCAGCGACCGCATCACCGCCTGGTACGCCGCTCCGCCGGAACTCGCGGCGGTCTTCGAAACCTGGGGCGATTACATCCGGGCGGAGACCCTGACCACCGAAATGCACGCCCAAACCCCGCCCGCCGATGCCTTCACCGAGACCCACAAAATCGAAGGCGCCGAGGTGATCATCGGCCTGAAGCGCAACGCGTGAGATAAAGATGAGATGATGAGATGAAGAGTGCCGGTCCTGGCAGGACTGGCACTCTTTGCGCGCCTGCCTGTAACGCGGCGGAGCGAGTGGAGCGGATTGGCAATCCGCTCTACTACGCCACATGAAAATGATCTTCGCGCTGGAGCGGAGAGCGGAAATTTTGAGGAGGGGCGTGTTCGTCAGGTGTGTGTGCGGCGCACGAAGTGCGCCGCACACACACCAAGGAGTCCAGTCCCCCCTCCCCTGCCCTCCCCCCGCCGGGGGGAGGGTTAGGTGGGGGGAAACAGCGTTGTTCTACATCTTTCGCCTGCACCCAGCCGATAAATTTCCCTGTCATCCTGCAAATACTATGCTAAAATCATAGGTGACTACTTTCGGGATCTCAAACCTGCGCTGCCGCGCGGCCATGCTGGTGCAAGTATCCTGAAAGCGGGAATTAATTTAGTGCGAGGAATGTTATGCTATCCCCCAACTATGATGTTGTGATTATTGATGACGAGGTGGCTGTCACTGATATTTTTCAGCAGTACATCATCTTCAAGTACAAAGACTGGCGTTTTATGACCTTCAACAACTCGCAACTGGCGTATGAGGCAATTGCCAATGGTCAGATAACCGCTAAAGTGTGGGTGATTGATATGATGATGCCCAACAAAAACGGTGCCGACATTGCCGAAGCGGTGCGGGCGGTGCAGGGCGACGATCCGGTTTTGCTGGCTTACACTGCGCTTGAAAAGCGTACTTTGGAAACGCAGGAAGCCTACAAACACGGAATGCACCACTTCAACCACGTCATCAACAAACGCGAAGATTTTACGTCTATCCTGGCGTTAATTGAAGTATGGGTGGCGCAGTAACCGGGAAACTTTGGGCTCCAGGATGTGCTTGCGAGGTTCCTCGCAAGCACTTTTCTTTTCAGTCACCATCCTGGTGTTTGCTTACGGCGCGGCGAAATCCTGTGTCCAATAGTGGTGGTAATTTATCGAGCCGGTGTCGTTTGCCAGGTAGTAGTAACCCACGCCGATATGGACAAAATCGCAGTTGAGGATATTGGCCCGGTGCCCGTCGCTTGCCATCCATCCGGCAACCACATCTTCAGGCGTTGAATACCCGGCTGCGATGTTTTCTCCCGCGGTCGAGTAATGGTATCCCTGGGCATGAATACGGTCCCAGGGTGACGAGCCATCCGAGCCGGTATGGGAAAAGAAATCGTTGAGCGCCATATCTTCGCTGTGTCCCTGCGCGGCAGCCCGCAAGCGCGACTCCATCGTCACCGGGCCGCAGCCATGAGCCGCCCGCTCCTGATTCGTAAGCGTCACTACTTGCTCTGCAAAACCCGGCGGAGGCGTTGGTGTGAGGGTAGGGATTGGTGTCGGCGTGGGGGTGGGGGTTGCCGCCGGGTTGAATACCAACGGAAGATACACGGCTGCACTTTCGCCTTGGGCCGCAGCGCGGCTAAAAAAACGGAATCCGCCAAAAAGCAGGAAAACCACCAGCAGGATGCCGGTCATTCTCCAGGGGAAACGGATATTTTTCATCATGCACCTCCAAGAAAATAGTCACTGTTGTCTTTCCTGTTCAGGTTTGTGTTCCTGCTCCAAAAACTTTCTCAGCACTTTTAGCGTGTTCCAGTTCATCAGGTAAGCCGCCAGGCTGAAAGTAATTACTGCCCAGAGCACAAAGTACAGGTAGGTACTTGCCAGGGCTATGACAAAAATCAGCAGCAAAAAGCCGAAACTGCGCAATGGAAAACGCGCCACCGCCAGGAGACTGTTTCGCAGCGAGGTCCTCAGGGAGGGCTGCTCCTGCTCGATGAGAAAAGGGAAAGTGTACATCTGGATGGCTGCCCAGAACGCCGCTCCGACAATGAAGGCGACCTGAATGTACGGCGCGATGCTCCAAGGGATGTTACCGTAGAACCAGATATTCACACTGAACAGAAACGCTGCCGCCATGTTCATCAACATCCAGCGGTAACTGGGCCAGAGATAGGTTTTGACTCCCTCCCAGTAGTCCAGCGGCCCGCCGCCTCTGCCGTGTGCCATCTGGTTGGCAGCGTAGAACAGCCCGCCCGTCGCCGGAGCCGCCATCGCTACCGGGACGAATATCAGCACCCAGGGGGAGTTTTCCATCCCGAAAGCGTAACGCAGCGTCAGGAAAAAGGCCACCGCAAATGGAAAGATCGAGAGCAGCCAGAGAAAATTCAGCAGGACATAGCGGGCAGCGATCTCCAGGTACGCCATCGCCTGCCCGACGACAGGGTTTTGGTCGTTGTACATGCCTGTTATTCCTCAGCCAGCCCGACCATCTCTGCGCTGACCTTCCACAGGCGTCGGGCCGCATCTTCATCGTACGTCGCCGGGTCAGAGGGGATGATTTGCTGCTTTTCGTCAAAGTATTTGCCGCTGACCCCTTCCACCTCCGGGGAGGCCGCGAGATAAATGGTGGTTCGCGCCCCATCTGCGGGGGTCAACCCGCCCGTCACACGGGTGTAAACATTCCAAAATGCACCGATAAACCAGTTCGCGTTCTTGCCGATGTTGGTGCGCACAATGCCGGGGTGCAGCGCGTTGACGGTCACGCCCGTGCCATCCAGCCGGCGCGCCAACTCGTAGGTGAACAGGATATTGGCAAACTTCGCGCGGTCATACGCTTTCCAGACAAGGTAGCCGCGTTCCATTTGCAAATCATCGAAATCCAGCGGCGCGTCAAAGTGGGCATGTGAAGCCACATTGACGATCCGCGAGGGTGCGCTGCCCTTGAGCATATCCAGCAGAAGATTGGTGAGCAAAAAATAACTGAGATGGTCAAGCGCAAACGTCATCTCAATTCCGTCCACACTCAACTGACGGGTGGCGAACAGCCCGCCAGCGTTGTTGATCAGCACATCCAGCCGGTCGTACCGCGCCCGAAACCGCGCTGCCAGTTCCCGCACCTGCGCCTGCGCGGAGAGATCCGCTACAAGGTATTCCACCCGCGGGTTGCCGCTCTCCTCCCGGATGCGCTCGGCGGTTGCGGCGCAGCGCGCCTCGCTGCGGCTGACCAGCACCAGCGTCGGCCCAAGCCGCGCCAGCGCACGCGCAGCCTCCAGCCCGATGCCGCTGGTCGCACCGGTGATCAGAACGGTTTTCCCTTCCAGGGTGTTCAAATTCATCATCTGCCTTCCCGCATCGAATGACATAACAGCCGGTTTATCCGCACAGAGGGGATCAACCACATCCCGCAATCTCCCGTGTGGAGCGGATTTCTCCCGTGTGGAGCGGATTGACAATCCGCTCTACGGTTCTAAAAGCAATCCGCTCCACCGGTCAAGGACTGGCAGTCCTGCCAGGACTGCCAGTCCTAATCGGACGAATCCCAGAAACGCTGCAAAGCCGCAAATGCCACCGCCTGTCTCAAAGGCGGGCGGTTGCCGCCCGTCCGCCCCGCGTTCCAGGTGATCACCAGTTCCTCGCGGGCGCGGGTGATGCCCACATAGAGCAGGCGCAGCCGCTCCCGAACGTACTCCAGACGGGCGGCGCGGGTCGCCGCGCCCTCCATGTACCAGTCAAACGCATCGGGCTGGAAAGCCGCCTCCAACTGCGCCAGCGTCTCCGCCTCCAGGTTCAGGTTATCCCGCAAAAACCATTTCTCCGAAATGTAACGGTCAGCCTCCTCCCCGGCGGGGAAATTGTAACTGTTCACCGACATCAGATACACGCGGTCCCACTCCAGCCCCTTGGCTTTGTGGATGGTGGCAATCACCACCTCGCCGGGATGCGCGTCGGGGTCAAAGCCGCTATCGTCCTCGCTGAAGCCCAGAAAACGCCGCTCGTTTTTGGCAATCACCGCCAGTTCGCCCGCCAGTTCGTGCAGATGCCAGTCGGGATGCGCCCGCTCGGCCTGCCGCAGGAGCACCGCCAGTTTGTGGGCGATAGCGAGATCGGTGGGCGTAGTGAACAGATCCTGCGCCAGCGTGAGGATGACCTGATCCACCGGCAGGAGTACCGCGCCCTGCCAGTTTTGAACCTGC
The DNA here is from genome assembly GCA_964589145.1 of uncultured Anaerolineales bacterium. Classification (GTDB taxonomy): domain Bacteria; phylum Chloroflexota; class Anaerolineae; order Anaerolineales; family UBA11858; genus UBA11858. The sequence continues at coordinate 39,636 of CAZPSL010000035.1, forward strand.
TCCCGAAAGGCGAGCAGCGATTCCCGAATTTGGGAAACTTCCGTCAAATCGAGCGAATCCAGCCAATCCGAACCGGGGCGCGGCCAGAGAAAATCCTCCACCCGCGGAATTTTTGCGATCATCCCGGAGACGGCTTCCACCTCCGCCCAGATTTCGGCGTCTTCCTGCGCCTCCCGCTGCCAGACCTTGTAAACATTCGCCAGTTTGCGGGCGGATTTGGGGTCGCTCAGGTATTGCAGGATATGAGTGAGCGCACCGGCGGTTCTGCGG
>CAZPSL010000036.1:0-4369 GCA_964589145.1 uncultured Anaerolineales bacterium
CCTCTCCCGTCGGGAGAGGGGAACCAAAGCGGAAATTTTTGGGAGGGCAGGGTAGGGGGCAAAAAAGCAGTTCCCGCATGGCTATACATTTTCTGCAACATTTGCGTACACCCCCCCACAGGGAAGTTTGGAAGGTTACGCCAAAACTGGTATAATCGCCGCTATGCATGTGCCAAGTACCAACACCAAGGGCACAAAATGAATGCTTATGACTGAAAATTCACCCCAAAACGCAAAACTTTGCCCCACCTGCGGAACGCGGGTCAGTGAGGATGCGGCTCGCTGCCCGGTATGCGGCGCGGAAATTGACAACGGCAAAGATTCCCTCGCACCGGACGAAAAGGCGGTGCGGGGCAGCCGGATGCCTCAGATCACGTTGAGTCTGCCGGTGGCGCTGTTGCTCTTGGCGGTTTTTCTGGCAGTTGGCGCGGGAATGGTTTACCTGGCTACCAGCGGAAAATCTGCTGCGGCGGTGGAAACCACACCGACACCTACGCGTACCCCAACCATCACGCCATCCCCTTCACCGACTCCGTTTACACCCACGCCGACTTACACCCCGCTTCCCAGTCCAACCCCGCTCTCCTACACGGTTGCCAGCGGAGATACCTGCCTGGCAATTGCAGCGCGTTTCGAGGTCTCGGTGCAGAGCATTGTCTTGCTCAACAACCTGCCTGCGGCGTGCAATACGCTGTATCCGGGGCAGGAACTGCTCATTCCGCACCCTACGCCCACGCCGACCCCGCTCGCTACAGCCACTCTCAGCCCTGCCGAGAAAGAGTTTGAGGACTGCGAAAAAGTGTACTACACCGTCAGCGAAAACGACACGCTCAGCAGCATTTCGCAAAACTACAACGTGCCGATGGATGCCATCAGGGAATGGAACGGGATGGTTAATAACACGGTGTTTGCCGGATTGACAATCGTCATCCCGCTTTGTGAACGGCCGGCCACCCCAGGACCTTCCCCGACCCCCACGCCGCCGCCCCCCTACCCGGCCCCCAGTCTGCTGCTGCCCGCCGATGGAGCGGTCTTTACCCTGGAGAACAGCACCGTCACCCTGCAATGGGCATCGGTCGGCACGCTGAACAGCAACGAGGCCTATCGCATCACTGTGGAAGACATCACCGAGGGGGAAGGCCGCCGACTGGTAGAAGAAGTCACCGATACCACCTTCTCGGTACCGGTTTCCTTCCGTGCAAAAACAAATGAGCCGCATATTTACCGCTGGTGGGTGGTCACTATTCGCCAGACGGGGACAGATGAATCCGGCAATATCATTTGGGATACTGCCGGTGCGGTCAGCGATTCGCGCGTCTTTACCTGGGTTGGGGAAACCGGCGAGGCCACACCGGAGCCATAAGAGCCTATCCGAAAAATCGCTATGCGACAAACCAGGTTTGTTGTGACACGCTGGGGCAGCATTTCCCCCCACCCCCACCCCTCCCTGCCCTCACCCCTGACCCCTCTCCCGAAGGGAGATGGGAACCAAAAGTGTACTGTTGTCGGCGCACAAAGTGCGCCGACAACAGCACTACAGCACACCCACTCTTCCTTGGGGAGTGCGAAGCCTGCCCGAAGGATGAGGGGGGGACACAGGGGGGATGGGAAAACACGCCATACGGCAATATATCTGTTTGAATTTTCGGATAGATACTAAACTCCCGCCCTTTCCCTGAACGCAGGCTGGAGAAGAGTCCGCCTGGGGAGATTCTCGTTGCCGCGGCAAAATGAGAACTGCATCCGCCCCCTCCTTCGCCCTCCCAAAAATTTCCGCTTTGGTACCCCTCTCCCTCCGAAGATGGGTAGGGGTGAGGACGGGGGAAGGTCGGGTGGGGGAACTCCGTCGTTCCGCCGCCGGAGCGAAAGTCTTGGTGACATAACCAACGGTCGGCAGTCGTCCGCTACCCGCCATGCGCCATCCGCCATTTGCCATTCACTATCTCTCATTTGCCATCCTGTTCATCCTGTTGGCGAACGGTTGCCGCGCGGGGGACGGGGATACCCTTCAGGGGGAACAGGCCATCCAGCGGATGCAGGATTCCCCGACATTTGCAGCCCGCCCTCCGAGTGCTACCCTTCCCCCTTCCACGCCGACTCCGACCCAAAATCCCCCCTCCCCGACTCCCGTCCCCGCCACGCTCCCTCCGGCAACCTCCACGAGTACTCCTACCCCCTGGCCGCCCAGCCCATCCTGGATTTTCCCCGATTCCGAGGTCGTCTTCTCGCAATCCGCCGCCGATTTCGACACCGCCGCTTACCTGGAGCAGGCCGGCGGCTTTCTGGGAACCTACCGCCAATACCTGATGATCACCAAATGGACGGATGCCCCGGCGGTGATTGACATGGTCGCCCTCGAAAACTCGATCAACCCCCGTTTGCTGGTCGCCCTGCTGGAGTATCAGTGCGGCTGCGTGCTCGGCGACGGCGGCATCAACGACCCGGACGAGTTCACCCTGGCGATGAACGCCCCGCAAGCCTACCGCCACGATTTTTACGGGCAGTTGATTTGGGCGATCCACGAACTTTCGCTCGGCTACTATGGCTGGAAGGACGGCTCGCTCACCGAACTCTCATTCCCCGATGGTACAATCCGCCCCCTGCCGGATGATCTCAACCCCGGCAGCGCCGCGCTGATGTACCTGTTCGCCCAACTCTACGAGGGCGACGCCTGGGAGCAGGCCGTTGACCCCCAAAACGGATTCCCCGCCCTGTACGCGCAGATGTTCGGCGACCCGTGGAAGCGCGCCGCCGCGCTGGAACCGCTCGTCCCGCCGGATGCTGTCCAGCCGTCGCTCACCCTGCCCTTTGAGTCGGGCGTCAAATGGGCGCACACCGGCGGCCCGCACCCCGCCTACGAGAAAAACGGCCCCTTCGCGGCCCTCGATTTCGCTCCGCCAAGCGCCAGCGGCGGCTGTGAACCCTCTCGTGAATGGGTTACCGCCATGGCGGACGGGCTGATCGTGCGCTCCGAGATGGGCATCGTGGTGCAGGATTTGGACGGCGACGGCAGCGAGCACACCGGCTGGAATCTGGTGTACGTCCACATCGGCACGGAGGAGCGTGTTCCGGCAGGGACGTACCTGCACACCGGCGAGCGGATCGGGCATCCCTCCTGCGAGGGCGGCCGGGCGACCGGTACGCACGTCCACATCATCCGCAAATTCAACGGCGAGTGGATTCCCGCCGACGGACCGATTCCTTTCGTCCTTGACGGCTGGGTAGCCCATGCAGGCGACGCGCCCTACCTGGGCACACTCACCCGCGGCACGGAGGTCATCACCGCCAGCATGTTCAGCGCCACCAGTTCGCACATCATTCGGGAAGCGCCATGAAGAAGGGCAGATTGGGAGTTGGTAGATTGGTAATTGGTAAATTGGTAATTGGTAGATTGGGAGTTGGGAGGTTGGTAAACGGAGGTGCCGCTGAGCGGGGCGTTGCCCTGTCTGCGCGCCAACGGGTTGCACCCCAAATCCCCAAATCCCCGGTTTATCTGTTTCTCTGCATCCTTTTCACTCTCCCGCTCCTCACCGCCTGCTCGTCGGGCGTCGCCGCCGCATCTCCTCCGCCCGCCGCGCTTGCCACATCAACGTCAGAACCTTCAACTTTCAACCTGCAACCTGCAACCGCTACGCCCTTCCCCACCCGTCCGCCCTACGAACCCGGCGAACTGGTGGACTACACTGCCCAAACCGGCGATACCCTCCCCGCGCTGGCCGCCCGCTTCAACACCAGCGTGGAGGAAATCCTGGCGGCCAACCCCTTCATCCCCGCCGATGCCACCACCATGCCGCCGGGGATGCCGATGAAAATCCCCATCTACTACCAGCCGTTTTGGGGGTCGCAGTTCAAAATCCTGCCGGACAGCCTCTTCGTCAACGGCCCCGCGCAAAGCGGCTTTGACACGGTCGCCTTCGTGGACGACTCCCCCGGCTGGCTGCGGGACTACAAAACCTTCGCCGCCGGGCGCACCATGCAGGGCGGCGAAATCGTCCAGTACATCGCCGAGAACTTCAGCATCAGCCCGCGCCTGCTGCTCGCTCTGCTGGAATACCAACTCGGCGCGCTCAGCCAGCCGCAAATGCCCCCCGGCGTTGACCCCGACTACCCCCTGGGGCACACCGAGCGCAACTACCGCGGCCTCTACATGCAACTGGTTTGGGCGGCCAACGTGCTCAACGACGGCTACTACGGCTGGCGCACCGGGCAACGCACCGAGTTCGACCTCCCGGACGGCACCTTTGAGCGTTACGACCCCTGGCAGAACGCGGCCACCGTGGCTTTACAGCACTACTTCGTTCAGAAGGAAACCGATACCGCCGCCTTTCGGCGGCATATCGGCCCCGACGGATTTTTGCGCGTTTACCAG
>CAZPSL010000037.1:0-9574 GCA_964589145.1 uncultured Anaerolineales bacterium
TGGATGTGATTTCGTTCCACCGCTACCCGTTCCCCCGCTCGCAAACAGGCCCTGCCGCCACCATCGAGGATTTGCGCGCCAACACCCGCGAATGGGACGAGACTGTGATCTACCTGCGGGCGTTGATCCGCCAGGAAACCGGGCGCGGCCTGCCCATCGCGGTCACGGAGGCCAACTCACATTACAACAAAGCCATCGGCGGCGAGGCTACACCGGATTCGTTCTACAACGCCATCTGGTGGGCAGACGTGCTGGGGCGGCTGAGCCAGCAGGGGGTGTTCATGGTCAACCACTGGCTGCTGACCACCCCGTCGGGACAGGGCGGCTGGGGGTTGATCAACCGCGGCGAACTCAGCCCCAGTTATTTTGTCTACCAGATGTACCGCAAATTTGGGGATGAACTGGTCTATGCCTCCTCGGATGATCCCGACCTGCGGGTTTACGCCGCCAAACGGGTGGACGGCACACTGACCCTGATTGTGTTGAATCTCGCTGACGAGGCGATTCGCAAACCCGTAGAAATCGCCGCCAAACCCGCGCCCGAAGCGCGGTACTGGCTGTTCGACCGCGGGCACGCCGCCGAGGACATGGGGACAATCCCCCTCACCGGGGAGGAGATCGAATTTCCGGCGCAGTCATTCTCGCTGTTTGTGATTCCGTAGGCCTCCTGCTGCTCTCTTTTGCCTGCACAGCCCTCCGGTTCTTTCGCGAAAATTCCATAAAAATTTCTTGACACGCCAGGGGAGTTATGCCATACTGTAAGCGGTTGCTGTAAACGGTTACAGTAACCGCTTACATGGAAAGCGATATGACACGTCGATCCTCCTCTGTAACCATCCGTGATGTTGCCCGCGAAGCGGGTGTTTCCGTGGCGACCATCAGCCGGTACATCAACCGGAGTGCGCGTGTCTCAGACGATGTGGCGCAGCGGATTGAACATGCGATCGACGCGCTGCATTATGTACCTCATGCCGCTGCCCGCCACCTGGCGACAAAAAAGACGCGGGTCATCGGTTTGTTGCTGACCAATATGCACAACGATTTTTTCGCTCCGCTCGTCAGTGGAATTGAAGCCGTGGTCAGGGAAAAGGGGTACAACCTGCTGGTTGCCACTCACCGGGCGGATGCCCAAGTTGTGACCCCGTTTTCCGTTGGCGCGCACAACACCGATGGGCTGATTGTCTTTGCCGACAGTTTGAGCGATCAATATCTTGTTGATTTGCATCGGGACGGGTTTCCGCTCATCCTGACCCATCGCACACCCCCTCCCAAACAGCAAATCCCCTCCGTCACGATTGAGAACAAAGATGCCTCCCGCCGTCTGGTTGAACACTTGATCAAGGTTCACAACAGACGGCGGATTGTGTTTGCGCGCGGGCCGCGACATCAAGACGATTCCCGCTGGCGCGAGGCCGGGTATCGCGAGGCGTTAGCGGAAAACGGACTGATGTATGACCCTGATTTGATTATCTGCGGCGAGTTTGAGCGCGAGATTGCCTATCGCGCCATGCTGGAATTCCTGTCAAGAGACCACCCGTCTTTTGACGCGGTCTTCACCGGAGATGATGACTCAGCCATCGGCATTATGAAAGCCCTCAACGAGAACGGCTACCGCATCCCGGAGGATGTCAGCGTAGTCGGGTTTGACGATTCTCGCCTCTCTGCGTTTCTCACCCCCCCGCTGACAACGGTGCGCGCCCCCACAGAGGATGTCGGGCGCACCGCTGCCCAACTGTTGTTTGACGTTCTGTCTGGCGAAGATGTCGTTCCCGTGACATTGCTGCCGACAGAGATCGTCATCCGCCATTCGTGCGGATGTTAACCTGCTGAAAGACATCACCGGAACCGCTTTCTAATCCTTTTGCAACAGGAGGTGACACTGAAAAAAAATAAACCGTAAAGGCTTTCCCCCGTTCGAATATCCGTTAAATTCACGAACTATACCATTCCGAGAGGAGAAAGATGATGAAAAAAAGTTTGTTCGTTTTACTGGCGCTGATCGCAATTTTGGCTCTGGCGCTGACCGCCTGTGGCAGCAACGAGACCCCTGCTCCCGAGCAGCCCGCGGAAGAAGCACCGGCCGAGGAAGCCCCCGCAGAAGAAGCACCGGCCGAGGAAGCCCCCGCAGAAGAGGCCCCCGCAGAGGGCGAAAAAGTCCAGATCCGCTGGTTCGTCGGCCTGGGCACCGGCACTGACCCCGAACAGGTCGCTGTCGAAGAGGCGCTGGTGGAAGCCTTCAACGCCTCCCACGACAATATCGAACTGGTCCTGGAAGTGATCCCTTACGAATCGTCCTACGACACGCTGGCGACCGAAATCGCCTCCGGTGAAGGCCCCGACATCATCGGGCCGGTCGGCTGGGGCGGCTCTAACGCCTTCTACGGCCAGTGGCTTGACCTGACTCCGCTGGTGGAATCGGCCAACTACGACCTGGGCCAGTTCGACCCGGCGCTGGTCGAAATGTACCAGACCGAGGAAGGGCTGGTCGGTCTGCCTTTCGCAGTCTTCCCCGCCGCAGTGTTCTACAACACCACCCTCTTCGACGAGGCTGGCCTGAACTACCTGCCCGCGGCATACGGCGAGAAGTACACCATGCCCGACGGCACCGAAGTTGAATGGAACTGGGACACCCTGACCGAGGTCGCCCGCATCCTGACCGTGGACGTCAACGGCAACGATGCTACCTCCCCGGACTTCGACGCAACCCAGGTTGTGCAGTACGGCTATCACCCCATCTGGTCCGGTCACCCGAACTACCTGGGCGCTTTCTACGGCGCGGCTGCACTTTATGAAGGCGAAGCGGGCAACTACACCGCCGTCATTCCTGACCACTGGAAAGTAGCCTGGGAATGGTGGTACAACGGCATCTGGGGCGACCAGCCTTTCATCCCCGACGGATCAGTTGCAAGCAGCCCGGAATACGGCTCCAGCAACACCTTCGCCAGCGGCAAGATCGGCATGGGCATCACCAACCTGTGGTATACCTGCTGTCTGGACGAGTTCGTTGACGCGGGCTACGAATTCCAGTTTGGCATTCTGCCCTCCTACAACGGCGAGGTACACGGGCGCGTGGATGCTGACACCTTCCGCATCTGGAAAGGCACCCAGCACCCCGAAGAGGCCTTTGAAGTCCTGACCTATCTCATCGGACCGGAAGGCGTGGAACCGTTGATCGTTGGTGACGGCGAGACCCCCGGCGCCTACGGTGCCTTTCCCGCACTGCCGGAATACCAGCAGGCGTTCATCGACTCCAAATCCGCACAGTACCCCTTCGTCACCACCTGGGATACAATCATCGCCGGTAACGCCTACCCCGATGTCCCCAGTGCAGAAGGCTACATGCCGAACTGGAACGAGGCCTGGGACCGCATCGGCACCTTTGGTGACCTGATGAACAACACCGAGGGCCTCGACCTCGAGGCTGAAATTCAGACCTTGCAGGAAGATCTGACAACTATCTTCAACAAATAGTGTTTATACGGTTAGCGGGGCAGGGCGTCTGCCCCGCTAACCGTAGTAGTGCACCCCAGGAGCAGCAATGGAAGAACTTACCCACTTTCGCCAGACCCTGCCATCGTGGAAAACATTTCGTGAGATGCCGCCGCGGGCCAAGCGCGAATTCCGCTGGGGCATGTTTTTTATCTCTCCCTGGATTATCGGCTTTCTGGCCTTCACGCTGATACCAATGGTGGCAACCCTGGTTTTCACTTTCTTGAACCTGCGCATCACGGATGGCGTTTTGAACCCGGTAACTTTCGTCGGGCTGGAAAACTACAAAACCATGGTTGATGATTCCCAAACCTGGGCATCCCTGTGGATTACAATCAAGTTCGGGTTGATGGCACTGCCCATCGGCATCTTCCTGCCATTGCTGCTGGCCCTGCTGATGAACAATCCCAACGTAAAGGGACAAAACTTCTTCCGCTCGATGTTCTACATGCCGTATATCATCCCCTTCGTAGCGGCAGTTTACATCTGGGGAGGGATGCTCAACGCCGAAACCGGCTGGATCAACCAGGCATTACGTGCGCTGGGGGTGGCAAACCCGCCCGGCTGGACAAACGACACTTTTTGGGTTTATCCGGCTTATATCCTGATGGGCATCTGGGGCATCGGAAATGCCATGCTGATTATGCTGGCCGGATTGCAAGGGGTGCCCACAGAACTGTACGACGCAGCCAAAGTGGACGGTGCCGGCGTTTGGGCAACCTTCTGGAATGTCACCTTCCCGATGATCTCCCCCGTGGTGTTCTACAACCTGGTTTTGAGCGTGGTGGGGCTTTTCCAGTATTTTCTCGTCCCCCTGGTCGTCAACGCCGGAACCGGGCGGCCAGGCGGCGCCACACTGTTTTACAACGTAATTTTGTATAAAACATTTTTTACCTATCAAAATATGTCTTACGGTGCCACGCTGGCCTGGCTGCTGTTTGTCGTCATTATGATTGTCACATTTTTCCTGTTCTACACAGCAAAATACTGGGTCTATTACGCTGGCGGCGGCCGCTCGTAACAAACGAAAATGGCCGACAATCAAGCGGCCCGCCATAGCGAGAACAAATATCAAAACAACCGCTAACGGGCAAAGAGCAACCGATTGCTCCGCCCTGTTCACAACGCCGGGCTGCACCACTGGCAGCGTGTCTGCTCTCCAAAAAGGAAGAAAAGAATGGCAGGTACAAGTTTACACAAATCCTGGACGAAAACCATTAAAGTTGTGGCATTTACCGGCCTGGCCGCAATACTCCTGGCTTTGTTTCTGGCACCGTTTTTGTTCATGGTTTTCACCTCCCTGAAAACCCAGGCGCAGATTTCCATCCTGGGCGCACCGATCTGGCCGGCTGCCCCCGCCACCTATGAATACAACGGAGAAGAACTGGATGTCTACATCGTCCCCATGCCGGATGGCACAGAGAGAGAACTGGCAATGGTCAAAAAAGGCCGCAAGGAAAGCGTGTTCATTGACCCCGCCAACCCCGAGGCAGGTGAAATCGTTTGGGAAGGTTCCTGGCGCACTCTGGAGCGTCCCTGGACCTGGGCGCCGACCTGGTCGAACTACACGGACGTTTGGGACAAAATCAACTTCCCCCGTCTGCTCTGGAACACAACCTACTACGCCATCTTCTCCAATATCGGCGTGCTGATTTCCTGTACCCTGGTGGCTTACGGCTTTTCGCGGTTCAACTATCCGGGGCGGGATTTTCTGTTCCTCATTCTAATTTCCACGATGTTCCTGCCGGGCACCGTGACCGTCATCCCGACTTACACCTTCTTCGCGAAAATCGGCTGGGTTGGTTCCTGGCTGCCGTTGATCGTGCCAACCTTCTTCGCCAATCCGTACGATGTCTTCCTGCTGCGGCAGTATTTTATGACCCTGCCGCACGCGCTTGACGAAGCCGCCATGATTGACGGCGCAGGGCCTTTCCGGGTTCTCTGGTCAGTTATCCTGCCGCAATCCTACCCGGCTTTGATGGCGATCACCGTTTTCCACATCGTCTACGCCTGGAACGATTACTTCGGCCCGTTGATTTACCTCTCCACCAAACGCGATAGTTGGCCGATCTCTGTGGCCCTGCCGATGTTCAACGGCATTTACGGGCAGCATCCGCAATTGATCCAGGCCGCATCCCTGATGGCATTGGTGCTCCCGCTGCTCCTGTTCCTGGCCGCCCAGCGATTCTTCATCCAGGGTATTGTGATCACCGGCGTTGAAAAATAACAGGGCTTTCACCAAAAGACAGGGGAAAGTGGTGTTTTGGGCGTGCTTCGCACGCTCAAAACACTACAAATCGTTGCCCGAAACAGTCCTAAACAAATATCGGGTAAGCGTATCTGTTCGAGACCGGGCATCTCGAAGCGGCACAAAAAGCAGTTCCTTCTTCTTCCTCCTGGGAGCAGTGTTTCTTCTCGGGGCGTGTGCAGCCCCACAGAGCAGCACTGCTCCTGCCGCGTCCACGCCCGCCCCGCCTCCGAAGACATTTCGCATCGTCGGGTACGTGACTCAAGCGGTCATCGCCGGCACAATCCCCTACGACCAGATTACCCACATCAACTACGCCTTTCTGATTCCCAACGATGACGGCACATTTGCAACTCTGCCCAACGCCTGGAAACTGGACGACATCGTGGAAAGCGCCCATCAGCATGGGGTTCAGGTGCTGATTTCGGTCGGCGGGTGGGGATGGGATGACGAGTTCGAAACCCTGGCGGCGGATCCCGCTTCGAGGGCAACTTTCGTCCGGGAGTTGACGACCTTCGTGGATCAGCACAATCTTGACGGAGCCGACATCGACTGGGAATATCCCGATTCCGGGGAATCCGCCCAAAATTTCCTGCTGCTCATCCGGGAATTGCGGGAATCCATGCCGGAGAAACTGATCACCGCCGCGGTGGTTTCCCACGGCCCGACAGGGGAGGGCATCCCCGCAGAAAGTTTTGAGATTTTCGATTTCATCAATCTCATGGCCTACGACGGCGGCACGCCGCACGCACCCCATACGCTGGCAGAAGACGCTTTCGACTACTGGCTGGGGCGCGGCCTGCCCCCGGAGAAGGCGGTGCTGGGGCTGCCGTTTTATGCCAGCCCCGGAGACATCCCCTACCGAAAACTGATAGCGCAAGACCCGCAGGCCGCCACGCTGGACGAAATCGCGTACAGGGGTGCTGCCGTGAATTACAACGGCATCCCCACCATTCAGGCGAAGACCCGTCTGGCGTTCGAACGCGGCTCCGGCGTAATGATCTGGACGCTGGAATACGATGCAGAAGGGGAATACTCGCTGCTTGGGGCCATCCACGCGGCGATGGTAAAATAGGGGACGGAACATCAAAAAGCGTGCTGTTGTCGGCGCAAAAAGTGCGCCGACAACAGCACTACAGCCCCTCCCACTCTGAAGTGGCATAAAATGAACGCGAGTTTCATGGAGGTTCCATGACATCCATCCCTCTTCCTGCACAAAAACGCATTGCACTGGTAGCGCACGACGGCCGCAAGGCCGACCTGCTGGACTGGATCCGCTTCAACCGCGGCACGCTCTCCAAGCATTTTCTCTTCGCCACCGGCACAACCGGGCAATTGATCACCGAGGAGACCAATCTGCCGGTTTACCGCTTCAAGTCAGGGCCGCTGGGCGGAGACCAGCAACTGGGCGCGAAAATCGCCGAGAACGACCTGGACATGCTGATCTTCTTCTGGGATCCGCTGGAGCCGCAGCCCCACGACCCGGACGTAAAGGCGCTCCTGCGCCTGGCAGTGCTTTACAACATCCCGACCGCATCCAACCGCGCCACCGCCGATTTTCTGATCGCCTCCCCGTTGATGACAGACGAATACGAGCGCACCATCCCCGACTACAAACAGCGCATCCAGCAAGTGCGCAAACAGGAAGGAATTGTGTAGAGCCGCCAATGGGCATGACATCTTCCCAAAAACCGTCCCTTCGTTTTTGGCAGCGCGTCGCCCGCGCCCTGGCGAGCATCACCGGCTGGACGCTGGTAGACAACCGCCCGCCGGTAGAAAAATACATCCTGATTGGCGCTCCGCATACCACCAATTGGGATCTCTACACTGCCCTGGTGGTTATGCTCGGCCTGGGCATTCGTCCGCGCTGGGTAGGAAAAGAAGCGCTCTTCAATGGATGGCAAGGGCCTATCATGCGCTTCCTGGGAGGAATCCCCGTCAAACGCGGCGTGAGCCAGAACTTCGTGGCCCAAACCGTCGAAAAAATCAATGCCAGCGATGAATTGGTCATCACCATCGCCCCCGAAGGCACTCGCAAGCGTGCCGATTACTGGAAAAGCGGTTTTTACTATATCGCACTCGGCGCAAACGTCCCGATTGCGATGGGCTTTGTGGATTACCCGGCCAAAACCTGCGGGGTTGGCGGTTACTTCACGCCCACCGGCGACATCGAGGCCGATATGAAAATTCTGGCCGACTTCTACACCGGGATTCACGGCAAGTACCCCGAAAACCAGGGGCCGGTACGCATCCGCCCCAGGGTGTGAAACGCCCGCAACGAAAAAAGCCCTGTGCGGTCTGCGAGACCGCACAGGGCTTTGGCGTTTTTGGCAGGCAGGCAGGGCTACACGGTTTCTTTCGCAAACGCGAACCCTTTTCGGATGGCTTCCACATTCGCCGGAAGCCATTTTTGCTTGCGCTCCGGCAAGTGATCCTTCAGGGCCTGCTCAATCGCTTCCACGGAAAGCACCGGCAGATGCGCCAGCATCGCACCGACCGCCACCATGTTTGCCATTTGCTTGTTGCCCAGTTCTTCGGCGATTTCGCTGGCAGGGATCAGGACGTTGGCGATGTCATCCCGCACCAGGCCGCGGTTCATCAGCGACTGGTTGGCAACCATGATACCGCCGGGGGGAATCGCCATCTCGTATTTGTCCACCGAGGGCAGGTTAAGCGCAATCACCGCGTAGGGGCTGCGGGTGAGCGGCGAACCGATCTCCTCATCGGAGATAATCACCGTGCAGTGCGCCGTCCCGCCGCGCATTTCGGGGCCGTAGGAGGGAATCCAGGTCACTTCGTAGCCGTTGTCCATCGCCGCGTAGGTCAACACCTGACCGGCGAAGAGCGTCCCCTGCCCGCCAAAACCGGAGATGATAATGCTGTATTCTGGGATCATATCGCGCTCCTATCTCACTTTCAGATTCCCGATTTCGGGGTGGACTTTGTAATCCCCAAGCGGGAAAACCGGCACCATATGGTCGGCGATGAAATCCAGGGCTTCGTTGGGGGTTACTTTCCAGTTGGTCGGGCAGGAGGAGAGCAGTTCCACCATCGAAAAGCCCAGGCCGCGCTCCTGAGTCTCAAACGCCAGCCGGATAGATTTCTTCGCCCGGCGAATATTGCCCGGATTGTGCAAACTGCGCCGCACCACATAACCGGAGCCGTCCATCTGTGCCAGCAATTCCGCCATGCGGATCGGGTAACCGGCCAGTTCCACGTCGCGCCCGTAGGGGGAGGAGGTCGTCTTCATCCCCGGCAGGGTGGTCGGAGCCATCTGCCCGCCGGTCATCCCGTAAATCGCGTTGTTGATGAAAATCACGGTGATGTTTTCACCGCGTGCCGCGGCGTGCATGATCTCCGCCATCCCGATGGAGGCCAGATCACCGTCTCCCTGGTAAGTGTAAACCGTGTTTTCGGGCAGCATCCGTTTGATGCCGGTCGCCATCGCGGGTGCGCGTCCGTGCGCCGCCTCCACGTAATCGTGGTTGAAATAGTTGTAAGCAAACACCGAGCAGCCTACCGGAGCGACGCCGATCGTCTTCTCCCGAATGCCCATCTCGTCCAGCACTTCGGCGATCAGGCGGTGGGCGATGCCGTGCGTACAGCCGGGGCAGTAATGTGTCACCGCCTCCGCCATGGATTCAGGGCGTTTGTAAATCAGTTCCATTGTGGTTGTTTGTGCGGTAAGCATCATTTACCCTCCGCAATCCGTGCTTCCAGACGTTCCAGCCATTCGCCGCGCACATCGGAAACAGGCTCTTCATTCGCGTTGACGCGTCGGATTTCCTCCAGAATTTCATCGGGGAAGGGGGTCACACCGCCCATCCGCCCGAAGAA
>CAZPSL010000038.1:0-8748 GCA_964589145.1 uncultured Anaerolineales bacterium
ATAAATATAAACAAACGCTCATTTAGTTTAGCGTAAAGCAATCGGCTTGTCAAGGAATTGCGCGCTTGCTTGCACCCGCCTGCACCTTCATCTTGCGCAGCCGCAGACTGTTGGTGACCACGAAGATGCTGCTGAAGGCCATCGCACCGGCGGCCAGCATCGGGTTGAGAAAACCCGCTGCCGCGGCGGGGATGAGGATGATGTTGTAGATGAAAGCCCAAAACAGGTTTTGCCGGATGGTTTTGAGCGTGCTGCGGGAGAGCGCAATCGCCCGCGGGACGCCCCGAAGGTCCCCGCTGATGAGCGTGACCGGCGCGGCAGCCATGGCAACGTCCGTGCCCGTGCCGATGGCGATGCCCACATCGGCCTGCGCCAGCGCGGGGGCATCGTTGATGCCGTCCCCGACCATCGCGACGACCTGGGAACCGGAAGGCGGGGGTGTGCCACCCGCTGTTGGTTCCCCGCTCCCTGCTCCCTGCAACGCGCGGATGGCGGCGGCTTTGTCGCCGGGCAGCACTTCGGCGAGTACACTGTCCACGCCCACCTGGGCGGCGATGGCCTCGGCGGTTTTGCGGTTGTCGCCGGTGATCATGGCAACGCGCAGCCCCATCTGGTGCAGGCGCTCAATCGCCTCGCGGGAGCCTTCCTTGACGGTGTCGGCCACGGCGATCACGCCCGCCGCCTGTCCGTCCACAGCCACCAGCATGGCGGTTTTGGCCTCCGCTTGCAGGCGCTCAATCTCTTGCAGCAGTTTCTCTTTCCCCGCGAACGCGATTTCCGGGGTTTCTTCCATCATCCGCAGGTTGCCCACCAGCACCTCGTGACCGTCCACCACGGCTTGCACGCCCTGCCCGACGGTGGCGCGGAAACCTTCGGGCGGGGAAAGTTTCAGGCCGCGCTCCCCCGCCTCGGCCCAGATCGCCTCTCCCAGGGGGTGCTCGGAACCTTGTTCCACGGAAGCGGCCAGACGCAGGAGTTCTGATTCCTGGTTTTTGATTCCCGATTGGCCGTCCTCAGATTTCAGTTTCCAATCTACAATCACGATATCCGTCACCGCGGGCTGACCTTTGGTGATGGTGCCGGTTTTATCCAGTACCACGGTGGAGACGCGGCCCGCGGTTTCGAGCGCCTCGCTGGATTTGAAGAGGATGCCCATCTCGGCGCCTTTGCCGGTGCCCACCATCACCGCGGTGGGGGTTGCCAGCCCCATCGCACAGGGGCAGGCGATCACCAGCACGGCGACCATGTGGATCAGCGCGGTGGTGAAGATGGACTCGGTAAACGGGTAGCCGGTGAATTGGGGGATGACGAAATACCAGGCCAGGAAGGTGAGCGCGGCGATGAGGATGACCGCCGGGACGAAGACGGCGGAAACTTTGTCGGCCAGTTGCTGGATGGGTGCCTTGCTGCCCTGGGCTTCTTCCACCAGGCGGATGATCTGCGCCAGGGCGGTTTCGCGCCCGACTTTGGCGGCCTCGAATTTGAGCAGCCCCAGTTTGTTGAGCGTCGCCCCGATGACCGGGTCGCCGGGGCCTTTCTCCACGGGCAGGGATTCCCCGGTGAGCATGGATTCATCCACCGCCGAGCGGCCCTCCACCACCACGCCGTCCACCGGAATTTTCTCTCCGGGGCGCACAATCACGAGGTCGCCCACGCGCACATCGTCCACGGGCACTTCAAGTTCCTGCCCGTCGCGTACCACGCGGGCGGTTTTGGCCTGCAAACTCATCAATTTTTTGATGGCTTCGCTGGTGCGGCCTTTGGCGCGCGCTTCCAGGAATTTGCCCAGTTTGATGAGCGTGATGATCACTGCCGCGGTTTCGAAGTAAACGTGCCCTTCAATCCAGCCCAGCATGACCGGGATGGAGTAGAAGTACGCCGCCGATGAACCCATCGCGACCAGCACGTCCATATTGGCCGAGCCGTTGCGCAGCGATTTGTACGCCCCGACGTAGTACTGCCAGCCGACGTAGAACTGCACGGGCGTTGCCAGTGCGAACATCAGCCAGTTGCCCCACCACGCTTCGGCGATGGCGGGGGGCAGCACACCGAAATCCCGCGCCATCGAGAAGAGAAACAACGGGATGGTGAAAACCAGCCCGATGGTGAGCAGGCGTTTTTGCTCGTCAATTTCCCGTTGACGGGCGAGGGCCTCCACATCTTCGGCTTCGTCGCCGGTTTCCACGGCCTCGAAACCGGCGCGCTCCACCGCCCGGCGGATTTCGGCCTGGCTGACGATGGTGGGGACGTATTCCACGCGGGCGTGCTCGCTGGTGAAGTTCACCGAGGCGTTGAGCACGCCGTCCAGTTCGAGCAGGGCTTTTTCCAGGCGGCGGGCGTCGTTGTCGTCGCTCATGCGCTGGATGAGCAGGTCCGCCTCGCCGGTGGCTACCCCATACCCGGCGCGCTCGATGCGTGCCAACACGTCTCCCAATCCGACCAGGATGGGGTCAAATTCCACCGTCGCGCGCTCTGAAGACAGGTTAACGTTGGCGCTCCGGACGCCATCCACCTTTTTGAGATTGCGCTCCACGGTGGCAACACAGTTAGCGCAGGTCATGCCGGTGATCGGCAGGGTCAGTTGTTTGGTTTCGGGCATCGGTGCTCCGTGTTGTTGTCAGGGCTTTCGCTGAAGCGCAGGGAAAATCCTGGCTGCATTTATTCCGCTGCCGGATAGTTGATTTCCGCCAGCAGGGTCTTGATGCTTTCTTCGGTGGCGGGGGCATCGAAGGTGATGGTAGCGGTTTTGGATGCAACGTCGGCCTCGACCGACTGCACGCCCGGCAGGTCGCTGACTTCCATTTTGATGGTGTGGACACAGTGATTGCAGGAAATGTTGGGGATGTTGTAAGTTACGGTGGTCATAAGGGACTCCTTTGTGGGGGTTGGGATTGGGTGATCGGGGATTAGGGATTGGGATATGGGATTTGAGTACCACCGCTCGATCCCCTGATTCCTGATTCCTGGTTCCTAATCCCTGTTCCCTAATCCCCGATTCCTGATTACCTGATTGTCTGCCTACACCCGCGTTGCTGTCTCAAAGATGTCGGTGATTTCCCGGAGGACGCGCTCGCGCTCGTCGGGGTCGTCGCCGCGCACGGCGGTGATCAGGCATGAGTTCAGGTGCTCATCCAGGATCATGGTGGTAATTTTGTTCAACGCGGCCTGCACGGCCTGAATCTGACGGATGACGTCAATGCAGTATTTGTCATCTTCGATCATCTTTTCGATGCCGCGGATATGGCCTTCGACATTTTTGAGACGGTGCAGGGCTTCTTCGTGTTTGATCATGTCTGTTTTGCTTCCTTTTGTTTTGTGGTATCCCCCCCCCAGGGGGTGGGGGGGATGATGATAGCAAATTGGATAGAATCTGTCAAGATTTTCAGGAGGGACTGAGATTCCTTTCCCCCTTCCCTTGCCCTCTCCCCGCCCTCACCCCTAACCCCTCTCCCGAAGGGAGAGGGCAAGCAAAGCGGAAATTTTTGGGAGGGGCGTATTCG
Organism: uncultured Anaerolineales bacterium; assembly: GCA_964589145.1. Taxonomy (GTDB): domain Bacteria; phylum Chloroflexota; class Anaerolineae; order Anaerolineales; family UBA11858; genus UBA11858. The sequence continues at coordinate 3,501 of CAZPSL010000038.1, forward strand.
TCAGATGTGTGTGCGGCGCACACACACCGAAAAGTCCAATCCCCTCTTCTTTGGGAGTGCGAAGCCTGCCCGAAGGGTGAGGGGGATATAGGGGGGATGGGGTTCCAAAATGACACGGCTTGTTGGTAGATAACCATCTTTCTACAACATTTGCCCCCACCCGGCAAGAACTCCCGCTTGACGGGGTGCAGGCAAATGTTGTAGAAATTCCTATGTGTTTCCCTCGCCCCGCACACAAGACTGGCAGTCCTGCCAGGACTGCCAGTCTTCATTTTGTGAACAGGACAGGCACCGAACACCCCGCCCCGCAGGGGGAAGGGCAGAGACATGCGGCTGCCCGATTTCTACATCTTTTGCTTGCACCCCGCTTGACAAATCCAAGTTTCGGAGTATGCTGATAATAGACTGACCGGTCAGTTATTTTTTCGCAGGAGAAATTTGCCGATGACCCCCCGCCCTGATGTCAGCCAGGAACGCATGAGCCAGATCATCGAAGCCGCGATGACGGTTTTCGCCGAAAAAGGCTTCAACCAGGCCCGCATGGACGACATCGCGAAAGAATCCGGCGTCAGCAAAGGGCTGATTTACTGGTATTTCAAGAGCAAGGATGAAATCATCACTGCCATTCTGGATACCATGATCAGCCGCGATCTTGCCAGCGTCGGCGCGCTGGACGATCTCCCCACTGCCAGGGAAAAATTGCTGGCCTTCACCCAGGCCTCGGTGGACGGCCTGCTCAAGATGAAGCCCCTGATGCCCATCCTGTTCGAGTTTTGGGGGCTGATGATGCGCCGCAAAACCGGCAGGCAGACCCTGCACAAGTATTACCGCGCTTACCTGGATGCGCTCATCCCCATCATCCGGGAGGGCATTGACCGGGGGGAGTTCCGCCCGGTGGATGCCGAGAGCGTTGCCGTCGCCATGGGCGCCATCTTCGAGGGGACGATTGTCCTGTGGGCTTACGTCCCCGAAACCGCCAGCCTGGAGGAACATATCCTGTCCGGTGTCCGCTTGCTGCTGGACGGGCTGGAAGCCGTTCCGGGCGAATAATCCGTGAATACTGTGGATTTCACCGCCAAGTCACGAGGGCGCGAAAACAGGCGAAATTTAGTGCCTTGGCGCTTTTGCGGTGAGAAAACACCTGTCCGATTCGTTTCATCCGCGGATAACAGTTTGCAGGAGGCCTGAGATGGAAATCTTGATTTTGATTGTTGCCATGATCCTCGTCGGGCTGGCGATGGGCTTCGTCGCCGGGCTGATCTGGAAAGACGAGCGTCCTATCGGGGTCAGGGGCGATTACATCGCCGCGGTGATCACCACGGTCATCATCGGCCTGATGGACTGGTACATCATCCCCGCGATGGGCTTCAGCGAGACGATGAAGTGGCTGGGCGTGATCATCGAACCGCCGCTGAGCGCGCTGATTGTCCTGTGGCTGTTCCGCGTGGCGAAGAAAAACCGCTAGCAAGTGGGCAAGCAGCAAGTTTGCATGTGGCGAGATAGCCTGTAACCCTTGCGAACCTGCAAACTTGCGCACATGCAAACGTACAACCTGCAACCCGCAGACATGCAACCATCCACCCCCATCATCGAAACCCGTGACCTGACCCGCGATTTCAAGCACACGCGGGCGGTGGACGCGCTCAGCCTGGCGATTCAACCCGGGGAACTGTTCGGGCTGGTCGGGCCGGACGGAGCGGGAAAAACCACCACCCTGCGCCTGCTCGCCGGGCTGCTGACCATCACCGAGGGCTCAGCGACGGTTGCCGGGCTGGATTTGGGCACGCAGGCCGAGGCCATCAAGCCGCACATCGGCTACATGGCGCAGCAGTTCAGCCTCTACGCCGAACTCTCGGTGATGGAAAATTTGCACTTTTTCGCTGATTTGTACGATGTCCCCAAAGACGAGATGCAGGCCCGCACCGACCGCCTGCTGACGTTTGCCGGGCTGACCGAGTTCAAAACCCGCCGGGCGGGGCATCTCTCCGGGGGGATGCAGAAAAAACTGGCCCTGGCTTGCACGCTGATCCACGAGCCGGAAATTCTCCTGCTGGATGAACCCACCACCGGGGTAGACCCGGTCTCCCGCCGCGAGTTCTGGAATATCCTCACCGACCTGCACATTCAGGGGACGACCATCATCGTCAGCACGCCCTACATGGACGAGGCTGACCGCTGCTCCCGCGTCGGGCTGATGTACGAGGGGCGGATGATGGTGGTGGATGCCCCCCGTGAAATCCGCGCCCGCATTGAGGGCGACCTGATCCAGATCATCTCCCCGGCATGGCAGGCCGCCCGCGGGGTGATCGCTGCCCTCCCCGGCGTCCGCGAGGTGCAGACCTACGGTGAAGCCCTGCACATCCTGGTGGATTCCGGCGCGGCACGCCTGCCCGAAATCGAAGCCGAACTGCAAGCGCAAGGCATCGCCTGCACCCGCGCCCGCATCGCCCCCATTCGCATGGAGGAGGCGTTTGTGTCGTTTATCAATCGGCTGAACGTAGGGGCGTGATGGAATCACGCCCCTACCCCGAAAACTCATGTCCCTCCGCCACATCCGGGCTGTGACCCGCAAGGAAGTCCTCCACATCTTTCGTGACCGCACCACCCTGTTCCTGGTGCTGGCAACGCCCACGCTGCTTTTGCTGCTGATGGCGTATGCCCTCACGGTGGATATTCAACACGTGCGCCTCGCCGTGCTGGATTTTGACCGCAGCGCGGTTTCGCGCGGCTTTGTGGCGCAGATTACCGCCGGGGACGACCTCGACCTCTACGTTCAGGTGAACTCGATGGACGAGATCGAAGCCCTGCTCATGCGGGGAGAAATCAAGGCCGCGCTGGTGATTGACCCCTCGTTCTCCGAAAAACTGCTCAACCTGGAGGCGATGCCCATCCAGATCATCATTGACGGCACCGAGCCGCAAAGCGGCTGGTTTGCCGTGGATCACATCGCCCAGCGGGCGGAGGCTTTCGTCAGCCAGGCACTTGCCGATCAGGCGGAGGCGATGGGCGTCCCGGCGGAATCGCTGACCCCGCTGGATTTGCGCGTCCGCACCTGGTTCAACCCCGGCCTGGACCCGCGCAACGACCTGATTCCGGGGCTGATCTCGATGGTTTTGGGTTTCCCCGCCCTTTCGGTTGCGCTGACCATGGCGCACGAGCGCGAGCACGGCACCTTTGAGCAGTTGATCGCCACCCCCATCGGGCGCACCGAACTCCTGCTGGGCAAGATGCTCCCTTACGTCATCGTCGGCTTGGTCAACGTGGTCGTCATCCCCATTCTGGCGATGCTCTGGTTTGATGTGCCCTTCAACGGGAATTTCGCGCTCTTTTTCGCGCTGTCGGCGGTGTTCTTGTTCGCCATGCTGAGCATGGGCATCGTCATCGGGGTGTTCATGCACACGCAGGCCGCCGCGCTGGCGCTCTCGTTTTTGCTGGTCTTCTTCCCCGGATTTTTTATGACCGGTATCTTCTTTCCCATTGCCGCCATGCCGGAGATGATGCGCATGGAGGCGATGTTCCTGCCGGGCACGCATTACGCCGTGATCACCCGCGCGGTCTTCCTGCCCGGCGTCGGGCTGGAGGTGCTCTGGCCCAACGTGCTCATGCTGCTGATTTTGGGGCTGGCCTTCACCGGCCTGGCCGCGCTGTTCTTCAGGAAGAAACTTGGGTAGGCAGGTGTGCATGTAAGCAAGTATGCAAGTGTGCATGTGCGCAAGTAGGCAGGTGCCGCTGCAAACCTGCAAACACGAAAAATCATGCTCCGACGTATCTGGTCGCTCTCCATCAAGGATTTCCTCCACCTGCGCAATGACTGGTGGATGCCTGCCTTCATGCTGATTGGCGGCGCGATGGAACTGCTGCTGGTCGGCTGGGCGACCTCGCGCCCGATCACCAACCTGCCCCTGATGGTCTTCGACCAGGACAAAACCGCCTCCAGCCGTCAGATGGTCATCAGCCTGGAGAACACGGGCACTTTCGCCCTGCAAGAGCAGGTTTACGACATGGAAACCATCGAAACCGCGATGGACCGCGGGCGCATCAACGCCGCGCTGGTCATCCCGGACGGCTTTGAGGCTGCGCTCACCTCGGAGAACGACACCGCCACCCTGCTGGTCATCCTCAACGGCGCGGAGAGCATCCCGGCCACCGAAGCCCTGCGGGCGATCACCGGCGTCAGCAGCGAAATCAGCAACCGTATCGTCATCCGGCGGCTGAACATGGGCCCGGATGCCTACGCCGGTTTCGATGTCAGCCTGCGCGTCTGGTTCAACGAGGCGCTCAGCGACGCGCTCTACACCACCCCGGCGGAACTGGGCCTGATGCTGGAGTTCACCGTTCTGCTGTTCGCCGCGCTGTCCTTCTCGCGGGAGCGCGAACTGGGCACCCTGGAGCAACTGCTGGTGATGCCCTTCTCCTCGCTGGAATTGATCGTCGGCAAAGCCATCCCGGTGATCCTCATCGGCTTCACGGATTTTCTCATCCTGCTGGGGATGGTTCACCTGGCGTTTGATGTGCCGGTGCGCGGCTCGCTGTCCCTGCTGCTGGGGCTGGCGCTGATTTACATCTTTGTGGAACTCAGCAAAGGTATGGTGATTTCAGTCATCTCCAAAACCCAGCATCAGGCGTTTTTGCTGGTGATGCTGATTGGCATGGCGGATTTCATGTTCACCGGCTATGCCGCCCCCGTGGACGGGATGCCCGCAGCCCTGCAATTTGCCGCCAACTTCATCCCCGCGCACCACTGGCTGGAAATCCTGCGCGGCATCCTGATCAAAGGCGCCGGTATAGACGTGCTCTGGCCGCACATTCTGGCGTTGCTGCTGCTGGGGCTGGTCATCGGCGCGTTCTCGTGGCGTTTTCTGCGCCGCGCGCTGGATTAGGCAGGAAGGCAGGTATCAGGTAATCAGGGATTAGGTATCGGGTAATCAGGGATTAGGTATCGGGTGATCAGGGATTAGGGAGCAGGCACTTGAGAGTTTGTCCTGATTACCCAATTACCTGATTACCCAATCACCCAATTACCTGATTACCCAATCACCCAATTACCTGATCACCCAATTACCCAATTACCAATCTACCAACCCCAACCCCATGTCCTCCCCCATCGTCACCGCCCGCTCACTCACCAAACGCTTCGGCGATTTCACCGCCGTTGACCGCGTGGATTTCGAAGTCCGGCGCGGCGAGATTTTCGGCTTTCTGGGGCCGAACGGTTCCGGCAAGACGGCCACCATCCGCATGGCGCTGG
>CAZPSL010000039.1:0-18119 GCA_964589145.1 uncultured Anaerolineales bacterium
AGTTTTGGATACAGTCGGGCTGATTATTCAGTTTTGGAGGCACATATGCAGACACATCAGAAAAAAATATACTACGTGGTTCTGTTGGCAGTATTGATGATTGTATGTTGTAGCGCAGATTTTGCGCGCGGTGCTTCTGTAACAACAAAAGCCGTATCCCATCAAGTGTATTTGCCGTTAGTAACCATGCCTGAACCACTGGTAATACTATTGGGTATTTACCCCAACGATTACGCCGAACCGGATTTGAGCGGCGCGTTGCAACACGAATTTGTCGATCTGAATAATTGGGCAGGAAAACCACTATCGCTGGCGGGGATGTTTCACGACATCGAGCAAAGTGCTTACGTTGATGTGGTTCTGACCGAAATATGGGATTCGGGTTATACGCCTTTTGTGGATATCTACTTTCACCAATCTGCCAGTGAAATTGCCAATGGCTCTGCTGATAGCGATATTCATGCCTGGGCACAGAAATTTCAGATCTATGCGAATAATGGAGCCAGAATGGCGTTTTTGGCGCCCATGCAGGAGATGAATGGGGATTGGACACCCTATGGTTCTTCAAACCCAGCCTATTACAAGGCTGCGTTCCAACGCGTACAACAGATATTTGAAGCAGAAGGCGTGCCGGAGAACTCGGCTCAATGGGTCTTTTCCCCGAATGGTGTTAGTTCGGTCGGCTGGCCGGATTTTGAGGCTTACTACCCTGGAGATGATCTTGTGGATGTTGTAGCCTTCAGTTCGTACAACTTCGGATATCACCCATCCAACCCTTATCCAAAGTGGGAATCCCCGGAGGATATTTTTCTCCCTTTTATCAACCGTATGCACCTGATGGCACCTGGAAAACCGGTTGTCATTGCACAGACGGGCACGACGGCTTACGGCCCCAACGGCTATGATGCCGCCTTGAAAAACCAATGGCTGGAAGATGCCTATGCCCTGTTGTCTAACCAGTCTATCCCTGTCCTCGGGATAATTTACTACAATGGTTTGGAAACTTACGAATGGGCTTTTTACCGCTATAACGACACATCTCGCCAGTTTGACGGCTACCGCCGGGGAATTGTATCTCCCAACTATGTTTATCTGACCCCTGCCGAAGTGTTGGCGTTGTTCCGCTAACGATTTCATGCAAACCGTTTTGCCCTTGCTCAAATCTATCTGCCGGCGGCTTCGGTGCCGTGCCCTGCTTCGCACTTTTCGCCGAACTGCGCATTCGCCTCGCCTATTTGGAGACCGGTACATCTGTGAAGACAATACCCAGGTCGTCCTTTATACGGATCGTGCGGATCTGTTTCCCGATTACCGTCCCCGTCGCTCGCTTCGGGAAACTGCCCATCGGCGGGCTTGCAAAATCTCACTGGTTGTGACAGCCCGCAATGAAGCCGAGGTAGCCCGTCAACTGATCTCCGATTTGCAGCAACAGGTGCGTCTCCCGGACGAATTGATAGTTGTTGATACTGGTTCCAGCGATGGAACGTTGGAACTCTTGCGGCAATTGGCCCCGGAGAGTCGAATCCCCATGCGCGTGCTTTCCAAACCAGGAGGAAATATCGCCTGCGGGCGAAATACGGGAATTCGGGCAGCCCGTTACCCTTATATCGCCGTGACGGATTTTGGGTGTCATATCCCTCCCCGCTGGCTGGAATCGCTGGCCGCACCTTTTGAAGATGATCCGGATATTCAGGTTGTTGCTGGCCGTTACGACGCTGTCAACCCTGATGGGCAGCCTGTGAACTGGCTTCTGGGGGCATCATTGCATCAAATTGACCCGCAGACCCATCTGCCATCTGGCGTTTCGGTTGCCTTTCGCAAAGATGCCTGGGAACGGGTGGGGGGCTACCCCGAATGGTTAACACTGACGGGCGAGGACACCTATTTTGCATTGGAACTCAAACGTACAACAACCCGTTGGGCCTTTGTGCCGGAAGCGGCGGTACGTTGGGTTGCCCCGACGACATTCCGCCAATACATCCAAAAAGCCTATCGCTGGTCAATTGGAAATGGCGAGGCTGGAATGTATGCCTATGTTTATCGTTACCTGGCGTACCGCGGTTTGCAAATCCTGAAAAAACTGATTTTTGTCGCGTTTATTCCCGGCTTGCTGTTATCTTGGATCTTTTGCTGTGGCTCATTGCACTTCCGCACTGTTGCCCTGGTTTTGATTGCTGCACTACTGATGGGAGGTGCGGTTTATCTTTGGCCGCGCAGAGCAGCCGTCAGAGAGCAACTTTTGCGGGGCGCAATTCATGTGGGCGAAATGTTAGGTTTTTTGCGAGGCATGTATAATCGCCCGAAGGTGGATCTGCGGCGGCAGAAAACCCTGCGCGGGATATTTTTTATTTTAGCCGGTGTTCCCATTGACGATACAGGCGGCGGTGCGCGCTGGACCCAGATCGCCCTGGAACTGTTGCGCCGTCAGTATCTGGTGATTTTCCTGAGCAGGTTTCCCAAGTACGAGAACACTGAACTTCACTTGCAGATTCGGCACCCCAATCTGATTACGAAAAATGTAAGGAGTTTTTCCTGGAACGCTTTCCACCAGGCCTATTCGCAGGTTTTAGGCCGGGTTCCCTTGTTTGCCTTGGTCGAACTCCCCTTGCCGGATTTTCTCCCACTGCTGGAACAGGTCCGCAGCGAAAATGGACGGATCATCTACGATTTGCTGGATAACTGGGAATCGTCCCTGGGGGGGGATTGGTATTCTGAGAGTACCGAAGATGCCATTATTGCCCAATCTCACCATCTGGTTGCAACTGCCCCCCCCCTGGCGGCCGCGCTGGAAGCCCGCAGCGGGCGCCCGGTACGGCTGCTGCCGAATGCAGTAAACGGCTATCTGTTCAATTCGGAGCGAATTTATCAGCGGCCTGCTGACCTTCCCGTTGCGGATTGGACGCTTATCTACATCGGCGCGCTGTGGGGCGAATGGTTTGACTGGGATCTGCTGGTCGATTTGGCAAAAGCCTATCCGAAAGCGGCAGTTGTAGTGATTGGCGATTATGCCGGGCAATGCGCAAACCCGCCGCCAAACCTCCATTTTCTGGGGCTGAAGCCGCAGCGGGTTCTTCCTGCCTATCTGAACTTTGCCAATGTTGCCTTGGTCCCGTGGAGGGTGAGCGAAATTACCCAGGCTACCAGCCCGCTCAAGGTGTACGAATATCTGGCAATGCATGTGCCGGTGGTAGCCCCTGACCTAACCCCTTTGCGGGACCTCCCTGGGGTTTTTCTGGCGCAGAACCGGGAGCATTTCATCGAACTTGCAGCGCAGGTGCGAAAACTCACGCTGCCGCAGGCTGAAATTGATGCCTTTATTGCCCGCAACACTTGGAAAGCCCGCGTAGACACGCTTTTGCACCTCGATGACTGACTATTATGCTCTCTGGCGAAATTGGGCTTTGCGGGTTTTGCCGGACCCTGTACTCCAACCTTTGCGCAAACTGGATCGCCGCCGTCGGATTGTTGCCGCCCAGCCTTACAGGGTGGAGATGGATGCGTTGTGCGCTGCCCATCGCCATACCCGTCAGACGATTATTTTCCCGCCCGGCTTGGATTGGGATGAACATCTTTTCCAGCGTCCCCAGCAACTCGCCCGCGCGCTCGCGGGTGAGGGGGCGTTGATTTTCTATATGCGCCCCACCCCGGATTTCTCGCAGAATCCTTTTTTTGAAATTTCCTCGAATCTCTACCTTTGCAACGTCCCTGTTGAAACTTTTGCCTTGCTGGAATCCCCCCTGATCTACCTGCTGACCTGGAACCGTACCTACGCAGCGGCCTTCGACACCCCGCGTATCATCTACGATTACGTGGACGATATACGGGTTTTCGATGGCAATTACCGACAACTGCTTCAGGAACACGAACGCCTGCTCCAGGAAGCCCATCTGGTACTGACCACGGCAAAGCCCCTCTACCGGGCCGCAGCCAAACTGCGCCCGGATGCGCTCCTTTGCCCCAACGGGGTGGATTACGCTCATTTCGCGGCGGCACGCGAAGGTGTCCCCGCTGCTCCCCCCGCGGACATGGAACCGATTTTGAAACGCGGGAACCCCATTGTGGGGTATTACGGTGCCTTGGCGGAATGGTTTGACTATGACCTTGTCATGGAACTTGCCCGCCGCCGCCCGGATATTTCCTTCCTCATCATTGGTCCGGACTACGACGGCACCATGCCCCCCTCTTTTCTGACCCTGCCGAACCTGGACTGGCTGGGCATCAAACCCTACGCGCATTTGCCTGCTTACCTGGCTTGCTTTGACGTGGCGATGATCCCGTTTCAACTGAACGAAATCACCCATGCCACCTCGCCGCTGAAACTGTTTGAATACATGGCCGGTGGCAAACCGGTGGTTGTGACGCCTATGCAGGAAAGTATGCGATATGATGGTGTGTTAGTTGCCGACGGCCCGGATGCTTTTTCCCGGCGAATTGACGATGCACTGCAACTGCGGCATGATTCCGTCTACCTTCAGCGCATTGATCATACCGCCCGCACCAGCACCTGGGCGGCACGGGCGGAACAAATCCTCTCCGCATTGGATGAAATCGGGTAAAATACACGCCGCTCACAAGGCCGGAAGGCCTGGCAAGCCTTTGTTGTTTTAAACTGATGGCATTCATTATGATTTCACGTCTGCAAAAAACACTGCAAGAACGGTCCGTTTATTATGACTCGGCCAATCGCTCGCACCCGGTAATTGACGAGATATTATCACTGATTGAATACCGTGATCTGGTTGTGCAGTTGGTTGAGCGCTCCATCAAGACGCGCTACAAGCGTTCCGTTCTGGGTGTGGCCTGGACGATGCTCAACCCCTTCCTGACCATGATTGTCCTCACGCTGGTTTTTTCGCAGGTATTCCGGTTTTCAACCGAAAACTACCCGATCTACGTACTCAGCGGCATTATGGCCTGGAGTTTTTTCTCCGACACAACAACTTCTGCAATGGGAGAAATGCTTTGGGGCGGCGGGCTGCTCAACCGGATTTACGTGCCGAAAGCGGTTTTTGCCGTAGCCGCGCTGGGAACATCCACAGTCAACCTGGTGCTTTCCCTGATCCCGTTGTTCGTGATTGCACTGTTTCTGGGGGTATCGCTGCACCTTGCCTTGCTCGGCATGATCCCGGCAGTGCTGATAATGGGGATGTTCTCTCTCGGAGTGGCCTTGCTGCTCTCCACAGCGGTGGTCTACTTTGCGGATGTGCTGCCGGTTTATGGCGTGATCCTGACCATGTGGATGTACCTCACCCCCATCATCTACCCGCTGGACATCATCCCTCCGTCATTCCTGCCGCTTTTCAAACTAAACCCCATGTACCTGATGCTGGAACTCTTCCGCCAGCCGTTGATGCACGGGGTAATCCCCGGCTGGGATATTTGGGGGCTGGCGATTGTATATGCAGTTGCCAGTTTGCTGGCAGGCAGCGTGATTTTTGCATCGCGTTCGAACGATTACGTGTACCGGATTTAGTGCGGGGAAACCATGACACCACCCGTTGTTACCTTTGAGAATGTCGCCGTGCGCTACCGCGTACCCCGCGAAAGCGTTTCCGGCATCAAGGAATACGCCATCCGCTGGGCGCAGCGCAAACTGGCTTACGAAGATTTTTGGGCGCTCAAGGATGTTTCCTTTGCAATCCAGCGCGGCGAAATTTTCGGCGTTATTGGCCGGAACGGCTCCGGCAAGAGTACACTGCTGAAGGTCGTTGCCCGGGTGTTGACCCCCACCCGCGGGCGGGTTGTGCTGCGCGGGAAGGTGGCCCCCTTGCTGGAATTGGGGGCTGGTTTTCACCCGGAGTTAACAGGGCGCGAAAACGTATTCCTGAACAGCGCCCTGTTGGGACGCACAAAGAGCGAAGTCCGGGAATTACTCCCGGAAATTGCATCCTTTGCTGAAATTGGCGAATTTATGGATGCTCCGTTGCGCACTTACTCCACGGGGATGGTAGCCCGCTTGGGGTTCGCGGTAGCCACCGCCGTTCGCCCCGAAATCCTGCTGGTGGACGAGGTACTCTCCGTAGGAGATGCTCCCTTTCAGCAAAAATGCCTCGACCGGATGTATTCCTTTCAGGAACAGGGCACAACAATCATCATGGTTTCGCACAGCATGGCTACCATCGATTCCTTTTGCAGCCGCGCAATGTGGCTGAGCAAAGGCGAACTTCTTGCATTAGGCAATACTCAGGAAGTAATCCGGCAGTATATTGAAATGGAGAAACCAAAAGAAGCAGAACCCGCAGCGGCCTCTGCTGTTGAAATTTCTCCCCCGCCCGCAGAAAAGCGCATTGCAACTGCCGAACCGGTCATTGACCTGGAAAAACAAAGGGCAGCGCTGCCCCGGGTGCATTGCATTTACCCGGCAGACCCCATCATTAGCGTGCGTCATGGGACCGTTTCACTTTGGCTGCGATTTGACCCCCAAAAACCGCCCCATACCGCGATCCTCTTCCACAGCGACGACAGCCGCTACGTCATTTACACAACCGTAGATGAATCCGTCCCGGTTCGCCCCCTGCGCTCGCTGACCGCCCGGGCCGGTGGAAACCGCCGCGTTATGGAAACTTATTTTGGCCGCTCGCGCTTCCCCGAAGTAGAAGTCTACTTTGATGGACAACAGCAGCCCGGTGTGCCGCTTTCTTACGGAGAATGGCACATGATCACCATGACCTGGGAAGGCTTCCCGGACGGGGTGATGCGCTTGTACATCAATGCCGAACAAGTCGGCGAAACTGCCTACGACCGGCGCTACGATAACAACTACCGACTGGCCGAAAGTCTGGCCGTGGGGGTACGCCCGCCGCAATGGGTTGGCGAACTGGTGCAAAAAGATGACGGCACAGTGGAAGACCTGCGCCCGCAGGCGACTCTCTCTGTGCTGGACGGGGGGCAGGAACTCAAAAATGTCTGCGTTTACCGGCAGTGCCTTTCACCTGACGAGATTAAGGAATTGTACGAATCTGAACGTGCGGCGTTGCTCGCGGAGATAGCATGACCGCCTCCCGCCGTGTCTTGTTTTGCCGTTCCAACCCGGTGGCTCCCGACCCGCGCGTTGAAAAAGAAGCCGACGCACTGACACAGGCCGGATACGCCGTTACGATCCTGTGCTGGGACCGTACGGCATCCCTGCCGCCTGACGACACGGTGCTGGGACTGCCTTGCCATCGCTTGCCTGTCGCGGCGGAGTACGCCAGCGGAATCCACAACCTGCCGGCGTTGCTGCGCTGGCAATGGGGGATGACCCGCTGGCTTTGGCGGCATCGCGGCGAGTTTGACATCATCCACGCCTGCGATTTCGACACCGTACTCCCCGCACTTTTTTGCAAATGGTTCTGCCGCAAGCGGCTGGTGTACGACATTTTTGATTTTTACGCCGATCACCTGCGGGCGACTCCGGCATGGATCAAACGCCTGATTCGGTGGCTGGATCTGCGCATCATCAACCGGGCGGATGCCCTGATTCTGGCAGATGATTCCCGCTGGGAGCAGATCGCGGGTACGCATCCCCGCCATTCCGCCGTGATTTACAATTCCCCGCCCGACCAATCCCCCCCACCGACGGGGCGGGATGCGCACCCAGCCCTGCAACTGGCCTATATCGGGCTTTTGCAGGTCGAACGCGGCCTTTTTGAGATGGTCAACGTCTTGCGCCGCCACCCGGATTGGTATCTGGACTTGGCCGGTTTTGGCGGTGATGAAGCCGCCCTCCGTGAAGAAACCGAATCTGCGCCCAACATCCGCTGGCATGGGCGCATTCCTTACGCCCGTGCTCTGGCGCTCAGCGCGGCCGCCGATTTACTCTTTGCCACCTACGACCCTGCCATCCCCAACCACCGCTATTCCAGCCCCAACAAATTGTTTGAAGCCATGATGCTTGGCAAACCCATCCTGGTTGCTGCCGGAACAAACATGGATCGCATCGTTCAGGCGGAAAACTGCGGGGTAGTTGTTCCTTACGGAGATGAAAGTGCGCTCGAAGCCGCTTTGCAGCACCTGGCGGAAAACCCGCAACTCCGCCGGGAACTCGGCGAAAACGCCCGCCGTGCTTACGAAACGCGTTACGGCTGGCCGCAAATGCGCCGCCGCCTTCAGCAACTTTACGCCGATTTGCCCTGACCGTCGTGCCTCTCAAAATCATCCTGGTTGCCAACACCGATTGGTATCTCTACAATTTCCGCGCATCCCTGATGCGCGATTTGCGCTCCCGCGGGGCGGAGGTGGTGCTGGTTTCCCCGCCGGGGGAATTTGCCGCCTCCTTTCGGGATTGGGGATTCCGCTGGCTTCCCTGGGAGGTCGGGCGCAAAACGGTCGCCCCCTGGCAGGAGACGGGCGCTATTTTTGCGCTGGCGCGCCTCTATCGCGCCGAACGCCCCGATTTGGTGCATCATCACACCATCAAACCCTCAATTTACGGCACGCTGGCAGCCCGCCTCGTCGGCGTCCCGGCAATTGTCAACGCGGTAACCGGGCGCGGTTATGTCTTTTTGGGGGAGGATTACCGCGCCCGGCTGTTACGAGCGCTGATTCAGCCGGTTTACCGTTTGATTTTGCGAAGTTCACGCGTTGGCATGATCTTTGAGAACCAGGTGGACCGCGACGATTTCATCGCCCGCCGACTGGTCCCGGCAGAGCGAACCTGGCTGATTGAAAGTGTCGGCGTGGACCCGAACCGATTCCGCCCCCAGCCGGAACCCGAAGGTGTCCCCGTTGTTTTGCTGGCTGCCCGGATGCTTTGGGATAAGGGAGTTGGCATTCTGGCGGAAGCAGCCCGCATCCTGAAATCCCGCAAGGTTGCCGCCCGTGTTGTCCTGGTGGGGCTGCCCGACCCCGGCAACCCTGCCTCCATCCCGGAGAAAACGCTGCTCGCCTGGCAGGATGATGGCATTTTAGAGTGGTGGGGCTGGCGCGCCGCGATGGAGAATGTTTACCCCCAGAGCCATATTGTGACTTTGCCGTCTTTTTACGGTGAAGGTGTCCCGACGACGCTGCTGGAGGCGGCGGCCTGTGCCCGCCCTCTGGTCGCGGCGGATATTCCCGGTGCCCGTTCGGTGATCTCCTCTGGCGAGAACGGCTTCCTGGTTCCCCCGCAGGATGCCCTCTCCCTGGCGGATGCGCTGGCACGGCTGGTCGAGGCCCCGGATTTGCGCCGCAAAATGGGGCAGGCCGCCCGCCGGACGGTTTTGCAAAAATTTACCCAGCAGCAGGTCAACGCGGCCACGATAGCAGTTTATGAACATCTGCTGCCAGAATTGTCGTCTGTGCAGCGCGGCAATTAACCGGGGTTGAAAGCAAAGCCGGGGACAGTGGCGAGTTGCAAGCGACAGATGTCAGTTATGATCAGGTGAAGCAGCCTTCCGCTTTCACCCCCGCGGCGGCTGCATCAGATTTGGCCTTTGCACCGCACACCACCTTTGCGGACAATAATACCTTCGCGTCAGGGACTTTCTGACATGTCGCTGTTGGTCGCTTTTCTCATTGCATTAGGTTTTACCTTTGCCAGTGCCCCTGTTGGAGTGCGCCTCGCCCGCCGCGCGGGGTTAATTGATTACCCCGGCAGCGCGCCGCACAAACATCATACCCGTCCCATGCCGCTGGCCGGGGGACTGGTGATTTTGGCCGCGTTTGTGATTGGCGGGACTCTCCTCAGGGTGTGGAAAACCCCGATGGTCAGAACCACCTTTGTTGCCGGGCTGATGATCTTCGCTTTCGGGTTGTGGGATGATTTTCGGGGAATCTCGCCTGCCCTGAAACTGGTCGGGCAACTCCTGGGAGCGGCGATCCTGATCCATGGCGGCATCCTGGTACAGATTTTTGAATCCCCCGATTTTTTTGTCAGCATCCCGTTCTCCTATGCCCGCACGCTGGATTTGATCATCACTCTGATCTGGCTGCTGGGGATTACCAATGCTTTCAATTTTATTGACAGCATGGATGGGCTGGCAGTAGGCGCCAGCGGGTTGATTGCCGCGTTTTTTATCCTGCTGACGCTGGAGGCCGGGCAGGTTTCGCTGGCGGTTTTCGGTGCGCTGCTGCTGGGAATTTGCATCGGTGTGTATTTTTTCAACGTGCGCCCGGCGCAGTTCTTCCTGGGGGATAGCGGTTCGCAGACCCTGGGATTTTGGCTGGCGGCGCTGGCAATTGCTTACATTCCGCAAGATGTCAGCCAGATGTCCTCCTGGTTTGTTGCGGTGCTTCTTTTTGGTGTGCCGATTTTCGATATGTTTCTGGTGGTGTTTTCCCGCCTGCGCCGCGGCCGGCCGGTGTATGCCTCGGCCCGCGACCATACCTACCACCGCTTGCGTGCCTTCGGGCTGGCGCCAAACCGTGCCGTGCTGTTGATGCACATTGCCGGGCTGGTGCTTGGCGTGTTGGCGATGATCGCGCTCAACCAGCCGCCGCTGATTTCTAACCTGATTTTTGGATTGGTGGTATTATCCGGCTTGCTGCTTCTGCTCTTTTTCGAGTTCCGCACGCCCGACCGGGCCCTGGACTCCTAATGTCCTAACCCCTGATTCCCAATTCCCAATCCCCAATCCCCAATCCTTGCCCTCCATGAACACCTGGAACCCCCGCGAAGAAATTCTCGCCGCCGCACAGCGCTGGTATTGGCTGGTTCTGGCCTTTCTGGGGGGAGCGTTGCTTGGCTACCTGGCAGGTTTTGCCTGGCCTTCGCCCTACCGCGCTGCCCTGGATGTGTACGTCGGCCTGAACCTTTACCGCTCGGCGCATGACCCCTACATTGCCGAGGCCGCGCAAATCCCAAAATCATCGGGTTACCTCAACCCGGACGATTACAAGCACGCCCAGATGTCGCAACTGACCGCGCTGGCCTTCAGTGACGATTACCTGGGCGAGGCCCTGGCACGCCTTCAGGCGGAAGACCCTGCCTGGGCGGATGTTGACGTTCCCGCTCTGCGAGAGATGCTTTCCATCGGCTGGCGCAACACGGGGGAGTGGCACTTTGCCGCCACCCACGCCGATCCGCAGCGGGCGGCGCAGGCAGTGTCTGCCTGGGTGGATGTCACTACGGAAAAAACATCTGCGGCGGTAGAGGCCGCCCGCGAAGTGGTCATTATTGACAGTGAACTAAACGCGGTTGCCGCAGCCCTGGTGGATGCCGAACTGGATGGCCGCACCGCAGATGCGGCCGCGCTGGAAGCCCGGCACAACGAACTTGCTGCCGGGTACAACGATGCGGTTGCCCGCAGCCGTGCCCTCGCTGCCGCGCTGGAAGTAGGCCCTATCAAGGATGCCCCGCCCGAAGTCGTTCATCTGCGCCCGACCGCGACCCTGATGCTGGTCGGCGGCCTGCTGGGGATGCTGTCGCTGTTCATCTTCTGGCTGGTGCAGATCAGCCGCAGTCCGCAAGCAGGCGGCGGAGAGAAGATGGCGGAGAGCGGGTAGCAGATGGCGGTATTCGCCTCCCAACTCCCAACTCTCCACTCTCGACTCCCGACTCCCGACTCCCCACTCCCAACTCCCCAACGATGCTCCAAAAAGCACAGCGTTTCTTCTGGGTGCTCTTTTTGCTCACCCTGCCGGTGACCAGTTTTCCATATTTTCCTGCTGGCTTGGGGGGGCGGACGATGGTGCGCCCGTTGTCGCTGTATCCGCTGCTGGTGCTGCTGGTGATTGCCGTCCTCCCGCGCCTGTGGACTCGTCCCGCCCCGCGCACCTTGCTGCCGTTTTTGGCGTTTGTGGCGGTGGCGGGGGCCAGCACGGCGCTCGGCTTGCTGCGCGGTGTGGACCCCATGCTGGGGGTGGGGGTGTTCAGCCGCTCTTTGCGGGCACTGATTACCTTGCTCATCGGGGGCGCGTTTTACCTCACCGTCAGCCTGCTGCCCCAAACTCGCGAAGATTTGCGTTGTTCGCTCCGCTGGCTTTACGTCGGGTTTGCCATCGCGCTGTTGTGGGGAACCTTCCAGGCGGTGTACGTCATTCACTTTGATGAACGCTATTTTCATCTTCTGCGGCAGGCGCAGCGGCTGGTTTCCATCCGCCGCATTTTTCCAAACCGTATCTCCGGTATGACCTACGAACCCAACTGGTTTGCTGTGCAGATAGCCTTTCTGTTGATGCCCTGGCTGTTTGCAGCGGTGATGTCCGGTTATTCTGTTTTCCGCCGCCGTTGGCGTTGGGTGACGGTGGAATTGCTTTTGCTGGTTTGGGGCTCAGGGATATTGGTGTTCACGCTCTCCCGTACGGGGCTGGTGCTGCTCCTGGCGTTGCTGCTGGTTTCATTCCTTTTCCGCCCGCGCCGCGCTGGCGATACGCGGGGATGGCTGACGGTTGCGGGCGTTCGCATTTTCCAGGGCGGGCTGGCGATTTTGATCCTGGGCGTGTTGGTCTTCGCGGTGGGGTCGCAGAGCAAGTATTTTTCCCGCCTGTGGCGCTACTGGACAAACGAACAGCGGCATGGTTCTTATTTGCAATATATCGCTTTTGACCAGCGGATTACCTATTGGGAGACCGCCTACCACATTTACACCGATTACCCCTGGATGGGAGTTGGTCTCGGAAATTACACGTTTTATTTTGCCGATTACCTTGCCGACCGCCCGTTGTACCGGAATCCGGAACTGCTTGTGCCTCTCACGCCGGATCCGGCAAACGCCCGCAGCCAGTTGACCTCCGTCAAAAGCGTGTTTGCCCGCCTTTTGGGAGAGACGGGGCTGGCAGGCCTGGCAACCTTCAGCGCATTTGTGCTGGCCGTACTGGCGGCCGCGGTTTACCTGTTCCTTGCGCCCGATCCGGTATTCCGTTATTGGGGGCGTGCTGGCTTGTTGGGAATGCTGATTTTCCTGCTTGGCAGTTTCTCTTTCGATTCGTTTTCCCTGCCGAATATGTGGGTAGTTTTCGGGCTGATCACTGCCGCAGCAGGCATCGCTTTTGATGACCAGGACTTTCGCTGAAACGCAGGGAAAGGTGGTGTTTTGTGCCTGCTTTGCACGCACAAAATACCACAAGCCATTGCCTGGAAGGTAAGTAAAGCGGATCGCCGATCCGCCCCATCTTGTTCGCTTTGAGGTTCTTCATGAAACATCATACTGGCTCCGTTGAAATTATCACCGGCTCAATGTTCTGTGGGAAAACCGAAGAGTTGATCCGCCGCCTGCGCCGGGCAGCCATTGCAAAACAGAAAGTTCAGGTGTTTAAGCCAGCCATTGATAACCGCTACGCGGAAGAAAAAGTCACATCGCACGCTGGTTCCAACTTCGACGCGCTTCCCATCCGCCGCGCCGCCGAAATTCTGGATTATCTCGAACCGGATACCACAGTTGTTGCTGTTGACGAGGTGCAATTCTTCGATGCGGAAATTATCCGCATTGCACAAAACCTTGCCGACCGGGGCATCCGTGTAATCGCTGCGGGGCTTGACATGGATTTCCGCGGCGAGCCTTTTGGCCCAATGCCCGCGCTGATGGCACAGGCTGAAGAGGTAAGCAAACTTCATGCCATTTGTGTCGTCTGCGGGGAGGAGGCTTCTCGTACCCAACGGCTGGTGGATGGTTGTCCGGCACGCTATGATGACCCGGTTGTCATTGTCGGGGCATCAGAACTTTATGAAGCCCGCTGCCGCCGGCACCACAAAGTGCCGCGCTAATTTGCGCCTCACAGGACTTTTGCTCCGGGCGAAAGTCTGGGCCTCAGTTTTTGCGGCGGCAAATTTGCCCCGGTAAAAGATACCGCCGGTGTATCCCTGCGGGGATACATCGGGCCGGAACATCTGCTACGGAGAAAATATGCCCGATTACACTGACTTCCTCTCTGAAATTTTAATTGATGCCGAAACGCTGCAAACCCGCATCGCCGAACTGGGCGCGGAAATCAGCCGTGACTACGCCGGTAAAGACCTGCACCTTATTTGCATTTTGCGCGGTGGGGTGATGTTTCTCACGGATCTGATGCGCCAACTTCGCGTACCGCACACCATTGATTTCATGGCAATTTCATCTTATGGCACCGGGGCGCGCCAGAGCAGCGGTCAGGTGCGCCTGACGATGGACCTCAGGGATGATATTCATAACCGCCACGTTTTGCTGGTGGAAGATATCATCGATAGCGGGCATACCATCGCATCGGTATTGCAGTTGCTTGCTGTGCGTCAGCCTGCCAGTTTGCGAATCTGCACTCTGTTGGATAAAGCCGAACGCCGCGAGGCCGATGTTCCCATCCACTACAGCGGATTTACCATCCCCGATAAGTTTGTCTTTGGTTATGGCCTGGACCTGGACGAATATTTCCGCAATCTGCCTTTTATTGGCGTTGTGGATTTGAAAAAGTACACCCCCAAGGATTGAATCCGGCCTTTCCTGCGTTTCGCGAAAGCCTTGCGAATGCGCAAATTCGCATCCTGGAAATCGCAAAAAGGGCGCAGGCAAAGGCTGTGAAAACCGGCAGCCCCCCTAAAAACAATCGTGTTCCCGTTGTCGGATGATGCGCCTGCTCGCAACCGCACTCTCGCACCCTATGCCGGGCGCTGGGTCGCCTTGTTGCGCGGTGAAGTGATAGGGCAGGGGGGAACACCGGAGCAGGCCCTCATTGCCGCCAGGTTTTCGCATCCTAAAGAGACCCCGGAAATTTGTTTTGTCCCCATGGAAACTCCCTGGAATTTGCCGCCATTGCTGATGCGCATCCGTGCAGCCCTGCCGCCTGAACAGCCGATCTACCTGGTTGGCGGCGCGGTGCGCGACTTGCTGCTGGAACAGCCTGTTCACGATTTTGATTTTATCTTGCCGGGCGAAACTCTCAGGCGCAGCCGTCTTCTCGCTGACCGCCTGGGCGCGGCTTACTACCCGCTGGATGCGGCCCGCAACACGGCCCGCGTAGTTTTGGTTAACGAGGATGGAACGCGGGACGTACTCGACTTTGCCGCTTTGCGTGCCCCCGACCTGGAAGGTGATTTGCGGGACCGCGATTTCAGTATCAATGCCATGGCGGTCAATCTGCGGGACCCCGATAAATTGCTCGACCCTCTCGGCGGCGCGGCCGACCTGCGCGCCAAACGCCTGCGGGCCTGTTCCTCCGCAGCCATGCGGAACGATCCGGTGCGGGTGCTGCGGGCGATTCGGCTGGCGGCAGCGCTGGATTTGCATATCGAAACCGGCACCCGTCAATGGATGCGGGAAGCCGTTCCCGGTTTGACGGGTATTTCTGCTGAACGGCAGCGCGATGAACTGATGAAAATCCTCAACGGGCCGCGTCCGCACGCTGCCTTGCGGGCGCTGGACCTCTTGGGGGCATTGCCTTACACTTTGCCGGAGTTGGAATCGCTCAAAGGAGTGGATCAGAGCGCTCCCCATACCAAAGACGTTTGGGAACACACGCTCGATACCTTGCGTGCACTGGCGCGTGTACTGGATATTCTCACCCGCCACCCCGCTCCAGATGAGGGCGGCAGCCTGCTGCTTGGCGAACTTAGCCTTCATCTGGGCCGCTACCGCAGACAGGTTCGCGAGCATTTGGCGGATGAGTTTGTCCCCGACCGCCCGGCGCGGGGGCTGCTGTTTTTTGCCGCCTTGTACCATGATGTTGCCAAACCGCAAACCCGCAGCGTGGATGTGAATAGTGGACGGGTACGTTTTCTGGGGCACGATACGCAGGGAGCCGGTGTCGCTGCCAGCCGGGCCAGGCATCTGCGCCTGAGCAACGAAGAAATCACGCGGATACGGCGTATTGTTCAGCACCACATGCGTCCCATCCTGTTGGCAAACGAGAACCGCAAACCATCCAAACGGGCGGTTTACCGTTTTTTCCGTGATAGCGGCGCAGCGGGCGTGGATATTTGTTTGCTTTCTCTGGCAGATGTTGCCGCGGCTTACGGGCCGGCGCTGCCCGCTGAACGCTGGCACCGTCAAGTTGAAGTGGTACGCCGCTTGCTGGAAGCCTGGTGGGAGCAGCCCCATTCGGCGGTTTCGCCCCCTGCCCTGATTAACGGAAAAGACCTGATTGAACTGGGAATGCGCCCCGGCCCAATGATCGGAGAGATTTTGAATGCTGTCCGCCTTGCCCAGGTGGATGGACAGGTACGCTCTCGTTCTGATGCTCTGAAGTTTGCAAGGAAATACCTGCAAGGGTGAGTCTTGCTGGCACGGCGGCGGTTTGTCAGGGAGTTTCTTCGTCCCTTCTTGCTGTGTCGGTTGTTCCTGACTGCGGGGGTTTTGCCCGGCTGTGCCCGGCAAAACCCCCGCAGTGCTATTGTGAACTGCGGTACCTGCGTTGTGTTTCGCCCGAAATTCAGGTTACAGCCCCAAAATATCATCAATCTGGGCGGTAAGCCATTGTAAATCTTCCATCTGAATATCGCCCATGTGAGCAATGCGGAAGGCTTTTTCCTTGAGCGCGCCGTAGCCGTTGGAGATCATCGCGCCGCGCTTCGCCAGTTCCTTGTTCAGGTCGGCAACACTGATGCCGCGCGTGTTGCGGATGTTGGTCACTGTGTTGGAGAGGTAGCGTTCATCGGCGGCGTAGAGTTCAAAATTCCTGCGTGCCCAATCCTGCACGTATTTTGCCATCTCGCGGTGGCGGGCGTAACGATTTTCCACGCCCTCGGCAAGGATGCGCTCCAACTGGACGTTGAGGGCGTTGATCAGGCTGATGGCCGGGGTCGCCGGGGTCTGGTTTTTGACGGCGTACTTTTCGAGGAGGAGAAAATCGAAGTAGTAGCCGCGGTTTTCCACGGTTTTGGCACGCTCAAAGGCCGCATCGCTGACTGTCACCACGCAAAGCCCCGGAGGCAGGGCAAACGCCTTCTGGGTTCCGGCCAGCACCACGTCCAGATTCCAGTCATCCACGCGCAGTTCGTCACCGGCCATGATGCTGACCGCATCAACCAGCACGAGAACGTCGGGGTACTTCTCCTTCACGAGGGCGGCGATCTCCTTGAGCGGGTTGGTCACGCCTGTGGAAGTCTCGTTGTAGGTGATGCAGACGGTATCGAAGCCGCCCCTGGCGAGGTGTTCGTCCACCATTTCGGGGGTGATCGCCTCGCCCATCTCGACTTTGATGACCTCGGTTTCCTTGCCGTTTGCCGCGGCGATCTGCGCCCAGCGCTTGGAGAACGCCCCGCAGTCGGTCATCAGGGCCTTTTTCGCCACGCAGTTGCGGATGGCGCCCTCCATCATGCCCGTGGACGAGGAGGTGGAAAGGTACACCCGCCCGTCGGTGTAGAGCATCTTGCGGAGTTTTTCAACCACCGCACCGTGCAGGTCGGAATACAAAGAATCGCGATGCCCGATCATCGGCATCGCCATCGCTTCCAAAATTTCGTCGTCCACATGTGTGGGGCCGGGAATGAAGAGTTTTTTGTACATCAGGTGCCTCCAGACAGTTTGGTATAGGGGTTGGCAAGCGAAGTTGTCTGACAACTTCGGGCGGGGGAATTATAACGCAGAAAAGGGCAGGTTGGTAGTGGAGAGGAGAAAACGGGTGCAAGCAAATGTTGTAGAAAATGGGGGCTTTGGTGCATAAATCAGAGACAAGGCAAGGGGAGGTAGCCTGCGCCTGAGAGCAGGGGCAGGTTTCAATCCGCCCGATAACTGTCGGGCATGCCCAGATGGGTCATCACGTTAAGGGCCCGACAGCGGATCATCGCCTGCGTCGTCTGGGTCTCCAGCAGGCGCGTACTCAATCGGTCATCAAAGATCGTTTTCACACGAAACATTGCCGTTTCAGCCAGTGAACGGCGATGGTAGTTGGAATCCCTTTTCCAGGCATGACGGCCATGCCTGCGAATAGAACGCAGATTTTCGTCTCTCGGATGCGGTGGTGCTTTGCAGTTGCCATGCTGCCAGATGCGTGCATCCTTGCGTGGCGGGATGGCAATTTTACACTTGGGGCTGTGTTCCCGGATCACCCGATAAGCCGAGCGTTTATCGTAAGCCCCATCTCCGGAGAAGGTATCCATCGGGTCTTCGATCTGGGAAAGCAAATCCGGCAGGGCCTGGTTGTCCGATAGGCTTGCCGTACTCAGGCAGCCCGCCTGAATTTCGCCGCTGACAACATCCACGGCCAGGTGCAACTTGCGCCATGTGCGTCGTTTGCTCTTGCCGTGTTTGCGCATTTTCCACTCCCCCTCCCCATAAATCTTCAGTCCGGTGCTGTCCACCACAAGGTGCATC
>CAZPSL010000040.1:0-2714 GCA_964589145.1 uncultured Anaerolineales bacterium
TTTTGGTCACTCATAATGAAATTATAACCTGCCCGCCCGCAAAGCGGCAACTGTGCCAATGGAACTATGAATTTGGGTGCAGGCCAAAGACGTTGAAAGCGGGCAGCCCGCGGGAAGCGCTTCCTTTTCTCCTCTCCCCTGCCCTCCCAGAAATTTCCGCTTTGGTTCCCCTCTCCTTTCGGGAGAGGGGTCAGGTGTGTGTGCGGGGGGGCAGGCAAAAGATGTAGAAATTGGGCAGTCCTATGGGCACTGTTTCCTTTCCCCCCTCCCCTGCCCTCCCAAAATTTTCCGCTTTGGTTCCCCTCTCCCTTCGGGAGAGGGGTTAGGGGTGAGGGCGGGGGGAGGGTTGGGTGGGGGGAACACCGCCCTTCTGCAACATTTGCTTGCACCCGTGTGCGGCGCACACACACCGAAAAGCCTTATCCCCCCTTCCCTGGGGAGTGCGAAGCCTGCCCGAAGGGTGAGAGGGGATACAGGAGGGATGGGGACACAGTTGCCCGCACCCGACAGGGAACTTCATCCCCGCCCAAAGCGTTGAACGGGTACAATAAAACAACGCCAACATAAATTCACTCTCTTTGCCCCCTATGCAAACCGATAAAATCCCCGCCCCCGTTACCTTCGGCATCAGCATCATCGGCGCGCTGACGGTGTTTTTCGCCGCGCTGATCGCCGCCCTGCTCGCCTTTCAGGTCGTTCACGCCGGACGGATTCTCCCCGGTGTGCGCGTCGGCTGGGTGGAGGACAGCGGGCTGCCCCCTGAAGAAGCGGCCGCCGCCCTGGGGGCGCAGATCACCTATCCGCATCAGGGGCGGCTCCTGCTGCGGGATGGCGGTCAGACCTGGGTGGTCACGCCCGCCGAGGTCGGGCTGGCGTTCAGCCCCCAGGGGAACGCGCAATCCGCCTACGAGGTCGGGCGCAGCGGCTCCGTCACCCGGCAGATCTCCGAGCAGTTCCAGGCCTGGTATCGCGGCGTCACCCTGCCGCCTGCGCTGGTCTTCGATGAGCGCGCCGCCGAAGCCTACCTGCAAAGCCTCGCCGCACAAATTGACCGCCCGGTGGTCGAAGCCTCGCTGGAAATCAACGGCACCGAGGTGGTCGTCCGCCCCGGGCAAATCGGACGCAGGCTGGATGTTTACGCCACCCGTGCGCTGATTGCCGACCAGGTGCAAACCCTCACCGACGGCGAAATCCCGCTGGTGATTGAGGAAAGCGAACCGGCGATTTTGGATGTGAGCGAGCAGGCAAAACTCGCCCGCCGGATTTTGAACGCCCCGCTGGTGATTTCCGTGCCCGATGCCGAACCGGACGGCCCCGGCCCCTGGACGTTCAGCCGCGGGGATTTGGCGGGGATGCTGACCATCGAGCGGGTCGAAACCCCGGAGGGCGCGGCCTACCAGGTCGGGCTTGACACCGGGCAACTGCGCGCCTTCCTGGAGGAGATTGCCCCCTCGCTGGAACGGCAGGCCGCCAGCGCCCGCTTCATCTTCAACGATGAAACCCGCGAACTGGAAGTCATCCGCCCGGCGGTGATCGGCCAAACCCTGGATGTGGAAGCCAGCATCCAGGCGATCAACGCCGCGTTGGCTGCCGGGGAACATAACGTTGCCCTGGACATGGAATACACCCTGCCCGCCGTCAGCGATGATGCAACCGCCGCCGATTTGGGCATCACCGAACTGGTGAGCGAGCAGATTTCGTACTTTCGGGGGTCAAGTCCCTCGCGGGTGCAGAACATCTCCACCGCCGCCTCGCGCTTCCACGGGGTGCTGGTCGCCCCCGGCGAAACCTTCTCGATGGCGGCAATCCTCGGCGATGTCAGCCTGGATACGGGTTACGCCGAGGCGTGGATCATCTACGGAGACCGCACCATCAAGGGGGTCGGCGGCGGGGTCTGTCAGGTGAGCACCACCCTGTTCCGCACCGTGTTCTTCGGCGGCTATCCGGTAGTGGAGCGGCATCCGCACGCGTACCGCGTTTTCTACTACGAGCAAACCTACACGGGCTACAACCCCCGTCTGGCCGGGCTGGATGCCACGGTTTACGTCCCGCTGGTGGATTTCAAATTCAAGAACGACACCCCCTACTGGCTTTTGATGGAAACCTACATCGGGAGCAACTGGCTGCAATGGAAGTTTTACTCCACCTCCGACGGGCGCACCGTGGACTGGACGACCACCGGCCTGCAAAACGTGCAGGAGCCGCCCGACCCGCTTTACATCGAGAATCCCGAACTGGCGAAGGGGGAGGTCAGGCAGGTGGATTGGGCGGTGGCGGGCGCCGATGTGACCATCACCCGCACGGTTTCCCGCGGCGGGCAGGTGCTGTTTGATGATGTGTTCAGCACCCACTACGAACCCTGGCGGGCGGTTTGCGAGTACGGCCCCGGCACCAGGGGGATGCCCCCCAAGAAAATTGACCCCAACAACCCCTGCAAGTAAGGGGCGTGATAAATCACGCCCCTTACCTGGTTTGGAAAACAGCATGAGCATCCAAAAACGGCGCACCCGCAAACCCCTCCGCCTGAAGAACTACGATTACACTCGGCCCGGGGCTTATTTCGTCACCATTTGCACGCGTCAAAAGATCCAGTTTTTCGCGTTGCCGGAACACGCGGCAATTGTGTCGGATGTGTGGGGAAAACTGCCAGAGCATTTCCCCACCATCGAACTGGACGAATTTGTTGTTATGCCTAACCACGTGCATTTCATTGT
>CAZPSL010000041.1:0-1871 GCA_964589145.1 uncultured Anaerolineales bacterium
GACCGGCTGCATCCTGCTGGCGGATCATTTCGAGATCAACCCCAACGAATTGCTGCAACTGGCGGACTGGCCGCCGCTCAAGGTGTTCGACATCCGCACGGCCAGTGCAGAGAACCTGCCCCCCGAAGCGGTGGATGTGGCTCTGGCGATTGCCAAAATCCCCAACCCCGGTGAGCGCAAGGCGGTGGCGCAAGCGATTATGACCCTGCTGGAGAAGTATTTCCGGGAGTGAGTGCGGCTTGACAGCGAACATGATGTGCTATATGATGTCATAAGACACCTGTCCAATTGGAGGGCATCATGGCACGATATGCTTTGAATTTACCGGTTCAACTCAAGCAGGAGGCAGAAGCCTGGGCCTCCCGGCAGGGGGTTTCACTCAATCAGTTCATCACCTGGTCTGTGGCCGAGAAGGTGACGGCGCTGCGACAGGGCGTTGATGATCCGCGCTTTCCGGGGGTAACCTACCGCCGGGGCGCATCTGGCTGGCCGCAGCCTGTGGTACGCGGCACGGGGGTCCGGGTGCAGACGCTGGCGATTGCCGCCGAGCAATGGGGGATGACGCCCGCGCAAATCGCGGCGGAGTATGGTCTTTCCGAAGCGCAGGTACGGGAGGCGCTGGATTTCTTCGCTGCACATCGCGCGGAGATTGAAGCCCAAATCGAAGCCGAAAGCCGACAGGAAAGCAATGGCTAAGCCCCGCTTACACCTGGATGCTGATATATCCATCCGGGCATTGCAGACTGCGTTACAGGAGCGGGGGCATGATGTCAGCCGCACACCCAATCCCTGGATGCCGCTGGATGCCAGCGACAAGCAGCAATTGCTGGGCGCCACTGCGCAGGGACGTGTGATTGTCACTTTCAATATTCGTGATTTTATGGCGTTGGCGCAGGTGTATCCCCGTCACGGGGGAATTGTTTTGGCTGCACAGGCGCACTGGACGCTGGGGGCGTTGATTACAGCGTTGGACCGCCTGCTCAGCGAAACGCAGGCGGAGGATTGGCCCGGTCAGGTGCGCTGGCTCAATGACTGGCGGGAGGAGCAACGATGAAAGACTGGATAGACATTCTCAAAGCAGCAGCCGGAAAACTCACTGCCGGGCTTGCCTTTGCAGTGATTATGCTAGTTACCGTGGCGCAATTCGGGGAAAAACTATTGCCGGAATATCGCGCCCTGCCTTATCTTCTGATTGGGTTGGGTTACCTGGTTTATGCGGTTCTCGAAATTAACAGAGCCAAGCAGTCCACAGGCGGAGAGAAGCAGATAGACACAAATGGCGATGTTACTGAAAGCATCCAGGTTACCGGCGACAACAACCAGATTACTTACATCATTGAAGGCTACACCCGCCATCATCGAAACGTGGACAAAGACCGCTTGCGCCAGCAAGTGACCGGCTACCTGGCCTGGGTTGCCGAGAATTTCGGCAAAATCACGCTGCGCGGCATTGAGCAGAGTGGGCGGCAGGTTGTGGAACTGCCTCTGGATACCGTGTATGTCCCTTTGCAGGCTGAGTACACGTCAGACGAGCAAACTGTAAAAGGGAAAACCGAAAATCGCCAGAGCGAAATCACCTTGAACCAGATACTCGATTTGGGGAAGCGCCTGATTATCACCGGCGGTCCAGGCAGTGGCAAGACCACCGTGCTCCAGCACATCGCCTGGACGCTGGCAACAGCCATTCGGAAAGGAAAGCCGAAACTCGCCGCTCGCAAGTTAGGGATGTCACCCCCGCTCCCCCTGCCCATCTACGTCCCGCTCAGTCTGTACGCTGCCTACCGTCGTGCCCTGCCACAAGACGCATCCGGCGAGCGCAAGACCCTGGCAGCCTTCATCGCCGATTACCTGCTGCAAAACCAGACCAATCT
>CAZPSL010000042.1:0-16466 GCA_964589145.1 uncultured Anaerolineales bacterium
CTCACCATGCTGCGCGAGACTATGAAGGCGCTGCCCGATTTGTCCCCGAAAACCCAGCGCACGCTGAACAAACTGACCAAAAAGTACGTCAAGGTGCCCGGTTTCCGCAACAGCGCCAAAGCCCCGGCGACCATCAAAGCCGTGAACATGGTCAAGCCTTTCGAGAAGGAACCGAAACTGGTGGCCGCAGTGCTCTCCGCATGGGCGGAGGCGCACCCCGACCTGCGTCAGGGCGTGTTCGACGTGTTGAGCGGCTTCGGCTGGAAACTGCTGCCCGTCGAAGCCAACCGCGCCCGCCTGCCCGGCTTTCTGACCCAATGGCCCGAAGAGGACGATTACGAAGCCATCTACGAAGCCTACACCCAGGCCCACCCCGATGCCGAACACAGCATGGACGAGGTGAGCCTGATGGCCGTCTGGCTCTCCCTGCGTCTGCCGGTGGACAAGGTCGGCAAGGACGAACTGGCCGAGTTGCCGATACCGGCGGAAGATGACGATGAAGAATAGACGTTTTGTGTTCGGGATGTACCCAAACACAAAACCCTGGCAAAAACCGGAAAAACGTTGAACCCCATCAAAATTCCCCCCATTGACCTTCAGCGCGCCTTCACCAAAAACCGTCTCATCGGTTTGTGGAACCTGCTGAAGGGATACCGTTTCGTCTACCTGATTGCGACCGTCAGCATCGGCGTGTCGGCGGTGGCGCGCGTCGGGACGTACACCCTGCTGCAACGCTTTGTGGATACGCTCACCGGCGCGATAGACATGCGCTGGGGGCTGCCGATGGTCGCCCTCGGCTTCGTGCTGCTGGCCGCCGTCACCGGCGGGGCGACCTTCATCAGCCGGGCGTATTCCGCCAAAGTGGCGGAGGGAATCGCCAAACGGCTGCGCGATTACCTCTACGACCACATCCAACGGCTGCCGTTCAGTTACCACAGCCAGGCCAAAACCGGCGACCTGATCCAGCGCGCCACCTCCGATGTGGATGCCATCCGCCGCTTTTACGCCGATCAGGCCATCGGGCTGGGGCGCATTCTCTCGATGTTCATCGTCAACTTCATCGCCATCTGGCTGATTCACTGGCCGCTGGCGCTGGCTTCGGTGGCGGTGGTGCCCGTCACGGTGGGAATGTCGTTCCTGTTCTTCTGGCGGGTTTCCAAAGCCTACGAAGCCTACCAGGAGCAGGACGCCGTGCTCTCCAGCCGCTTGCAGGAGAACCTGACCGGCGTGCGCGTGGTCAAGGCCTTTGCGCGCCAATCCTACGAGATGGAAAAGTTCGAGGTGGAAAACTGGGAGAAATTCCGGCGCGGCAAACGCCTGCTGCTGATGCACTCACTCTATTGGCCCGCTTCGGACATCCTGACCGGCGGGCAAATGCTGGCGGGATTCGCCTTCGGAGCGACGCTCGCGATCAACGGGACAATCACCCTGGGGAGTTACATGGCCTACGCCGGGCTGCTGACCGGCATCCTGTGGCCGATTCGCAACCTGGGGCGGCTGATCGTGCAGATGTCCACCGGGATGGTCTCCTACAACCGTTTGCGGAAGATCACCATCGAGCCGCGCGAACCCCTCGATGAGGGCGATTACACCCCAAAATCCGGCATTGAGGGGCGCATCCGCTTCGAGCAGGTCTCCTTCGCCTACGAGGACGCGCCGGACATCCCCGTCCTGCAAGAGATCACCTTCGAGTGCCAGCCGGGAGAAGTGGTTGCCCTGCTCGGCTCGACCGGCTCCGGCAAGACCACCCTGGCGAACCTGCTGCCGCGCTTCTACGAGTACACCGGCGGGAGCATCACCCTCGACGGGGTGGAACTCAACCGCTACCCGCGGCGTTACCTGCGGCGGCAAATCGGCATCGTGGAGCAGGAGCCGTTCCTGTTCTCCCGCACCATCCGGGAGAACATCACCTACGGGGTCGAGCGCGAGGTTTCGGATGCGGAGGTGGAAGCGGCGGCGCGGGCCGCGGCAGTTCACGATGCGATTGCCGGTTTCCCGGAGGGCTACAACACCCTGGTCGGCGAGAAGGGCGTGACCCTCTCCGGCGGGCAAAAGCAGCGCGTCGCCATCGCCCGCACCATCATCAAGAACCCGCGCATCCTGATTTTGGATGACGCCACCTCCTCCGTGGATCTGGAAACCGAGGAGGAAATCCGCCGGGCGATGGAAAACCTGATGGAGAACCGCACCACCTTCATCATCGCCCACCGCATCCAGAGCGTGATGAACGCCGACCTGATTCTGGTGCTCGACCAGGGGCGCATCGTCCAGATGGGCACCCACGAGGAACTGCTCCGGCAGGACGGCATGTACCGCCAGATTTTCGACATCCAGACCAAAATTGACGAGGAACTGGAGAAGGAGATCGCGAGTGCTTCCCTCACCTCCGCCCCCTCTCCCTAAGGGAGAGGGGGGATAAGCCCCCCCTGACCCCTCCCCCGGCGGGGGAGGGGAAGAAAACCCTGACAGGGTCGCAAGGTGATACCCCGCAAAGGGTGCAAGCAAAAGATGTAGAACGCCGGTGGTCCCCCCTCCCTTGCCCTCCCCCCGACGGGGGGAGGGTTGGGTGGGGGGAGAGGAAGCAGCGCCCATACGACTGCCCAATTTCTACAACATTTGCGTACACCCCTCCGCAAATCCGTCAGGAACATCGCCCCCTTCTTTCCCCGGCGGGGGAGGGGAAAAAGACCCTGATGGATTTGCGGGGCATCCCGCGAGCGAATGAGATGTTTCGTGCCTGCGAAGGCTCAAAACCATGACTGAACACCACTTCGAAGAAGAAGAATTTACCACCACCTTCAACGGGCGCACGCTGTGGCGCACGCTGAAACTGACCTTTCCGCACTGGCCCTGGGTTGCCGGGTTCCTGATCGCGATTGCGGTTACCTCGGCGACGGATTCGTACTTCACCTACCTGGGCAAGCAAATCGTGGATGATGGCATCCTGGCGCGGGATACCGCCGCGCTGCGGGAAATCGTGATCCGCTACGGGGGGCTGATTTTGTTCCAGGCGGTGGCGGTGTTTACCTTCATCTACCTGGCAGGGGTGCTGGGCGAGCGCATCCGCTACGATTTGCGGCGGGCGATGTTCAACCACCTGCAAAAACTCTCGCTCTCGTACTACAACAAAACCCCGGTCGGGTGGATCATGTCCAGGGTCACGTCGGATTCGGAACGGGTGGCGGAACTCGTCACCTGGGGGTTCCTGGATTCCACCTGGGCGGTGATGAATATCGCCACCGCGGCCTTCTTCATGCTGATCATCAACTGGAAACTGGCGCTGATTGTGCTGGCGATTATCCCCATTTTGCTGGTGGTGGCTTCCCAGTTCCAAAAGCGGATCATCCTGCAATACCGGCAGGTGCGCAAAATCAACTCCAAAATCACCGGCGCGTACAACGAGAACATCACCGGCGTGCGGGTGGTGAAAGCCTTCGGGCGGGAAGACCGCAACATGGCGGAGTTCGACGAACTGACCAGCGAGATGTACCGCGCCGGATACCGGGCAGCCTGGCTCTCGGCGATTTTCCTGCCCACTGTGCAGTTGATCAGTTCCTTCGCCCTGGGGGCAATCGCCTGGTACGGCGGCTGGCAGGTTCAGGTCGGCACGCTGACCATCGGGGGAATCCAGGCCTTTGTTTCCTATGTGGCGTTCATGCTCTGGCCAATTCAGGATTTGGCGCGCGTCTACGCCGAAATGCAGCACGCCATCGCTTCGGCGGAGCGCATCTTCTCGCTGGTGGACGCCGTGCCCGAGGTGATGGACCGCCCCGACGCGGTTGACCCTGGCACCATCCAGGGCGACATCGTCTTCGAGAACGTGAGTTTTGCCTACGAGGACGACGACTACGTGCTGCGGAACTTCAACCTGCACATCCGCCGCGGAGAGACCCTCGCCCTGGTGGGGCCGACAGGCGGCGGCAAGAGCACGATCGTCAATTTGCTGTGCCGCTTCTTCGAGCCGACGGAGGGCGTGATCCGTATTGGGGGGCGCGACTACCGCGAGATTTCGCTGGAAACCCTGCAATCCCGCATCGGGATTGTGCTGCAAACCCCGCATTTGTTCTCCGGCACCATCCGCGAGAATATCCGCTACGGGCGGCTGGACGCCACGGACGAGGAGATCGAGGCTGCGGCGAAACTCGCCGGGGCGCACGAGTTCATCATCCAGTTCGAGAAGGGCTACGATGAGGAGGTCGGCGAGGGCGGAAGTTTGCTCTCCGTGGGGCAGAAGCAACTCATCAGCCTCGCCCGCGCCGTGCTGCGCCAGCCGGAGATCTTCATCATGGACGAGGCCACCAGTTCGGTGGATACGCTCACCGAAGCGCTCATCCAGCGAGGGATGGAAAACCTGATGGCGGGGCGCACCAGCGTGGTGATCGCCCACCGCCTCTCAACCATCAAAAACGCCGACCGCATCCTGGTCATTCGGGACGGGCAGATTGTCGAGATGGGCAGCCATGCCGAACTGCTCCGCAAGCGCGGGCACTACTACCGGCTTTACACCTCGCAATTCCGCAGCGAACTGGAACAGGAGTACACGCCGCTGAATCTGGCTGCGGCAACGGGTTGATGGTGAAGGGGTGCAAAGGGAGGGTGGGGATGTGGGAACCCCGGCAATTCCCACAGAGCCAATCTTGACCTTCATCCCACTTCGAGTAAAATTATCCCAACGGGCCGGTGGCGGAATTGGCAGACGCAGCGGACTTAAAATCCGCCGGTGGCAACACCTTGTGGGTTCGACCCCCACCCGGCCTACTCCCAAAATGAAAGACTGGCAGTCCTGATGGGCTGCCAGTCCTGGTTTCAGGGATGACGATGGTCAGGGCTTGTTGGTATTGGGCAAGTGCCTGGACATGAGGGCACCGGCCTGTTCGAGAATGGCCTGGTACGCGCTCTGATAATCCCGCTGGAGTTCATCCAGCGTGCGGGGGATGTCAAACGAGATGCGCGGTGACACCCGGAAGCGTTTCTTTGTGAGCATTTGGGCAATAATCTGAGTCGCTTCGGCAATTGCCAACGGGTCGCGCACGCCGCTCCACAACCGGATCAACGGGTTGCGCAGAAAAATCGGGGAGAGCACTCCGCTCACAATCGTGACCATTACCTGCGTTTGCGGGACCCTCCGCAAAAACAGTTCGATGCTCGGTGACCATTTCTGGATCACATCCCGGGCGCTGGGTAAAATCGCCGGGTCGGGTTCCACCCGCCCGCTGGGAAAAATCAGCACTGACTTGCCCTCCTTCAAATGCTGGATGGTATCTCTCACCCCGGTGATATTCATTGGGGCATGCGGATCAATGTAAATCAAATGGCGGCTGGTGGATGGAAGTTCGCATAAAAGTGGAAAGTTCGTGGCAACAATGCGAAGATCGTCCCGGGGCAAATTGGCACCAATTGCCACACTGTCAATAGCACCAGGATGATTTGAGACAATCAGCAGCGGGCCGTCTTTGGGGATGTTTTCTTGCCCGTCAAGTTTTATATCATTGGTCATAAAATCCAAAAATTCTTGCATTGCCTGATGGAACCCGTACAGCGCCGTTGTGTTATCAAAATTGGCGGCCAAACTGGCAAAACGGTGTGCCGGGAACCAGACAAGCGGCTCAAGCAATGTTCGCAGCCAGCGTTTGCGAGTTTGGGCGAAATCCTTGAAAATATCATTTAACAAGATTCTCCGCAGCGTTGAAACCTGGATCAGTTTTTTGGGGGTATCGGTCATTGTGTTTCTCTTCCAATTCAAATAGGAAAGTCTGCAAATTTGCATTCTCTCCACTCAATCTTTCCGTCCTCATCTCTGACCCCTCTCCTTTTGGGAGAAGGGAACCAAAGCGAAAATTCGGGGCAGAGCAAGGTGGGGGATAGAAGCAGTTCCCGTGTGTTTGCCCGATTTTAGCATCTTTTGCCCGCCCCGCCCGCTTTTTTAACATCCCAAAGCAGCCAGAAGTGTGCTAAACTCTATTTGCAGCCTGGGTACCACTTGGGAAACTGGCATCAAACTGAGCATCAGGACCGCACAGTATCTCCCGAAAAACACAAATCTGAAAGGTTTGCTCCCACATCCAGGCTGCATTTGCTGAGCAAATGAGAGCGCTTGTGTACAGACAAGCCATTCCAGATTTGTTTACCCGTTCTCTCTGGGACTTTCGCTGAACCGCAGGGAAATGTGGTGTTCTGCGCGCGCCGCATGTACAGAACACCACGAACCGTCGCCCAGAACGAAAGTCCTGTCCCTTTTTTTGCAAAGGAGCGAAGGATGCGTATCGGAATGCTGGCAGATGCCTACAAACCTTACATCAGCGGCGTCACCAACGTCATTGATCTGACCAAACGCTACCTTGAATCGGTAGGGCAGGATGTGTTCGTTTTTACCTTCGGGGATCAGGATTATGAGGATGATGAACCCAACGTCATCCGGTCTCCGGGGCTTCCTGTCAAGGTTTCAGGATTCTATTTCAACGTGCGCTACAGCCGCGAGGCCAGCCGACTGCTGCACACGATGGACGTTGTTCACGTTCATCACCCCTTCCTGAGCGGCAGGCTGGCAAGATGGCATTGCAAGCCGCGCGGCATCCCGATTGTGTTCACCAATCATACCCGCTACGACCTCTACACCCAGGCTTACCTGCCGATGCTGCCCGACGGTGCCGGGGATGTTTTTATGAAGACATTTATCCCTGGTTTCTGCAACTCCATTGACCGGGTAGTTGCTCCCTCCGAAGGATTGAAAAAGGTGTTGGAACGGGTAGGCGTGACCAACCGGATTGACGTGGTTCCTAACGGAGTGGATCTTTCCCGTTTTCGGCAGAATATCAAACCCATTCCGCGAGACAAATTTGGTTTTGACGCGGATGACGTCATCCTGATTTATACGGGCCGTCTGGCGCCCGAAAAGGATTTGCCCTTTTTACTGCGTGTTTTCAACGGTGCGGTGCAAGCCTATCCCCACATCCGATTGCTGCTTGTCGGCGGCGGCCCGGAACTGGACAATTTGCAAGACCAGGTTCACTACATGGGGATTGCAGATAAGGTCCACTTCACCGGACGGGTAGAGTACGACCAGGTGCCGCGCTACCTGGCGACAGCAGATGCCTTTGTAACTGCCTCTGTAACCGAGGTGCATCCGCTCACCGTCATCGAAGCGATGGCCTCCGGCCTGCCCGTACTGGGCATCGAATCCCCCGGCGTTGGCGATACCGTCACCGACGGGAAAGACGGGTTCATCATTCCAGAGAAAGACATCGCCTCTTTTACAGCAAAAATGGT
This sequence comes from uncultured Anaerolineales bacterium, assembly GCA_964589145.1. GTDB lineage: Bacteria > Chloroflexota > Anaerolineae > Anaerolineales > UBA11858 > UBA11858. Next base: position 7,267 of record CAZPSL010000042.1, read on the forward strand.
GCGCCTGGCAACCGACAGAGATTCCCGCCAAACGATGGGCGCACAGGCCATAAGAACAGCCGAGCAGTATTCTTACGAGCGCACCTCCCAGCGCATGCTGGAAATCTATGAGGAGGTGATTTCCACCCACACCGCCCGTTATGGTCTGCGGGCGCGCTGGATTCGCTTTTGGGATAGATGGCGATGACCGCCCGCAATCGGGCTTTGGGGCAGTGGGGCGAGACCCTGGCCGCAGATTACCTCGCCCGGCAGGGATACGCAGTGCTTGACCGCAACGTCCGCACCCCCTACGGCGAGATTGACCTGCTCGCCCGGAAAGAGGACACCCTGGTTTTCGTGGAGGTCAAAACCCGCAGCGGAGATGCTTACGGGAACCCGGAAGCGAGCATCACCCCCGCAAAGCGTCAACACCTGATTGCTGCCGCACAAGCCTACCTGCAAGCACACCCCGAAATTGACCTCCCCTGGCGCATTGACGTGATCGCCATCCGCAAACGCCGCGCTGCCGCGCCGGAAATCGTCCACTTTGAGGATGCAATCTCCTGACGCATAGATGCGCTATCTGGATAACGGGGCAAGCAAATGTTGTAGAAAGATAGTTATCTGCCAACGAGCCGTGGTATTCTGGAGCCCCATCCCCCCTGCATCCCCCCTCACCCTTCGGGCAGGCTTCGCACTCCCCAGGGAAGGGGGGACTGGGATCTTCGGTGTGTGTGCGGCGAACTTCGTTCGCCGCACACACACCTGACAACGCACCCCTCCCCAAAATTTCCGCTTTGGTTCCCCTCTCCCAAAGGGAGAGGGGTGAGGGTAGGGGGAGGGGCCGGGGGTGGGGGCACACTCAACAACGCAATGCTCAATTTCTACATCTTTTGCCTACGCCCTCTGGATAACTGGGACAATAGTACGAGTTACAAGAAAAAATTCGCTCCATTCGCACCATTCGTGGATGTTCGTATTCTAAACCTCGCAACGCTCCCCCATGCCCAAAAACACGCCAAAACCACCCCTGATCGTCATCCTGGGCCCGACGGCGGTCGGTAAAACCGAAACCGCCCTCCAACTGGCCGAGGCGCTGGACGGCGAGATCGTCTCTGCGGATTCGCGGCTGTTCTACCGCGGCATGGATATCGGCACCGCCAAGCCCGCGCCCGCCGAACTCGCCCGCGTCCCGCACCATCTGGTGGATGTGGCCGACCCCGACGAGACCTGGAGCCTCGCCATGTTCCAGCGGGCGGCGCAGGCGGCCATTGCGGAAATCCACGCCCGCGGGCGGCTGCCGTTCCTCGTCGGGGGGACGGGACAGTACATCCGGGCGGTGACCGAGGCCTGGGAAATCCCCGAAGTGGCGCCGGATTTTCGGATGCGGGAAGCCCTCGAAAAGTGGGCGCAGGAGGTCGGCCCCGATGGGCTGCACCGCCGTCTCGCCGAGGTGGACCCTGAAGCCGCAGAGCGCATCGATCCCCGAAATCTGCGGCGCACCGTGCGGGCTTTGGAGGTGATCCTGCGCACCGGAAAGCGGTTCTCCGCCCAGAAATCACGCGGGGAATCGCCCTACCGGGTGCTGCAACTCGGCCTGACGCGCCCGCGCCCCGAACTTTACGCCCGCATTGACGCCCGCATCGAAGCCATGCTGGAAGCCGGTCTTCTGGACGAAGTGCGCGGCCTGCTGGCAGCGGGCTACGCCCCCGATTTGCCGTCCATGTCGGCGATTGGCTACCGCCAGATGGTGCAGGTGCTTCAGGGGGAAATCACGCTGGAGGAAGCGGTGACGCTGATGAAGCGGCTCACCCGCCAGTTTGTGCGGCGGCAGGCCAACTGGTTCAAACCCGACGACCCGAACATCCACTGGTTCCGCGCCGGTGCGGGGGCCGCGGCAGAGATGGAATCGAAAGTGCATCTTTTTTTGACGTCCACTTGACAAAGATACCAGTAATGGTACTATACAGACATGACAAAAATCGCGGTTATCCTTGCAGGCAGGTGTTAAAAGCCATTGAACGCCTGGAGGCTCAAAAACATGATGAAAAATGATCGCTATACCTACCGTGTAACATGGTCTGAGGAAGATGGCGAATACGTCGGCCTTTGCACGGAATTTCCAAGTTTGAGTTGGCTGGCTCAAACCCCGGAAGATGCGTTGCGGGGCATCCGGGAAGTGGTTGCCGAGGCGGTCACGGACATGCGCGCCAATGGGGAGAAAATCCCGGAACCGATTGCCGCAAAAAAATACAGCGGGAAATTTTTAGTGCGGATTCCCCCGGAGTTACACCGCCAGTTGGCCCTGGAAGCCGCCGAATCCGGAATTAGTCTGAACCGACTGGCAAGCGACAAGTTGAGGCAATCAGCCTGATGCCCTGAAAAGTAGAGCGGATTGACAATCCGCTCTACCGCTGCATCTCAGCGCCCGTGCGATTCGCACTGCAAAAGCAATTAGAACGCCAGCGTGATTTCCGTGCCCTTCCCCGCTTCACTCTCCACGCTGACTTCGCCCCCGTGGGCTTCGACAATGCTCCTGACGATTGCCAGCCCCAGCCCGCTGCCGGGGACAGTTTCCCCGCGCCCGCGGTAAAACCGCTCGAAGATATGCGGTAAATCCTCCGGGGAGATGCCCGCCCCCGTATCGCGCACACGCACCAAAATCCGATCCGCCCCGCGCACCAGGGAAACGCGGATCTCCCCGCCCGCAGGGGTAAACTTGAGGGCGTTATCCACCAGATTGCCAACCGCCATCTCCAGCCGGTGACGGTCGCAGGTCATCGTCACGGGCGTATCGGGTGTGTCCAGCACCAGGGTAACGCCCTTCTCCGCCGCGGGCGGTCTGAAGGGAGCAGCCGCCGCATCCAGCACCTCGCGCAGGTCGCAGTCGCCCAGGTCGAGTTCCAGCAGCCCGGCATCCAGGCGCGAAAGGTTGAGCAGGTTGCCGGTGATCCACGCCAGCCGCTCAATCTGGGTCTGGCTCTCGGCCAAAAACTCGGCCTGCGCCTGGGGGTCATCCGCCGCCGGGCCTTGCAGCAGGGCGTTGAAATTTTTGAGCGCGGTGATCGGGGTGCGCAACTCGTGGGAGGCATCGGCGATGAATCGGCGCAGCGCATCCCGCTCGGCCTCCAGTTGGCGGATGTTGCCTTGCAGGCTGTCCGCCATCTGGTTGAACTGACCGGCCAATGCGCCGATCTCCCCGCCCGTCTGGATATCCGCCCGCACCGAAAGGTCTCCCGCCCCCATTTGGGACGCGGTGCGCGCCAGGCTTTTGAGGGGCGCGGTGATCCTTCGGCTGTTCCACAACCCCAGGAGAACCGCCAGCAGCACCGCCCCGCTCCCGGCCACCAGCAATGCGGAACGGAGGTTCTTCAGCAGGGCGCTGCCGTAATCGAGCGGCGCGCTCAACTCCACGTAGCCGATGGGGGCGAGCGGGTCGCCGATGGGGTAATGCAGCACGGTCGCCGAGCGGGGGCGGGGAAAACCAGGCCGCGGCGCGGTCAGCGATTCACTCTCGGCAAGGGAAACTTCCTTGAAAGTGAACTGCTTTCCCCAGGGGCTGTCGTGCTGTTCCACGATGGTGATTTTGCTCTCCGGGGGGAGCATGGCCGCCAGTTCCGGGGGCAGTTCCAGCGGCGCGCCCGGCTGGATGCGGTAGACCATCACCCCCGGCGGCGAGTCCACCGGAATCAGCAGTGAGACCTGCCCCTCCGCCCCCGGCAACCCGGAATCGGCAATTTCGCGCCCGCGCACATCCAGAATGCGGACGCGCAAATCGCCGAGGTACGCCGAGGTCTCCGCCAGTTGCTGCAACTCGTGTGCGCCAAAAGGCGAATACATCAGCGGCTCAGCCTGGAGCGCAATCGCCTGGGCATTTTCGCTCAGGCCCTCGATTTCGCGGGCCGCGGCGTAATTCTCGGCGAGTTTGTACGTCACCGCGCCGACCACGCCGACCGAGAGCAGAGTCAGCAGAACGTAACTGAGAGTGAGCCGCCAGCGGAGGGACATGGGGTTGGGGTTGGGGGCTGGGAAATGGGGATTGGGGAATGGGGAATTGGGGAATTGGGGGTTGGGGATTGGGGATCAAATTGCCTGTGCGCACTCGCCTCCTGTACCCTGTACGCTGTACCTTGTACGCTGTACCCCGTACCCTGTACCCTCTACCCCGTACCCTTACGCATCTCCGCCGGGGACGCCGGGCAGGTCGAAGCCGGGGGCGCCTTCGGGCGGGGTGAAATCGTCCACGGAGAAACTGCCCGCCAGCACGCCCAGGAACCCCGCACCGGGCTTGTCGGGATGCTCGGCGAGGGTGACATCCACATCGAACTGGTCGCCATCCCGATAAACGGTGAGTGTGACTTCATCGCCAGGTTTGTGGGACTGCAAAATTTCCACAAAATCCTCGATTTCGGCCACGGAATCGCCGTCCACCGCCAAAATCAGGTCACCGGGCTGTAAACCGGCATCGGCGGCGGGGGTATCTTCCATCACCTGCGAGATGATAACGGCCCCATCCACACCTTCGGGGAGGTCCGGCGGCAGGATGAAGGGCATCCCGCCGAAGGGGGCATCCGGGCCGCCCTCGCCGTGCGGAGACATCGGGGGCATCTGCCCGCCCATCGGGGCCACGGTGGGGCGGTAGGTAACGCCCAGGTAGGCCTGATTTGAGTTATCCGGGTTTTCGCCCAGGGTGACGGTGACCTCGCGGGAATCTCCGCCGTCGGCGGGCTGCACTTCGAGCGTGATTTCATCGCCGGGCTGGAAGGCCCTGATCAGGTCGGCCAGCGATTTCTCCGGGGTGAGTTCCTGCCCGTCCACGCTGAGAATCACATCCCCGGCGCGTAAACCGGCCTCGTCCGCGGGGCTTCCGGGGACAACTTCCACAATCTCCGCGCCGCCGGTGAGGACGAAATCGAAGGTTTGGGGGCCTCCGGGGACGCCCGGCGCGCCGGGAGCCACCGGGGGCTCGCCCACCGGGGAATCGTCAAAGGGCTGCGGTTCCTCCGCATGTTGCGAATCCAGGTACAGGTAGGTTGCACCGGCGCCCATCGCCGCACCAAACGCTGTCGCACCGCACAGGGCCACAATGCCCAGAATAACGCCTAAAACTGCCAGTAACCAGCCGTATTGCTTCATGTTCTCCTCCGGGAGGTAGGGATTGGAGATTGTTTTAGCACCTGTTATGAACTTGTCTGTCGTCCCCCTCCCCTGGCCCCTCCCCCCTCAAGGGGAGGGGAATCATCCTGTTCGGGCAAGAAGCGCCCGAAAATACACCACTTCGCAGTTGGTCCCCTCTTCCCAAGGGAAAAGAGGACACAGGGGGGATGAGGAAACATCGGGTTCGGGTGCAAGCAAAAGATGTAGAACGCCGGTGTTCCCCCCACCCAACCCTCCCCCCGCCGGGGGGAGGGCAGGGGAGGGGGGAAAGGAAGCAGTTCCCATAGACTGCCCGATTTCTACAACATTTGCTTGCACACATCGGGTTCTCTGCTATCTGCATCATAGAGAGCGCATAACAGGTTTAGATTCAACTCCAGTTTGATTGTAGCGGGAGGAGGTTGTGACGGCTTTGGGTTTTGGTTAAGGAATCGCAAAGAAAAGATGAAACTGTGCAGGGAGCAAGGAAGCCGTGAATCGCTGTTCCCGCTTCCAACTCCAACTCCCCACTCTCAACTCCCCACTCTCGACTCACGACTCTCAACTCCCCCTCACGGCTCAAAAGCGTAGCCTACACCGCGCAGGGTGACAATCCAGCGCGGGTTGGCGGGGTCGGCTTCCAGTTTTTCGCGCAGATGGCGGATGTGAACATCTACGGTGCGGTCGGAGCCGATGTCGCTGTCGTACCCCCAGACGGCTTCGATCAGTTCCGCGCGGCTGACCGGGCGGCGCGGCCGCTCGGCGAGGTAGCGCAGCAGGCGGAACTCGGTCGGGGTGAGGAACACCGGCTTGCCATCCCGGAAGACGCGCAACTGCTCCAGGTCAATGACCACATCCCCGAAGGTGATTTGCTTCCCCTGGGCGGTTTGGGAGAGTTCGCCGTAGGCACGGCGCAGCAACGCCCGGATGCGGGCGATCAACTCGCGCAGGTCATAGGGCTTGACCACGTAGTCGTCCGCACCCAGTTCCAGGCCGAGCACTTTGTCAATCGGTTCGTCGCGGGCGGTGAGTATCAGGATGGGCATCCGTTCCCCCTCGGCGCGCAGTTGACGGCAGACGTCAAAGCCGCTGATGTCCGGCAGGCGAATATCGAGCAGGATCAGGTGCGGGTGCCGGCTGCGGGCGTAGTCAAGTGCCTTCTGTCCGGTATCCACCCAGAAGACGTCGAAGCCCTCGGCATTCAGGCCGTATTCCAGCCCGCGGGCGACGGCGGGTTCATCTTCGACAATCAGGATGCGTTCTTTGCTCATTGGGTTGAGGGTAGTGAGGCCGCGGGAGAATCTGGGGCTGTTATGTACTTTCTGTGATGCAGACAGCAGAAAACCTGTTGTCTCTCCATCTCCCCTGCGTCCCCCCTCACCCTTCAGGCAGGCTTCGCACTCCCCAGGGAAGGGGGGAGGGGCCGGGGGCGCAGAAAAGTTCATCACAGGGTCTAGGGAACTGAGGACTGGCGGTCCTGACAGGACTGCCAGTCCTCAGGGTGATGAAAAGTCTTCAGGGTTTTTGTCTCTCCTCGTCATTTTCTTGTTCCTGCGGCGCGATGGATTGTGCCCGCACCTTGCGGATGCGCCGTCCGCTGACCTCTTCCACAGTCAGCAGCACACCGTCTTCCTGCCACTGCTCGCCTGCTTCGGGGACATGACCAAACCGCATATAAAGGAATCCGCCCAAAGTATCCGCCTCGTCAACCGGCAGGTGAGCATCCATCAACTCGTTGAAATCGTCCAGGTCAATCCGTCCGCGGAACAGATAACTGCCGTCATCCAAAATCTGGTAAGGTTGCTCCTCGTTCTCGTCGTACTCGTCCTGGATTTCGCCGAAAATCTCCTCAATGATGTCCTCCAGCGTGACCACACCGGCCACACCGCCGTACTCGTCCACGACAATCGCCATGTGCATCCGGCTGCTTTGCATCTCGGTCAGCAGTTCGTCCACTTTCTTGGCTTCAGGGACAAAATACGGCGAGCGGAGTTGCACATCCCGCAGGTTTTCAACCCGCTGCTCTCCGCCGCGCCACAGGCGAATCAGGTCTTTGGCATACAGCAGGCCGATGATATTATCCACCGAGCCTTCGTACACCGGCACGCGTGAAAAGCCGGTGCCCAGCAGGATGTCTACGGCTTCCGAGAGCGGAATATCCACATCCAGAGTGACCATGTCGATGCGCGGGACCATGATCTCCCGCGCCAGGGTTTCACCCAATCTGACAATCGAGCGGATCATCTCCCGCTCGCCCTCCTCGATGACACCGTTCTGCTCGCTGGCATCCACCAGGGTAATCAGTTCGTCCTCGGTGATTTTGCCGTGAGCCTCGGCGGTCTCGTGCGTGTCGCCGGAGAGAAGCAGGGTCAGGGAAATCAACGGGGACAGACCCCAGTTCACAACCCGGATGAAGGTTGCCAGTTTGATCAGCCAGAACTCCGGGTTATGGTATACCCGCCGTTCAGCAAGCCATTCCAAAAGGGCAAGCAGGAAGCCCGTCAGCAGGAATAGCCCAAAATTCGCCCAGCGTGACTCAAAGACGTTGATCTGAAAAATCAGCAGACAAATGCCCCCAATCAGCAGCAGACGGGCCAGCGACTGTACCAGGTACAAACCGGTGTACGGACGGGGCAGCAGTGTGAGCAAATTCATCGCTTGTGCTGCCTCTTTCTGGCCTTGCTCCTGTGCTTGCAGCAGCCGCGCCAGCGAGGCGTTTCGCAGCCCGGAGCGGGCGGCGATGGTCAGCAAATCCAAAACCGCCAGCAGCCCTAAAACCAGCGCCCCTGCGATCAGTTCGAGTTCGTTCATTTCAGTTTACGGATTTTGCGCGCCGGAAGCCCCACCGCCAATGTATGCGGCGGCACATCTTTTGTGACCACCGACCCCGCGCCGGTGCGCGCTCCCTCGCCGATCTCGACGGGGGCGACCAGCATCGTATCGCTGCCGATGAAAGCCCCATTCCCGATTTTGGTGGGGTTTTTGTGGATTCCATCGTAATTGCAGGTGATTGTTCCGGCCCCGATGTTGACCTCCGCACCCAGGGTGGCATCACCCAGATAGGAGAAATGCCCCATTTTGCTGCCCGGCCCCAGGTAGGAGTTCTTGACCTCCCCGAAGTTGCCCATGTGGACGCCTTCGGCGAGATGTGCGCCCTTGCGGAGATGCCCGAAGGGCCCCATATCTACGTTGTTTTCGACGACCGCCTCCTCCAGCACGGAGGCGAATATCTTGCAGTTCTCCCCGATTTGTGTATCGCGGATGACGGTGTTCGGCCCGATGGTGCAGTTCTGCCCGATATGAGTCTCGCCCTGGAGGTGGGTGTTCGCCGCGATGACGGTATCCTGCCCGATGGTGACACCGACCTCGATCCAGGCGGTGAGCGGGTCGAGCAGCGTGACCCCTGCGAGCATCCACCGGCGGTTGATCCGCTCCTGCATCCGGGCGGTTGCTTCCGCCAAATGGATGCGGGTGTTGACGCCGATCACCTCGGCAGGGTCGTCAATGGTGACGGCGCGCACAGTCAGCCCGTCCCCGACGGCGATGGCGACCAAATCGGTGAGGTAGTACTCGCCCTTCGGGGAGAGCGGAATGCGCGGCAGGGCCTCCCAGAGCCAATCGGCGCGGAAGCAGTACACGCTGGTGTTCAACTCCCGGATGGCGAGTTGTTCCGGGGTGCAGTCCACCTCCTCGACAATGGCCTGCACGTTCCCTTCGGGGCCGCGTACGATGCGCCCAAAGCCGCGCGGGTCATCAGCGATGTTTGTGAGCAGGGTCATCGGGCCGTCGTGCCCCCGCTGGGCATCTGCCACCATTTGAAAAGTCTGCGGGGAAAGCAGCGGCATATCGGCGTAGGAGACCAGTACGTAGTCAGTCTGCCCTTTGAGCAGATCCGCCGCCTGCATGACGGCGTGCCCGGTGCCGAGTTGTTCTTCCTGAAGGACGAAGCGGGCCGCCGTGCCGATGGCTTGCTGTACGGCTTCGGCGCCGTGACCGACCACGATTACCGGCTTTTCGTCCGTGACTTGTGCCAGCGCGTGGACGGCGTGCCAGACCATCGGGCGTCCCAGAATGGGATGCAGCAC
>CAZPSL010000043.1:0-9275 GCA_964589145.1 uncultured Anaerolineales bacterium
AAATCCGCGGCGCACGCTGTCCCGGAGGAATCGGTCATCCAGAAGGTCGGCGATCTGTGCCCGGAGTGCGGGCAGGCCGCGGTGATCAATGAAGAAGGCTGCCGCAAGTGTTACGCCTGCGGGCACAGTGAGTGCTGACCCCCCCACCCAACCCTCCCCCCGGCGGGGGGAGGGCAGGGTAGGGGGCAGCACAGATACCCTTCAACAACATTTGCCTGCACCCAGCATACTTTACAACTTTGTGTCTTGGTGGCTTCGTGGTAAAAAAGGCGGATGTAGCGTTTTTGCCAACCTTCGCAAATTCCCTTGTTCTCACCACCAAGGCACCAAGTCACGAAGAACGATTTACAACTTTGTGTCTTGGTGGCTTTGTGGTGAAAAAGGCGGATGTAACGTTTTTGCCAACCTTCGCAAATTCCCTTGTTCTCACCACCAAGGCACCAAGTCACGAAGCATGATTTACAACTTTGTGTCTTGGTGGCTTTGTGGTAAAAGCGAAATTCGCGAATCAACGATCCAAAAGGAAAAATTATGAACATTCTCGTCACAGGCGGTGCGGGCTATATCGGCAGCCACACCTGCGTGGAACTGCTCAACGCCGGACATGAGGTCGTGGTGGTGGATAACCTCCGTAACAGCAAAGAAGAAGCCCTGCGCCGGGTGCAGGAGATCACCGGCAAATCGCTCGTCTTTCACAAGGTGGATTTGCTCGATTACGACGCGCTGCGCGCGGTCTTTCGTCAGCACAATTTCGATGCCGTCATCCACTTTGCCGCGCTCAAAGCGGTGGGCGAATCGGTCGAGATGCCGTTGGCGTACTATCACAACAACCTGACCGGCACCATCCATCTCTGCCAGGCGATGCGCGAGGCCGAGGTCTTCGACTTGGTGTTCAGTTCGTCCGCCACAGTGTACGGGGAAAGCAACCAGCCCCCGCTGGTGGAGGATATGCCCACCTCCGCCACCAATCCCTACGGCTGGACGAAGGTGATGATGGAGCAAATCTTCAAAGACTGGTGTGCCGCCGAGCCGCGAGCCAACATCATCCTGCTGCGCTACTTCAACCCGGTCGGCGCACACCCCAGCGGGCGCATCGGCGAAGACCCGATGGACGTGCCGCAAAATCTTTTGCCCTACGTCACCCAGGTCGCGGTGGGCATCCGCCCGAAGTTGTACGTTTTCGGCAGTGATTACCCGACCCCCGACGGCACCCCTCTGCGGGATTACATCCATGTGGTGGATTTAGCAATCGGGCATGTGCGCGCGCTGGAGAAGTTGGCCGACAAACCCGGAGCGATTGTCTACAACCTGGGGACGGGACGCCCGTACTCGGTTTTGGAGGTGATCCACACCTTTGAGAAAGCCACCGGGAAGAAAATCCCCTACGAAATTGTGGGACGCCGCCCCGGAGATTTACCCACGTCTTTTGCCGATCCATCCAAAGCCAACCGCGAACTGCACTGGAAGGCCACCCGCGCCCTGGAGGAGATGTGCGCCGACGCCTGGCGCTGGCAATCGCAAAACCCGCACGGGTATGAATAATTCCCCTGAATTTCGGATAAGGTGCAGAATCCCCGTTTTGCAGTACGAATATCCGAATTTTTCGTGTAATCCTTGCCCTTCGTTGCATTTGTGTTCCCCAGACAGCGCACTTTCCGATACCCCTTCCAACATTTCCGCTTTGGTTCCGCTCTCCCCCTGGAGATGAGGCCGGGGTGAGAGTGGGGGATGCCGCCACAGCGTGTTGAAATGTATCCGCTTTGTTACATTGTGATTTTGCGGATAGGCTCCTATTCACAACTCAAGGTTAAGAAAAAACTCCCGCCAAATCGGCGGGAGTTTCTCAATTCAAGGCGGATACCGCTAATCGTGGGTATACGCCAGCCCCACGGTTCCGGGGCCGACATGCGTGCCGATCACCGGGCTGACCTCCGAAAAAACCGTTTCCACTACATTATCCAGACGGGCGGCGGTTTGTTCCAGCAGAACTCTGGCCTCTTCAGAAGCGTTTGCGTTGAGCGTCGCCAGGCGGATGCCCGATTTACCCTGTAACCGCTCTACCACAATATCCGAAACGCGTTTTTGTGCTTTCTTTTTGGTGCGGACCTTCTCCAGAGCGTCAATCTTCCCGTCATCGGTGATGGTCAGCAGAGGCTTGAAACGCAACAGCGTCCCCAGGTAACGGGAGGCACCGCCAATACGTCCGCCGCGGTGCAGGAATTCGAGCGTATCCACAGCAAAAATAAGCCCGGAGTTCCCGCGTGCCTTCTTGGCCGCAGCAAGGCATGCCTCCAACGATTTGCCTTCGGCAGCCGCGCGCGCGGCCGCCAGGGTGCAAAAACCCAGTTCCATTGCCGTTGAACGGGAATCGAAGATCTCGATGTTCGCTTCTGGCATGTTTTGTCTGGCCTGCTCCGCAGAGGCCACCGTCCCCGACAACCCGCTGGAAATCAGGACGTTCAAAATCTCGTAGCCTTCCCCGTGCAGACGGGCAAAAACCTCCTGGAAGTCTGCTGGAGTCGGCTGGGAGGTGCTGGGCATGGTTTTTGAATTTTGCAGGCGGTTGTAGAACGCCGTGGGGGTGATGTCTACATCATCCTTCAACTCATCCCCGTCCCAGATGACGTACAACGGAACAACGATGATACCGTATTGCTCGACCAGTTCTTTTGGAATGTATCCGGTGCTGTCGGTTACGACGGCGACTTTTGACATAATCGCAACTCCTTTGGCATGAAATAAAAAAGTTCCTGTCTTGTTGTAACCCCTCCGGCAGAGGGAGGTTACGAACGTTCGGTGCGGCTGCCGAATATCAGAAATTTGTAAGAATCCGTCAACTTTGCCCCTCCATCTCTTGACTCATCCCTGAAATCTCGTTATCATTTGCCCGCATTAGCACTCAAACAGAATGAGTGCTAACCCCCAATCTTCAGGAGGAACGAACATGACGTTGAAACCCCTCGGGGACCGCGTGATTGTCAAACCCGCCGGGCCAGGAGAAACCTCCAGCGGCGGCATCATGCTGCCCGATACCGCCAAGGAACGCCCTCAACAGGGGACGGTACTGGCTGTCGGGCCTGGGCCGCGTAACAACGCCGGTGAACGCGTTCCGCTGGATGTCTCCGTGGGCGATACCGTGCTTTACGCCAAGTACGCCGGCACGGAGGTCAAAGCGGACGGTGAGAAAGTGCTCGTTCTGGCCGAAGATGACATCCTTGCAATCGTCGAGTAAGCCCAAATCTGCAATCAAAAATCACAAATTCCAAAAGGAGTAGTTTTATGGCAAAGCAAGTTATCTTTTCCGATGAGGCTCGTCGCAACCTGATTAAGGGTGTGGATACCCTCGCGAAAGCCGTTGTTACCACCCTCGGCCCCAAGGGCCGTAACGTGGCGCTGGACCGCAAGTTCGGCAGCCCCACCATCACCCACGACGGCGTGACCGTGGCGAAGGAAATTGAACTGGAAGACCCCTTCGAGAACATGGGCGCCCAACTGCTCAAGGAAGCAGCCACCAAGACCAACGACATCGCCGGTGACGGCACCACCACCTCCACCGTGCTGGCGCACTCCATCGTCACAGGCGGCATGAAGAACCTGGCTGCCGGTGCCAACCCGATGCTTCTCAAGATGGGCATCCTCGCCGCCGCCGAAGCCGCCAGCAAACGCATCGCTGAGCAGGCCATCGAAGTCGAGACCAAAGAGGACATCGCCAACGTGGCCTCCATCTCCGCACAGGACCGCGTGATTGGTGAACTGATCGCCGATGTGATGGACAAGGTCGGCAAAGACGGCGTGATCACCGTTGAAGAGTCCAAGGGTCTGGAGTTCGAGACCGAGTACGTCGAAGGGATGCAGTTCGACCGCGGCTACATTTCGCCCTATTTCATCACCGACGGCGACACGATGGAAGCCGTGATCGAGGAACCCTACATCCTGATCCACGACAAGAAGATCTCCGCCGCCCAGGACATCGTCCCCGTGCTGGAGAAACTGATCCAGATCGGCAAGCGCGATTTCGTCATCATCGCCGAAGATGTGGACGGCGAAGCCCTGGCGACCCTGGTGCTGAACAAACTGCGCGGCATGATCAACGTCCTGGCGATCAAGGCCCCTGGGTTCGGCGACCGCCGCAAGGCCATGCTGCAAGACATCGCCATCCTGACCGGCGGCACCGTGATCACCGAGGAGATGGGCCGCAAACTGGATAGCGTCACCATCGAAGACCTCGGGCGCGCCGACAAGGTCATCTCCACCAAAGACGACACCACCGTGGTCAACGGGCACGGCGACCCCGACGCCATCAAGAGCCGCATTGAGCAGATTCGCATCGAAATTGACAAGAGCACCAGCGATTACGACCGCGAAAAACTGCAAGAGCGTCTGGCGAAACTGGCTGGCGGCGTTGCCATCATCCGTGTGGGTGCCGCAACCGAGACCGAACTGAAAGAGAAGAAGCACCGCGTCGAAGACGCCCTCTCCGCAACCCGCGCGGCCGTCGAAGACGGCATCGTCCCCGGCGGCGGCGTGGCCCTGATCAACGCCATGAGCGCGCTGGACGACCTCGAACTGGAATACCCCGATGCCCAAATCGGCGTCAAGGTTGTGCGTGAGGCGATGGAAGTTCCCATGCGCAAGATCGCGGCCAACGCCGGTAAAGACGGCTCCGTCATCCTCGACACCGTCCGCCGCTTGCAGGCCGAGAAGAACGACCCCAACCTGGGCTACAACGTGCTCACCGAAGAGTACGTGGATATGATCAAGGCCGGTGTGATTGATCCCGCCAAGGTCACCCGCGGCGCGCTGGAGAACGCGGCTTCCATCGCTGCGATGATCCTGACCACCGAAGCCCTGATTACCGACATCCCTGAGCCTGAACCTCCCATGCCTCCCGGTGGCGGCGGCGGAATGGGCATGATGTAACCCCACCCCCAAAACACAAAAAGACCTCGCACCCCGCGGGGTCTTTTTCATTTCGGGGTATACTCACAGCACAGAGCATCGCCCAGCCCCGTAGAGCGGATTGATAATCCGCTCCACACCCTGGTGGCTCACCACAAAGACACCAAAACACCAAGTTTTTTGTGCCTTCGTGCCTTCGTGGTGAAATTCCCCCCGCCCAGCCCCGTAGAGCGGATTGATAATCCGCTCCACACCCCACGCCCTGCCCCCATGTCCGCCCCCACTCCCCGAACTATCATCCACCTCGACCTGGACGCTTTCTTCTGCGCCGTGGAGGAGCAGCGCGACCCCGCCCTGCGCGGCAAACCCTTCGCCGTCGGCGGCAGCCCCGACCAGCGCGGCGTGGTCGCCTCCTGTTCGTACCCGGCCCGCGCCCGCGGCGTCCACTCGGCGATGCCCATGCGCACCGCTCTCCGCCTGTGCCCCGACCTGATCATCGTCCGCTCCCGACATTCGGATTATCGGGCGGCCTCGCGGCAGGTGATGCAGCGTTTGCGGGAACTGACCCCGCTCGTCGAGCAGATTTCGATTGACGAGGCCTTCCTGGACGTGACGGATTTGTCCGTGCCCATCGAGGGCGCAGCGCGCGGCCTTCAGGAGCGCATCCGTCAAGAATTAGGGCTGCCCTGCTCCCTGGGGATTGCCAGCAACAAACTGGTCGCCAAAATCGCCACCGACGTCGGGAAGATGTCCGCGCCCAAAGGGCGGTCCCCCAACGCGATCACCATCGTCCCCGCCGGGCAGGAAGCCGACTTCCTCGCCCCGCTGCCGGTGACCATGCTCTGGGGCGTGGGGCCCAAAACCGCGGAGAAACTCGCCCTGCTGGGCATCACCACCATCGGAGCGTTGGCACGCCACCCCGAAATTGATCTGGTGCGCCGCTTCGGCAAAATCGGCTACGACCTCTCGCTGCGGGCGCGCGGCATTGACAACCGTCCGATTGTGGTTGAACACGAGGCAAAGTCCATCAGCCAGGAGGTGACGTTCAGCCGCGATGTGCGCGACCCCGAAAAACTGCGCCGCACCCTGCGGCAGCAAGCGGCACGCGTTGCCCAGAGTTTGCAAAAACACGGCCTGACCGCCCGCACGGTGAAGATCAAACTGCGCTGGGCGGATTTTACCACCCTGACACGGCAGGTCACGCCCGGCAGAACTTTCAACGATGCAGAGACCATCACCCGCCACGCCCTGGCCCTGTTCAACCGCCTGTGGGCGCAGCCCGGCCGTCAGGCGGTGCGACTGATCGGGGTTGGCGTCAGCGGGCTGGAGAAACCGCCCCGGCAGGTCGGCCTGTGGGACAAAAACTGGCAGAAGGACGCCAAACTCCGCCGGGTGGTGGCTGAACTGCGGGAGCGGTTCGGGGAGGATGCGGTCTCGCTGGGGACAAAAGAGCGGAAGCAGGAAACAGCAACTAAACGAAAGAACCCGAAAAACGGGCGAAAATTATCGGGGAATGGCGATATAAAAAGTTGAGCCGTATCCCAACCCCGGTGACTCGGCCCAGATTTGCCCCCCGTGCAGGTTAACAATTTCGCGCGCGATTGCCAGCCCCAATCCAAGTCCCCCGTAGCGGCGGGTCATGTGGTCTTCTACCTGATAAAACTGTTCAAAAATCACTTCAAGTTTATCCGGGGGAATACCCAGGCCCTTGTCCTGCACAGCAACCAGCACCGCATCATCATCCATTTCCAAACGGATGCGAATTTCGCTGCCTTTTGGAGAAAACCGCACCGCATTATTCAACACGTTGGTAAAGGCCAGTTTTAACTTTTGAGGGTCGGCGTTTACTACCACGGGTACCGGCGGCAAATTTAAGGTCAGTACGTTGTTTCGGGTTTCTGCCATGGAGGCAATTTCATCACAGGCTGCGTGCACAACACTCTGAAGCGAAACCGGCTCCGGTTTGACGTCCCGTTCTCCAGTGTAAAACATGTTCATGTTGGTCATGGCTTCCACCAGCGTGCGCAGTTCCATGGCCGCGTTGAGAACATTGGCAGCGTGTTCCGATAATTCTCCTTGTGTTTCCTCTTTGAGAAACGTGGCATACCCCAGAATGACACCTAACGGCGTACGGAGTTCATGCGAGGCCACTGCCATAAACCGGTTTTTCATCTCGTCTGCCTCCCGCAAGCGGGTATTGGCCTTCTGTAATTCCTGCACCATGCGGGCGTTGTTAATTGCCACCGCTGCGAGAGATGCGATAATCGCCAGCAGTTTCACATCGGCATAACTGAATACCCCATCTTTTTTGTTAATGGTTTCAATTACGCCGATCTTCTGCTTTTGGATGCGCATCGGCACCCCGACAAGTGAGCGGATTCGACCCCGGGGTTGGCTGCTGACATCCGGATAATGCTGCTGCTCACGGGGAATATTGTTCACCACCAGCGGTGAATTTTCCTGGAAAATTTGTCCGGCGAGGCTGTTTTCCAACGGTACCGGAATTTTTGCCAGTTCCACAGGGTCAGAATCCGTTGATGCTGCAAAGTGCAGTTCTTTCTTTTCGTCGTCATACAGTAAAATCGAGGCTGCTTCACAATGCAGCATTTCCACTGCCGAAGCAAGAATGTACTCCAGAAGCGTCTCCGGGTCCAGTGTGGAATTCAGCGTCATGCTGATTTCGACCAGCCGCGCCAGATTGCTGATCATCTCCTGGGGGTCAGAAGTTATGGGGAGGGTAATTGAACCGGCCATATTTTGGTTACCTGCGCAACAGAAAACTATTGCTACAAAACCCCGTGCGCAATCAGCCAGTCGGCGCTGAAATACGCCCCCAGCGCACCGAACAGGATTCCCAGCAGGGCGCCGGCCAGCACATCGGAAAGGTAGTGTACTCCCATCGCCACGCGGGCGAGTCCTACCAGGGGTGCCCAGAGCACCAGCAGGATGGCGAGCCATCCAGGGCCAAAAGCGGTGATCATCACGGCTATCAAAAAAACGCGCGTCGCGTGCCCGGAGGGGAAGGAATGCGGGTCGGTGCTGCGGTAGATGCTCCCCCACTCACCTTCAGGACGCCCGCGACGCACTGTAAACTTGATTGCCAGCACCAGTGCCGCTGCAATCAGCACGCTGACTCCAACCGCAATGGCCCGCCAGCGCCAGTAATCCGTCCCCAGCCAGGCGACCAGTACCAGTGCTAAAATCCAAAACCAGGAATCGCCGGAGTGCGCCAGAAAAGATGCAGCCCGGTGTAACATCCCTGGTTTTTCGGCCACCCGCAGCCGACGGGAGATACGGGCATCCCAGGCGAGAAACTTTTGCATCATGCCGCGTACCGCTTCTCCATGTCGGCGCGCAGGAGGTCAAACTGGTGGGGCTTGTCCACATCCATGGCGATTTCGGCGTAGGGGGAGATGATCGCCCGTCCGCGCAGGTTGAGCCGCCTGCCAACCCGTTCCACCGCATCGCCAATGGTCAGGCGGCGGAGCAGCATCAGCAGCAGGGTATCGAACCCAAACAGGGCAGCCTGCTTAAGCGCATTTTTCCGGGCTCCGATCAGTTTTTGCCACAACTCGTCGTTACCGCGGGCGGCCTCCACGCGGGCGATGTTCATATCCGCCCCGCAGATCTCAACATCCTTGAACTTGATAAACGAGCGGTTGGAACCGGGGAAGCGGGCTTCCATTGCCTCGCGGGTGACCACGTTGTAATAAACATCGTGGTCGGTTTCCAGTGCGGCATCAATCGCCCAATCCACCATTTCGGTAGTGATGGTGGGAATATCCGAAGAGACCATCAGGACGTGATCCGCGTTCGGGTTGAGTTCCACTGTTTTGGCAATAGAGCCGCGCACGTTTTGGAATAAACTGCCCTGGTCGGGCATGAAAGCAATCGGTTTCTGCCCTGTAGGGGCAATGTCGCGCTCTTCCAGCCCGACGATGACGATGTGTTCCACCTTTTCGGAGGCGCAGACAGCATCCAGTACCCACTGTACCATCGTCTTTCCGGCGATTTCAAGCAGGGCTTTGGGTTTACCTTGCGTGTATTTGTAAAGCGGGTCTTCAGGTTTGGGGATGCCCCCGGCGGTGATAATGGCGTCCATTTCAGTTCAACTCCTGGATTTGCGGTTCAAAATTGAGTTGATCGAGCAGTTCATCGTACTCTTCGTGGGTCAGCGCCCGCCCCTTGCCGGAGATGGCGATCAGCGCGGCTTCCATCATGTTCGTACCAAAGGAGCGGCCGTCCAGCACGGGGGTGGTAGTGACCAGGTATTTGACGCCGCACCGTTTGAAAAGCGCCTGATCGGCCTCGGTGGTGGTATTGGTCACGATCACCTTGCCCTGCATATCGTCCGGCATGTAGCGTTTGATGTAGTG
>CAZPSL010000044.1:0-9308 GCA_964589145.1 uncultured Anaerolineales bacterium
CCATCAAACGGGTGCAGGAAAATGTTGTAGAAATTCCCGTGTGTTTCCCTCGCCCCGCACACAAGACTGGCAGTCCTGGCAGGACTGCCAGTCTTCATTTTGCGAACAGGACAGGCACCGAACACCCCGCCCCGCCGGGGGAAGGGCAGAGACATGCGGCTGCCCGATTTCTACATCTTTTGCCTGCACCCCATCAGAACTTTCTCTTGACACCTCTGTGAAATTCTGCTACGCTAAAACTACCGACCGGTCGGTAGGGAGCAGAAAACCATGACACGAGACGAAATCCTTGAAGCCGCAGCCCAGATTTTCAGCGAGAAGGGCTTTCATGCCGCCTCCATGCAGGACATCGCCCGCGCGGTCAACCTGCAAAAGGCGAGTTTGTACCATCACGTCAGCAGCAAGCAGGAGATTTTGCTGGCCTTACTGGACAAAGCACTGGACATCCTGATAGACACCATAGGAAAAGTCGCCGCCGCCGCCCTGCCGCCGCAGGAGAAACTCCGCGAGGCCATTCGGATTTACCTGGAGATTCTCACCAGCCAGCGGGGGCTGTCGGCGGTGCTTTTGTTTGAGCATCGCTCGCTGGATGCCGACCTGCGCGCCCGCCACATTCCGCGCCGCGACCGCTTTGAAGGGTTGTGGCGCGGTTTGCTTCAGGAGGGCGTTGACGCCGGTGTGTTCCAGTGCCGCGACCCCGCGCTGGAGGCCCGCGCCCTGCTGGGCGTGATGAACTGGACGATCACCTGGTACCGCGCCGACGGCCCGCTCGATGCGGATGAAATTGCCGATCAGTATGCGAACATGGTTTTGAACGGTCTGTTGGTTCGGTGACTGTGTTGAACATTGCAAATTGAAGGTTACGCTTCAACCCCAAAATATGAGGAGGCACCATGTTTTCTTTCAGCCCGTCTGAAGAGCAAAAAATGCTCATCGATGCCGTGCGGCGCTATGCGCTGGACGATTTGCGCGCCGCCGCCCGTGATGCGGACGAGGAGGGGCAACTGCCGCCCGCCCTGATTGAAAAAGGCTGGGAGTTGGGCTACCTGCAAGCCTCCATCCCGGAGGCATATGACGGCTTCGGGGAGCGCTCCGCGGTTACGGGAGTGCTGGCGGCGGAAGAAATGGCCTGGGGCGATCTCTCCGGCGCGCTGGCGGTGTTTTTGCCCGGCCTGTTCGCCACGCCGATTTTGCTGGTTGGCAGCGAGGCGCAGAAGGAGAAGTACATCCCGCCGGTCATCGAGGCCGAGTGGAAGCCCTACACCGCCGCGCTGATGGAGCAGCGATTCGACTTCGACCCCAACGACCTCGCTGCCACCGCCGAAGCCGACGGGGATTTCTACGTCCTGAACGGAGAGAAATCCTTTGTCCCGTTTGCGGAGGACGCGGAGGCGATGATCGTTTACGCCAATTTGGAGGGGCAAACGCAGGGCTTCATTGTCCCGAAGGGTGCCGAGGGGCTGGAGGTCGGGGAGCGGCAGAAACTTTTGGGCTTGAACGCGCTCCCGCTGCACCGCGTCACCCTGAACGGAGTCCGCATCCCCGCCGAGGATCGGCTGGGCGGCCCTGAGGGGCACGATTTCACCCCCATCCTGGACTCATCCCGCGTTGCGCTGGCGGCAATGGCAGTCGGCGTTTCCAGGGCGGCTTACGAGTATTCCCGCGATTACGCCAAGGAGCGCGAGGTCTTCGGCGTGAAGGTCGCCCAAAAGCAGGCCATCGCCTTCATGCTGGCGGAGATGGCGACCGAAATCGAAGCCATCCGTCTGCTGGTGTGGGAAGCGGCCTGGATGATTGACGAGGGCAAGCCCGATGCCGGCAAGCAGGCCTACCTGGCGCTGACCGGCGCTGCCGACATGGCGATGATGGTCACCGACCGGGCAGTGCAGATTTTGGGCGGGCACGGCTACATCCGCGAGCATCCCGTCGAACTGTGGATGCGCAACGGGCGCGGCTTTGCCACCTTTGCAGGGTTAGCAGTTGTTTAGCCGTTTCGTCGCGTAGTCATTTAATCGTTTGGTCGTTTAGTCCCGTGGTCAATAGTCGCATTCTGACTACCTGACTACCAGACTACCAGACTATTTGACTACCGACTACCAAACCAGGAGACTACCATGATCGATTTTGAAACCCCAAAACCCATTGAGCAAATCAACAACGTGGTGGAGACGGTGGCGGTGAACATGATGCGCCCCGTTTCGCGCTACTTTGACGAACACGAACACGAAATCCCCTGGGAGTTCATCAACTTCATGCACCAGGCGGTCAAATCCATGGGCGGCACTTCGATGGCGCCGGAGGAGAGACCCGCCAAAGAGGGCGAAAACAAGGAAAACCGCCCGCCCCTCGCCTACCAGCGGCTGGCGCACATGGTCGAGATGCTGGCCTGGGGCGACGCCGGCATGTACCTGTGCATCCCCGGCGGGCTACTGGGGTCGGCGGCGGTGGCCGCGGCGGGCACCCCGGAGCAGAAAAAGCGATTCCTGTCGCGCTTCCAGGGTGACAAACCCGTTTTCGACGCCATGGCGATGACCGAACCCCAGGCCGGTTCCGACACCTCGGCAATCCGCGCCACCGCCGTGCTGGACGAGAAGACCAACGAGTGGATACTGAACGGCGAAAAGATTTTCGTCACCGCCGGGCAGAAGGCATTGATTGACTCCGACGGGTTTGTGGTCGTTTGGGCAACGATTGACCCCTCCGCAGGGCGGGCGGGGATGCGCGCCTTCGTAGTGGAAGCCGGAACTCCAGGATGCACGGTCACCAAACTGGAGCACAAACTCGGCATCCGGGTCAGCGACACCGCCTCGGTGGTGTTGCAGGATTGCCGCATCCCTTACGACAATATCCTCGGCAGCCCCACGGTGGAGAAGACCACCAAAGGCTTCAAGGGCGCGATGGCAACCTTCAACGCCACCCGCCCGATTGTAGCCGCGCAGGCCATCGGCATCGCCCGCGCTACACTGGAACTGCTCAAGGAAGTGTTGGAAGAGAACGGCGTCACCATCCGTTACGGGCTGCCGCGCCAGAAGATGACCAATATCGAGCGCGAGGTTGTGGATATGGAAGTGATGCTGCGCTCCGCCTGGCTGCTGGTGATCAAAGCCCTGTGGATGGCGGATAACAAAATCTCCAACCCGGCGGAGGCTTCGATGGCGAAAGTCAAAGCCGGGGATGTGGTGGTCAAGATCACCCAAAAAGCGGTAGAAATTCTCGGTCCGCTGGGTTACAGCCGCGACCTGCTGATTGAAAAATGGTTCCGCGACGCCAAAATCACCGATCTCTACGAGGGCACCGGTCAAATCAACCGGCTGGTGGTGGCGCGCAATATCCTCGGCTACCGTGGCAGCCAGTTGCGGTAGAGCCGTAGGAGTGTGATTAATCACGCTCCTACCCGAACATCACAGCACCTTAACAACCGAATCGCAAGAATACGGCCACATTCCCCCATTCGCCGCGCTTTTTTGGTAGAATCATCCCAGAAACCCGGGGAACAGGAAACCTTCAGCCTGCAACCCGATACTGGAGGTTCTACGAACAATGGCAAAAAAGCGAAGAATCGGCATCCTGACCGGCGGCGGTGACGTCCCTGGCTTGAATGTCGCCATCAAAGCGGTTGTACGGCGCGCCAGCGGCCACAACATCGAGGTCATCGGGCTGCGCCGCGGCTGGTGGGGCACGGTCGGGATCAATCCCGATGACCCCAAAACCATCGAGGAGTTGACCATCACGCTCACACCGAATGTCGTCCGTACCTTTGAACGCACCGGCGGAACCCGGCTGCACTCCTCACGCACCAACCCGTCGAATATGAAACCGGAGCGAGTGCCCGATTACATCCCCGAAAAAGACCGGGTTATGAAAGAAAACGGGCGCGTGGACATCACATCATACGCCATCAAAGTGCTTGAATCGCTGGAACTGGACGCCCTGATCCCCATCGGCGGCGATGACACCCTGAGTTTCGCGGCCCGCCTGCACCAGGAGGGCTTTCAGGTGGTCGCCATCCCCAAAACAATGGACAACGACGTCTTCGGCACCGACTACTGCATCGGCTTCTCAACCGCCGTCACCCGCTCTGTGGATGCGATCACCAACTTCCGCACCGCGGTCGGCTCACATGAACGCATTGGCGTTGTAGAACTGTTCGGACGCAATTCGGGCGAGACCTCGCTGTTCGCGGCCTATCTCTCCGATGTAGATCGGGCGGTCATCTCTGAGGTGCCGTTTGACATTGAGAAACTGGTCAACTTTCTGGCGAACGACCGCGAGAATAACCCCTCCCGCTACGCGATTATGACCATCTCCGAGGGGGCGCACCCCATTGACGGTGAAATCGTCCAGTTTGGCGAAGCGGATGACTACGGGCACCAGAAACTGGGCGGCATCGGGCATATCGTGGCCCAGGAAATCAAAAAACGCTCCGGGGCGAACATCATGTACCAGCAACTCGGCTACCTGATGCGTTCCGGTTCGCCCGACTCGCTCGACCGCATGGTGGCTGTCTCCTACGGCAACCTGGCGCTGGATCAGGTCGCGATGGGGCATACCGGCCGCATGGTTGCGCTCCAGCAGGGCAACTACACCACCGTCCCGCTGACGATGGTCACCTCCGGCAAGAAAACCGTGGACGTAGGTGCGCTCTACGACACCGAAAACTATCGCCCCAAAGTGCGCGACATGCTTGGCAAGCCGATGTTCCTGTACTAACGTACAGGGTACAACGTACAATGTACCCTGTACCCTGTACGATGTACCCTGTACCCTGTACCCTGTACCCTGTACGATATACCCTTCTCTGCCCCCTCCTCCCCCATGGACATTAAACGCTTCCACCTTTCCCTGTTCCTTTGGTCACTGATGCTCTCTGCGCTGGCGTGCAACCTGCCGTCTCAGGCGGAGCCAACGGAGATTGTGCCGCCGGATGTCGTCTTCACGGAGGCCGCCGAAACCATCGCGGCCCAACTCCCCACAGAGACCCCCGTTCCCACCGAGGGTGCGACGGCATCTCCCCCGGAGGCAGTTCCCCCAACCCTGACGGTATCCCCAACCCCAATGACGCCCACGCCGACAGCATCCCCCACCCCGACAGCCATCCCGCAGGTTATCTTTTTTGACGATCTGGTCACCAAACAGAACTGGTACACCTACGAGGATGCCCGCTACAGTTTCAAATACGCGGCTGACGGATACCATGTCTACAACAATATCGTCAAGGGATTGATCTGGAGCATTCGCGAGCAAAGTTTCTCCGCTGTGGGGCTGGAAGTCAGCGGAACCCGCGTTGCCGGGCCTGCGGACAGTTACTTCGGGGTGGTCTGCAACTTCTCCGATGACGGAGACAACTATTACGCTCTGGTGCTTGGCGATGACGGTTTCTACGGTCTGGGGCTGATGGAAAGCGGCGAATTCAAGTTTTTGGAAACCGGCATGGACGAAACCGGCGCAATCCGCCGCGGCATGGGGCAGACCAACCGGCTCCGGGGTGTGTGCAACAATGGGAAATTCCTGCTCTACGCCAACAGCGAGTTGCTCCTGGATACCTGGGATGACACCCTGTCCAGCGGCATCATCGGGCTGGTCGTCGGCAATCAAAACAACAGCGGCGGCGAGTTCCGTTTCAACGATTTCGCGGTGACGTATCCCTAACATTGCGATACTGACGCTGACAAGGTTAGCGCGCAGATCGCGAAAAGGACAGCCTCATGCACTCACATTCTGGCACAAAACAAAAATTCCGGCTTGGAATTGCACTTCTGTTGCTGACCCTGGCAGTGCTGGCCTGCGGATTTGGCGGAAAGCCACCCATCCCTGAAGCATCACCAACCCCCATAACACCGACTCGCACCCCCTGGCCGACCCAGGCTCCACCAACCGCCACAGAGACTCCGACTCCGCACGGACTGGTGCCAGCAACAAAAAAACCGACCCTGCGCCCCTCGTGGACGCCGATTCCCACCAACACCTGGCGCCCCACCTGGACGGCCTCCCCTACGCTGTCCCCGACAGCAACCTCGCCGGTCGGCATCCTGCTGGAGGAAAGTTTCGACGACCCGTTGACTCCCTGGATGAAAACATCGGGCGGGAACTGGGCAACCGGCATTGCCAGGAAAATGTACTTCATGATCGTATCCGCCCCCAAAGTCGAAATCACCAGTGCCCGTACCTGGATTAAACTCGCAGATGTACGCATTGAGGCCGACATCACCCAGGAAAACGGGGAGGGGTATTATGGCTTCAATTGCCGCGAATCCGCTGGCGGAAATTATTACACCATCTTCGTTACCACCGATGGGCACTACGGCTTCGGGCACAACATCAACAACGAATTGCACATCCTGGAATACTGGGAATTGCCCGAACTTGACCCCCCGATTGACCCGAAAGGCACCAACCACATCCGGGCAGACTGCCGAGGAAATGCACTGACACTTTTCATCAACGGCGTCCCCATTGACCGCACAACAGTAGACGGCCTGGGCCCCGGCTATGTCGGCATGATGATCGGCACCCGGTCGGAGGATACCCGCCGTTTTGTGGTATTTTACGACAACCTGGTAATCTACGCTCCGGTCAACACCCCCTTACCCACCGTAACCCCTTGGCCGACTCGCACCCCGACGGGCAGCGCAACGGCAACAATCACGCTGACAATTACCCCCTTGCCAACACTCACAAAAATACCCACCCAACCGCCCCCGCCATCGGTCACACCAACCCCATAACTCACCAGGTTGTATCTTGCGAAGGAACTCAAAAGCCTTCGCAAGTTTTTTTTCTAACACCCCCCAATTCCCAACTTGCCAGTTCCCAATCTACCAGTACCAGTTTCCCAATCTACCAGTTACCAGTTCCCCAAATCCCAATCACCCATTTCCCAACTACCATCCTGCCAGAAGGAGGAAGTTATGACCTACAAAATTCACAAAGCCGTTGTCATCGGCGCGGGGACGATGGGCGCGGCGCTGGCCGCCCACCTGGCAAACGCCGGTGTGCCGGTCACACTGCTTGACATCGTGCCGCGCGCCCTGACCCCGGAAGAAGAAGCCCAGGGCCTCACCCTGGAAAGCCCGCAGGTGCGTAACCGCATCGTCAACAACGGGCTGCAAGCCGCGCTCAAATCGCGCCCCGCCAGTTTCTTCAGCAAAAGCCTGGCCTCGCTGGTGAAAACCGGCAACCTGGAAGACGACCTCGAAACCGCGCTCAGCGATGCCGATTGGGTCATCGAGGCCGTCATCGAGCGGCTGGACATCAAGCAGAGCCTGATGGCGCGCATTGACGAGTTCCGCCCGGAACACTGCATCGTCAGCACCAACACCTCCGGGATTCCGGTCGCATCCATCGCCGAAGGGCGCTCGGAGGGCTTCCGGCAGCACTTTTTGGGCACGCACTTCTTCAATCCGCCGCGCTACCTCAAACTGCTGGAAATCATCCCCACCGCCGACACCCTGCCCGAAGTAGTCGAATTCATCAGTTGGTTCGGCGAGTTCCGCCTGGGCAAGGGCATCGTCCTCTGCAAGGATACGCCCAACTTCATCGCCAACCGGCTGGGCTTCGGCGGCGGCGCATTCGCCCTCGATTACATCCTGGAGCACGGCTACACCGTCCCCGAGGTGGATGCCATCACCGGCCCCGCCATCGGACGCCCGAAAACCGCCACCTTCCGCCTGATTGACCTGGTGGGCGTGGATGTCTGGCAGCACGTCGGGCGCAACCTGGCGCAGGCCATCCCGCACGACGAGCACGCCCAGCGTTACCTGCAATCGGAGCGCGCCAACCATGTGATTGACACGATGGTCGAGCGCGGCTGGCTGGGCAACAAAACCAAGGTCGGTTTTTACAAGATGGTGAAGACCGCCTCCGGCAAGGAGTTTTGGCCGCTGGATTTGCAAACCCTGGAGCATGTCCCGCCCCCGGAGAAGAAACCGCGCTTTGAATCGGTCGGCAAGGCCCGCAAGGCGGAGACCCTGCCCGAAAAGTTGACCGCCTTCATCGAGGGCGACGACCGGGCTGCGGAACTTGTGCGGGCGATCCTCTTCCAGGGGTTTGCCTACGCCTCGGAGATGATCCCCGAAATTGCCGACACCCCCAAGCCGCTCGATGACGCCATGCGCTGGGGTTTCGGGCACGAGGCCGGCCCCTTTGAGATGTGGGACGCCCTCGGGGTCGCGGAGATGATCCCCAGGATGGAGGCTGCCGGGTTCCCGCCGGCTCCCTGGGTGAAGAAAATGCTCGAAAACGGGATCAACTCCTTCTACCAGTACGAAGGTCGCCGCAAAGCCGCGGTTTACAACGCGGTCAAAGGCGAATACGAGCCGATCCCGCGCAATCCACAGCAGATCATCCTCATCGAGCAGAAGGACGCGGGCAAAGTGGTTGCCCAAAATCCCGGCGCAACGCTGATTGATCTCGGCGACGGCGTGTGCTGTGTGGAGTTCAACACCAAGATGAACGCCATTGACCAGGACGTGATGGACATGCTCTCCGAAGCGATGGACCGTGCCGAGGCGGGCGAGTTTGAGGGCATTGTGATTGGCAACGATGACCCCAAGGCGTTCAGCGCAGGCGCAAACCTGGGCATGGTGCTGATGGCAGCCAAAATGGGCCAGTGGGAGACGCTGGAGCAGATGGTCAAATACCTGCAAGACCTGAACATGCGCATGCGCTACTTCCCCAAGCCGATTGTGGCCGCGCCCGCCGGGCTGTGCCTGGGCGGCGGTGCGGAAATCAGTATGCACACCAGCCGCATTGTGGCCGCGGGCGAACTTTACATCGGTCAGGTGGAGATTGGCGCGGGCGTGATTCCCGCGGGCGGCGGCACGAAGGAGTTGCTGCGCCGCATTGTCAACCCGGTGATGCGCATCAGGGATAACCTTGACCTGCCCGCGATGCAGAAGGTGTTTGAACTCATCGGACAGGCAAAGGTCGCCACCAGTGCGGTGGAGGCCCGCGAGTTCGGTTTCCTCACCCCGGCAGACCGCATTGTGATGAACCGCGATCACCTGATTGCCGAAGCCAAGAAGGAAGTGCTGCACATGCTGAATACCGGCTGGCATCCCCCCGCGCCGGAGAAAATCTACGCCGGAGGCCGCGACCTGCTGGCCGCGCTGCGCACCGGGCTGTACATGTTCCGTCAGGGCGGGTACATCACCGAGTACGAGACCGTCATCGGCGAGAAGGCCATCTACGTGATGGCAGGCGGCGAACTCAGCAAACCCGCCTGGGTGGATGAGCAGTACATCCTCGACCTGGAACGCGAAGCCTTCATGTCGCTCTGCGGCGAGGAGAAGACCCAGGAGCGCATGTAC
>CAZPSL010000045.1:0-7615 GCA_964589145.1 uncultured Anaerolineales bacterium
AGACGGGGGACGGTCATCGGTCATCGGTCTTCCGTCGTCCGTCACCAGCAAATCCTGCACCTCGCCCGCCCCCGGATTGGAGGTTTTGCAGAGCAAAAACACGCCCCTGGCAGGGTCAGCGAGGAAGGGATCGAGGGCGTCGTAGCCGAGGTAGGGGTTGATGGTCGCCGCGTCGGCGCCGAGGGTGCGGAAAATGGCGTCGGCGTAGGCCTGGGCGGTAGAGGCGATGTCGCCGCGCTTGGCATCCAAAATCACGGGGATGCCCTCGGGCACGGCGGCGATCACGTCCCGCAGAGCGGCGATTCCTTCGGGGCCGAAGATCTCGAAAAAGGCGGCATTCGGCTTGAAGGCCGCGGCAAAATCAGCGGTGGAATCAATCAGGCGGAGGCAAAATTCTTTGGCGGCATCCGCCTTAAATTCCGGCAGGTCGCGCCCATGCGGGTCGAGTCCTACACAAAGGAGGGAATCGATCCCGCGGGCGCGGGATTCCAGCAATGTAAAAAAGGTGTCCATGGGGGTGAAAGTTGAAGGTTGAAAGTTGAAGGTTGAAGGTTGAAGGTTGGTAACCTGCAACGCTCAACCTACAGGCTTCAGGCTTTGCCCAGCACCATCGCCAGCAGGGCCATGCGGACGTAGAGGCCGTACTCCATCTGGCGGAAATAGGCGGCGCGGGGGTCGTCGTCGAAGTCCATGCTGATTTCAGTGACGCGGGGCAGGGGGTGCATGACGATCATGCGCTCTTTGGCGGCCTGCATGAGCGCGGGGTCAATCACGTAGGAACCGGCGACCTTCTCGTAGTCGGCGAGGTCGGCGAAGCGCTCCTTTTGAACGCGGGTGACGTAGAGCACGTCGGTTTCGGGCAGGACTTCGGCAAGGCTGCTGTATTCAGCCTGCTCGATGCCTGAGGCAGCAAGTTCGTCAATCAGCGCGGGGGGCATCCGCAAAATGCCGGGGGAGACGTAGTTGAGTTTGACCCTGTAGAGCGAGAGCAGCCGCGCCAGTGAGTGGATGGTGCGCCCGTTTTTGAGGTCGCCGAGCATGGTGACGGTCAGTCCGTCAATGTGGCCGAGTTCCTCCTTGATGGTGAGCGCGTCCAGCAGGGCCTGGGTGGGGTGCTCGCCGACCCCGTCTCCGGCGTTGATGACCGGTTTGCGGGCGTATTTTGCCGCCAGGGCTGCCGAGCCGACCTCCGGGTGACGCAGCACAATCACGTCGGCGTAACATTCCAGGGTGCGGACGGTGTCGGGCAGGCTCTCGCCTTTCGAGACCGAGGAAAACTTGACCTGGTTGATGGGGATGACCGACCCGCCCAGGCGTTCCATGGCGGCGGTGAAACTGGACGAGGTGCGGGTGGAGGGTTCGTAAAACAGGTTCGCCAGAATTTTGCCCTTCAGCAGGTCAAACGTACCGATGCGCTCGACCATCACGCGCATTTCGTGCGCCACGGCGAAGATGTATTCCAGGTCTTCGCGGTTGAACTGGCGCACCGAGAGCACGTCCTTGCCGTACCAGGGGGCAGTGCGCTGGTCGCCGAAAGGCAGGTGGGGGTTGGGGACGGGGTTCATCATGGGAGCCTCCTTTGGGGTGGTTGTGCGTGTTGCTGGTTGAAGGTTGCAAGTTGAAGGTTGGATGGCTGTTAGCAGGGGAAACCCAAATCGACCAATTTACCAATCACCAATTACCAACTTACCGATAACCGATTACCGATTTTCCATAGCCTTCCGCCGCCAGGATTTTGCCGTTTTCATAGACCACCTGCCCCCGCAGGACGACCCGCTCCACCCGGCCTTTGACCTGCCAGCCCTCGAAGGGCGTCCAGCCGGCTTTGGTGTGGAGTTCCGCACCCCGCAGGGTGTACCCGGCTTCAGGGTCAATCTCGACCCAGGTATCGTGCTGTTCGGGGAGGTGAAAGATGCGGCGGGGGTTGGTGTGCATCCGCAGGATGATGTCGTCGAGGGAGAGCGCGTAGCGCGAAGCGGCAATCCGCTCTCCGTGGACGGCGGTCAGCAGCAGGGGCAGAACGGTCTCCAGGCCGGGGAAGCCGGGCGGCGGGGAATCGCTTCTTTTCTCGGAGAGCAGGTGCGGGGCGTGGTCGGTGGCAAAGCAGTCAATGTAATCCAGGTTCTCCCAGAGGGCCTGCCGGTCGGCGGGGGCGGCGAGGAGCGGGCGGACGGAGTCGGGGGTTAGGAAGTTAGGGGTTAGGGGGTTAGTGTTCGGGGAGTCGGCATCCAGAAAGAGGTGGTGCGGGGTGACCTCACAGGTGACAGGGTGTCCCTGCTCCTTGGCGGCGCGGATGATTTCGATTTCTTCCCGCCGCGAGACGTGGCAGATGTGTACCGGACGGTTGAACAGCCCCGCCACGAAGATCAGCGCGGGGATGTTGGCGCGCTCGGCGTGCGCCACAATGGGGCGGTCAGCAGGCCAGTGCTCGAAGTGCGCCATCCAGGCGGTGAGGTCGTCGAGCAGGAGCGGGCCGAAGGTGGCATCGAGGTACATCTTCAGGCCGACGGCTTCGCGCGCGATGGGCGCGAGGTCGGCGGCGTTGGTGTTGCTGGCACCGAGGTAGATACCGTAATCACAGCGTGCCTTGCGGGCGGCGGCCTCCTGCGCGAGACGGAACGAGGCCGCATCTACCAGCGGCGGGCTGGTGTTGGGCATCGCCAGCACGGTGGTGATACCGCCCGCCAGCGCCGCGGCGGTTCCGCTGGAAAAATCTTCCTTGTGGGTTTGGCCGGGTTCGCGCAGGTGGGTGTGGATGTCGATGAGTCCGGGGAGTTTCATGGCGAGTTAGCCCATAGGAAGGCGCGCCGGAACAAACACATGAGGGGACAACCGCTGCACAGGAGCCGTGCGTGAATTTCGGCAGGGTCTTCGTCAGTGACTCAAACGTTAATTTCCCCCGGCGGCGTTACCTTTCCGGGTGCGCCGTTAATCGGCAAAACAACGTGGAAATGGCTGCCGGGCGTTTTCTCTTCATCGTAACCGGGGCTTTCTGCCCACACCCGCCCGCCATGTGCGTCCACAATGCCCCGCACAATTGCCAGGCCTAATCCCGGCCCGCCGCCTTTGAATTTAATTTTGCCCGAAGAATGCAGGGCAAGTTCTCCTGTCTGATAGAACTTGGTGAAAATCAGATCTTTGAAACGCGGGTCAATACCAATGCCTGTGTCGCTGATTACGACTTCCACGCCGCCTGGCGGGTAGTTTTCATTCCCTTTCTCCAGCAGAAAACCGGAAATGGTGATTTTGCCGCCGTCAGGAGTGTATTTGATGGCGTTCATCACCAGATGGTAGAAGACCTTCTTCAGCGCCTCGGGGTCCCCCTGCACGGGCGGCAGATCAGAGAAGTCATCCAAATCCAGGGTCAGTTCGCGTTCCCCAAAAGCCTTGGAGAAACCCTGACAAACTCCGTTGACGACCATGTGCAAATGTACCGGTTCAGATTGCAGTTCCATTGCGCGGGTATCAATTTTGGCAACATCCAACATGCTGTCTACGATTTCGTGCAAGCGGGAGGTGCCATCGTAAATACCGGAAATCACTTTAGCGTAGTAGGGATTGTCCTTGAAGGTCGGATCGTCCATGAGCATCTGACTGTAACCGCTCAGAACGGTCAACGGTGTGCGCAGTTCATGTGATGCAATGCTGATAAAATCCGATTTGGTACGGTCAATCCGTTCCAGTTTTGAGTGCGCTGCTTCCATGGACGCGTAGGCCCGCCGGAATTCGTTATTGATGCGCACCAGGCTGCTCACCAGCCTTGCGTTTTGCAGGGCCACCGCCGTCTGGTTGGAAATTGTGGACAGCAGGTCCAAATCGGCATCCGTATACGATGCGCCGGACGATTTCGGCCCCAGGGCAAACACGCCCACCCAATCATCCTTCGCGTGGATGGGAATGTAAATCTCCATATCCTGGCTGTTGAGCCAACTGCGTTCCTGCGCGCTCAGGTAACGGAATTCCGGGAGGATATCAATCTCGGTTTGCATCAGTGCGCGGCGTTCCTCTCCCAGAGTTTTGGCAATCGGGCTATCCAGCGGAATCTGGGTATTGATCGGTGATTTATTGCCCATCCCGGGGACACCCCGCAACCGGTAACGGCGCATTCCGTCATCGCCGAATTCGGTATCCACCGTGAAGAGTGCACCACTTTTCACCTCCAGGGCTTCGCTGATCAGCCCGACGGCCACCGTGGATAGCAGGTTCAAATTCAAGATGTTGCTAATGCTCTGGCTGTATTCGCGCAAAACATGACTTGGATCGGGGCCGTTACCAAAAAGCAGGCGATTGACCCACCCCTGGATGAATGACAGCAAAGGGTTAAAAAGAACCAGCAAAATAAAAGCCAGCAATGCTCCCGCCAGCAAGGGGTTGTAACCAGCAACCTTGCTCAGGTATTCCTGCATCACCCAAAAACCGGTGGTGTAGATCACCAGTTCCAGCAGCCCGACCAGCAAGGCGCTCAGAATGTGCCGCATTGCCACTTTGATATCCGGCAAACGCCGGACGGTTACAACGTAGTAAATAGCAATCGCCCCCACCAGAGCAAAAATGCTTCCGATGCTGTAAAACAGCCCCAAAAACAGGGCATGACCCACAAAGCACAAAACCAGCCCCAGCGCCCAGTATGTGATGCGGTGCCGGACGACAATCCGCCGGGTCTGACGGTAGGTTTTCACCGTTATCCGCATAGAAAGCACGGCAAACTGCCCCCAGCCCAGGATCAGCAAAATAAACGAGACATCAAAAAGGTACAGGGTTATTGCCCGATATTGCAAAATTGGATCAGGCCAGTAGAAAAAGTTGAAATCCAAAACAACGGACATTCCAAACAGAAGCAGCGCAACGACCCAGAGTAACCAATGTACGATTTTATCCCGCAAGAAGAGCGCGCTGAGCAGGTAAAGCGTGAAGGAAAGCAAGAGCAGGTCATAGTAAGGCAGGTGCAAAACAACAGCATCAGGGAGCGCAAAATAAAAAAAGTAAACCTGCACTGCGAGCAACAGTTCCCACAGGGTGGAAAGCCCCAGGTAAACAATCAGGAAACGCGAGAGCGCATCACCAAAACCGCGCTTGCGCAGCAATAGCACACCCACCGCGAGATATGCCACGGCAATCAGGAGGTGGAAAACGGTTGAAATCATCGTAGTCATAAGAAGGTTGAGCCTTATCTCAGCAAGAGTCACTCGTCACGCGTCCCGCGGGGGGAGGCGGTGTGCCCTGGCAATCCGGGCTGCGGGCAGAAAAGCCCGCTTCGCTTTTCTTTACAGAAGATTTCCCAAAAAGCCAAAGTATTACTCTACTCCCATTATTTTAGCCCATAATGCAAGATCTGTGGGGATATTCTGGAGGTTGGGTACAGGCAAATGTTGTAGAAAGATAGTGATCTGTCAACGAACTGTGGTATTCTGAAGCCCCATCCCCCTCTCACCCTACGGCCAGGCTTCGCACTCCCCAGGGAAGGGGGGACGTGCTGTAGTGCTGTTGCCCCTCCCCAAAATGAAAAGACGGGTCAGGCTGAGGCTTCCGTATGCTTATCGGCTGCCTTCGCCCGCCTGCGGGCGAATCTTCTGATTTGCCTTTGAATATGTCCGGCGTACGGGTCGGCGACGGCGCGCTTCTCCCGGATGAGTTGCATGGCTTCATCAGGGTCATATCCTTTGGCAATCAAGATACAAGATGCCAGCGCGACGCTGCGGTGTCTGCCTTCTTTGCAATGCACCAGCACCGAGCCGCCGCTGCTGATGACCGGCAACGCGGCCCGCACCCCTTTTTCCAGGATGAAGACTGGAATGGGGATGAGCGGGTTATCAAAGGCCGGCAGCCAGAGCGACCGGATGGACGGGGCCTGTTTCAGCGCGCCAGGCGGACACATCCAGTTCACAGTGATTACCAGTTGCACATTGGCCTTGAGCATTTCTTCAACATGCCCGCCGTGCGGCCAGTCGGAGATGTACAGGTAATCAACAATTTGGGAGATGTGGCGGGGTTCCATCGGCTTATGCCATGAGCCGCCGGTAAAAATCAGCGGCGGTTTTCATCACTTTTTGATATTCGGCCCGGTCGCGGATCAGGCGCAGGTTTTTTTCGCGGGCGCGGGTGCGCAATTCCGGGTTCTGCAAGCCCTCGCAAATCGCGTCCGCAAGTCCCTGCGGGTCGGCAGGGTCCACCAAAAGGCCGTTTTCCCCCTGGGTGATCCATTCCCGCAAGGGTTCAATGTCGCCAACTACCGGCAGGCAGCCGCAGGCCATCGCTTCGAGCAAGGTATTCGGCGTGCCGTCGTGCGTACTGGGGGAAACGACCACCTGCGCCCGGCGGAACAGTTCCGCCATTTGGGGGCGGGATTGCCGCGGCAGGAGTTCGACTGCCCGCCCGATGTGGAGTTCCCGCACCCAGCGCTCCGCTTGGGGTTGCCCGGCCATATTGGGACACACGAACCGGGTTTTGGGGCGGGCTGCCAGCACCCGCGGAATCGCCTGGAAAAAGGTGTCGCTGCGGACGTATGCCCGCATCCCGCGCGGGTTGATGACGATTGGATGCGCTGTCTCTGCCGAGGGGGCTGGATCGCTCAGGGGTTTGAAAATCTCCATCTGAATCCCGCCGCCGCCGGGGAGCACAATCGCCGGTTTGGACGGGGCGAAGCCCCATTCATGCGCGAGGTGCTGGTCGCGGTAGCAGTCGGTGTGCAGGGCGTCGGCGTGCTGCATCGTCAGGCGGGTGAGCCGCGTCAGGGTGCGGGTGGCCGGGGCGTGGAGGGTGAAATCGTTGCCCCAAATGGAGATGAGCAGCGGCGCGGGGAGCGCAGCGCGTGAAGCGGCGATTGCTGCCAACATTCCCTCGTAGGGGACGCGCATGGCGTGAATCAGATCGGGCTGGATGCGGGCGATGAGCGTTTGGAGTGCGTCGGCTGCTTTGGGGAGGCTGCGGGGAACGAATTGGTGGCGCAGCCAGGTGCGTACCGCCGGGGTCGCCGCCAGCCGCAGGAGGCGTGCTTTGATGCTGTTCGCTCCCATCTCTCCTGTTTCGGATTTTACCGCACCCGAAAACGCCACCGGCAAGATGGTCAGCGAAGCGAGGGCCGTTTTTGGGGCGCATGGATACATTGACGCGATGTGAACTTCCTCCCCTGCGTTCACAAAATAACGTATCCAGTTCAGTGCAATTGGTGATCGTCCATCAACAACAAAGAGCAGTTTCATGGCAAATCCTTTGCCGCCACTTCCCCGCCGCCAGCCATTACGAAAGAGGAGCAACGCACATGGAATGCGCTGCCCCTTGCAACCGATCGGTGTGCCCGCTTGTCCGGCTGACGTGCGAAACGTTATGGGTTCAGGCAGGATTTTATCATGATTTCCCTCTGGCAATAGTTTGCGGTGTTTTGCGGAGTGCAAGCAAAAGATGTAGAAATCGGGCAGCCGCATGTCTCTGCCCTTCCCCCGGCGGGGCGGGGTGTTCGGTGCCTGTCCTGTTCGCAAAATGAAGACTGGCAGTCCTGGCAGGACGGCCAGTCTTGTGTGCGGGGCGAGGGAAACACATAGGAATTTCTACAACATTTGCCTGCACCCTGTTTTGCGGGGGTGCAGGCAAATGTTGTAGAGCAGTCACAAGGACATTG
>CAZPSL010000046.1:0-4892 GCA_964589145.1 uncultured Anaerolineales bacterium
CAACTTTCAACCTTCAACCTGCACAACCCGCAACCCATGACAACCTCAACCATCCGCGTCGTCGGCGCACGCGTACACAACCTCAAAAACATCACCGTAGAAATCCCGCGCGACAAACTGGTGGTCATCACCGGCCTGTCGGGATCGGGCAAATCGTCGCTGGCGTTTGACACCATCTTTGCTGAGGGTCAGCGCCGCTATGTGGAATCGCTCTCGGCTTACGCCCGCCAGTTCCTCGGTCAGATGGACAAACCCGATGTGGATACCATCGAGGGCCTCTCCCCGGCGGTTTCCATTGACCAGAAAGGGGCCTCCCACAACCCGCGTTCCACCGTCGGCACAGTGACCGAAATCTACGACTACCTGCGCCTGCTCTTCGCCCGCGCCGGAATCCCGCACTGCCCGCAATGCGGACGGGAAGTCACCCGCCAGTCGGCGCAGGAAATTGTGGATGCCATCGAGTCCCTGCCCGAAGGCACCCGGCTGATGATCCTCGCCCCGGTGGTGCGCGGGCGCAAGGGCACCTACCAGAGCGTGCTGGAAGAAATCCAGAAATCCGGTTTCACCCGCGCCCGCGTGGACGGCGAAATCTACACCCTGGGGGAAGACAAAATCGAGATGGATCGCTACAAAATCCACCACATCGAGGCGGTGGTGGACCGGCTCATCATCCGCCGCTACGACGACCCCGAGGAAGCGCAGAACTTCCGCTCCCGCCTGACCGATTCGGTGGAGACGGCGCTCAAATTCGGGGAGGGGTATCTGATTGCTGCGCTGGTTGGGAGTCGAGAGACGGGAGTCGAGAGTCGAGAGTCGGGAGACGAAGGTTCTGATGACTCCACACTCCCCGCTAACGACTCCCCACTTACCACTAACGACTCACCACTCACCACTCCCCACTCCCCACTTCCCACGGACATCTTCTTCTCCGAGCACCTTTCCTGCCCCTCCTGCGGCATCAGCCTGCCGGAAATTGAACCGCGCACCTTCTCGTTCAACACCCCCCACGGGGCTTGCCCCGATTGTCAGGGGCTGGGCGGCAAACTGGAAATTGACCCCGACCTGCTGATCCCCAACAAAGACCTTTCCCTCAACCAGGGCGCGATTGACGTGACCGAGTGGGGCGGCCCCCGCGACGAGGGCGGCTACTACTGGCAAACCCTGGTCGGGGCAGCCCGCCAGTTCAATATTGACCTCGACGCGCCGGTTTCCTCGCTAACGCCGGAACAGTTGGACATCATCCTGTACGGCACCGGCGGCAGGGCGGTCTCTGTTCACTACGTCAGCGCCAAGGATGGCCGGGAATACACCTTCCATCGCACGTTTGAGGGCGTAATCCCCAATCTGGAGCGGCGCTACCGCGAAACCAACTCCGATTACATGCGCGAACGCATCTCCGAATACATGAGCCTGACCACCTGCCCCACCTGCGGCGGCAAACGCCTGCGCAAGGAGGCGCTCGCCGTCACCATCGCCGGAGAGAACATCATCACCGTCACCAGTTGGCCGGTCCACCGCACGCTGGCGTGGGTGAACCGCCTCGCCGAAGACAAAACCATCCTCACCGAGCGGCAGAAGATCATCGCCTCCCGGATTTTGCGGGAATTGCAGGAACGCCTCGGTTTTCTGGTGGATGTGGGGCTGGATTACCTGACCCTCGACCGCAGCGCGGCCACCCTTTCGGGGGGGGAGGCCCAGCGGATTCGGCTCGCCACCCAAATCGGGTCGCGGCTGATGGGCGTTTTGTATGTGCTCGATGAACCCTCCATCGGACTCCACCCCCGCGATAACGCCCGTCTGCTCCGAACCCTGAAGGGGCTGCGCGACCTGGGGAACACCGTCCTGGTGGTGGAGCACGACGCGGAGACCATCGAAACCGCCGACTGGGTGCTGGATTTGGGGCCCGGCGCGGGGGAACACGGGGGCGAGGTGGTCGCCGAGGGGCCGGTGGAAACCATTTTGGCGCATCCCGACTCCCTCACCGGGGCGTATCTCTCCGGTCGGTTGCAGGTTCCCCTCCCGGAAAAGCGGCGCAGCGGCAACGGGCAATCCATCAAAATCATCGGGGCGCGGCAGCACAATCTCAAAAACATTGATGTGGAAATCCCGCTGGGCAAACTGGTGTGCATCACCGGCGTTTCGGGGTCGGGGAAATCCACCCTGATGGTGGATATCCTTTACCGCGCGCTGGCGAAGCACCTGCACCGGGCGAAGACCCTCCCCGGTGCGCATGACCGCATCGAGGGGCTGGAACATCTGGATAAAATCATCAACATTGACCAGTCCCCCATCGGGCGCACGCCGCGCTCCAACCCGGCGACTTACACAAAGGTCTGGGATCACATCCGCAAACTGTTCGCCGAACTGCCGGAGAGCAAAATCCGCGGCTACAAGCCGGGACGGTTCTCGTTCAACGTGCATGGCGGGCGCTGCGAGGCCTGTCAGGGACAGGGGCAGTTGCGGATAGAGATGCAGTTTTTGCCCGATGTGTACGTGCCCTGTGAGGTGTGCGGCGGCAAGCGGTTCAACCGCGAGACCTTGCAGGTGCGCTACCGCGGCCTCAACATCGCCGACGTGCTGGATTTGACCATCGAGCGCGCCCTGGATGTGTTCGCCGCCTTCCCGCCGATGGCGAGCCGCCTGCAAACGCTCTACGATGTGGGGCTGGGCTACATCCGTCTGGGGCAGCCTGCGCCCACCCTGTCGGGCGGCGAAGCCCAGCGGGTGAAACTGGCGCGTGAACTCTCCAAGCGTTCCACCGGGCGGACGTTCTACGTTCTGGATGAGCCTTCCGTGGGGCTGCACGCCGCCGATGTTCACAAACTGATTGATGTTTTGCAGCGTCTGGTGGATGCCGGTAACACGGTAGTGATCATTGAGCACAACCTGGACATCATCAAGGTCGCCGACTGGATCATTGATCTCGGCCCTGAGGGCGGCGACGGCGGCGGCGAGATTGTCGCCCAGGGCACGCCGGAGGTGGTCTGTGCCAGTCAGCGCTCACACACCGGCCAGTTCTTGCGGAAGTATGTCGAGATTGCGCATGAGGGGAAATGTAAAAAATGAGCGAAGGCGTTGTGATCTCCGCCAATGGGCAAGGAGATTGCCCATCAGGGTGCAGGCAAAAGATGTAGAACGCCAGTGTTTCCATCTCCCTTGCCCTCCCCCCGGCGGGGGAAGGGTTGGGTAGGGGGAAGCCCATACGACTGTCCAATTTCTACGACATTTGCCTGCACCCTGGTATTCTGGGGCCCCATCCCCCCTGTATCCCCCCTCACCCTTCGGGCAGGCTTCGCACTCTCCAGGGAAGAGGGACCTGGACTCTTCGGTGTGTGTGCGGCGCACGAAGTGCGCCGCACACACATCTGACAACACACTCTTCCCCAAAATTTTCCGCTTGGGTTCCCCTCTCCCGAAGGGAGAGGGGTCAGGGGTGAGGGAGAGAGAGGGGGGAATATCGGGAATCCTGTCCCTGGTTCAGCCTGAATTTACACTTTTATAAAGACTGGTTGTAACAAAAAAGTGATAATGTAAAAAACCCTTGTGCTTGGAACAAGGCAATTCGGATCGGGGCTTCCGCATCCGTCATGACGTAGTGGCGCGGAGGTTACAGAGATGTGCTAAGGTTTCCGCTGAACAACTCTGTGAACGCTGTGGTGCCGCGGTTGATTCTGATCCGGCAGGCGCGTGTCCTCAGTTTTTTTATTTCATTTTTCAGGAGAATGCAATGAACAATGTAACGCGTAAGATTCAGGCTGCTATTGTAGCGCTGGTAGGGCTCTTTTTGCTCTTCATCAATCCCAACCTGGTGACATCAACGGTCAACATGTTTCTGAAGGGGATGACGGAAGGCGCAACAGCGCCGATGAACCCGGTCGTGTCGCTGCGAAGTACGGTGAGTTTCGGATGGTTGGGAATCACAGTGATGGCGGGGGTGGTTTTGCTTGTTGCGGTAGTCTACGGTTTTTTGGCGGACAAGAAATGGGCGTTTCCGGTTGCGTTAGTGAGCCTTGCAACTTTGCCCATCGGGAGTTTTTACGTCAGCAGTTTTGCCGGTTACATGATTCGCAAGAAGACGTTTGCTCCCTCCTTTACCGCATTCATTGTCGGATTGGTCGCGTTCTGGGCGCTGATCATCCTCGAGAAAAAAGGCAAGGAAATGTGGGGGTTGTTTGTACCGCTCACACTGCTTGGGATGATTGGCACGCAGGCATTTGCTTTCTCTGAGCACGGGTTGCGCGGATTGTACCAGGGAGGCAAGACCGAGGCCATTGTTGATCCATCCATCGGCATTTTGCGCTACTCGCAGCCTATCATGGTGATGGTGCTGATCACACTTTTGCTCGCAATCTACTTTTTGGCGGCCAAAAAGGAAATCGGTTGGTGGCTGGCTATGATTGCCGGTGTAGGCATGGCGGTTGCTGCCTATCCGGTCCATATTGCGCGCCCCAAAGCGTCCTTTTCTCTCGCGGGTGCCGATGCCTTTGCCCCTGGGAAGGCGGTCGTTGGAGCGGGCACACCCTCCATCTTCACATCGGTATACTTCTTGGGCGGCACATTGGGAATATTGCTGGTCGTTGTGCTTCTAATTCCCTTTTTCCGCAAGCAGTTCTGGGCCGAAGAATAGAGCCTGTTTTCGTCTCGTCGCCTATCCAAGCACAGCAAGTTTTTATCAAAGTTCAACTCCCCGCTTTTTACTCGTACCGCAGCGCCTCCACCGGCTGAAGGTTGGCAGCCCGGTTGGCGGGATACAGCCCGAAGAACAGCCCGACCGCCGCGGAGAAGAGCGTCGCCATCAGCACAGCATCCAGCCCGACTTCGGGGGTGATGTTCGTGTTCGTGGCCGCGGCGATCTGCCCCACCCCGAAGGCGATCAGCCACCCCAGGGCGAT
>CAZPSL010000047.1:0-6728 GCA_964589145.1 uncultured Anaerolineales bacterium
CTGAAAAAGAAAATGCCCGGTTCCACCGGCGACCAACTCGACTCCCTGCTAAAAGGCGGTGGAAACCCTGCTGACCTGCTCGGCAGTCTGGGCGGCATGTTCGGCGGCAAAAAGTAGCCCGCTACCCGTTGACAATCCGCCCGTAAGCCTGACGGATGTGCATCCGGTCGTGGCGGGCACTGAACGAGGCCAAGTCCCGCAGGGTGACGGGGCCAAGCACAGCGTGC
The DNA here is from genome assembly GCA_964589145.1 of uncultured Anaerolineales bacterium. Classification (GTDB taxonomy): domain Bacteria; phylum Chloroflexota; class Anaerolineae; order Anaerolineales; family UBA11858; genus UBA11858. The sequence continues at coordinate 228 of CAZPSL010000047.1, forward strand.
TGCGCCGGTCGCTGCCAGTCATGATCGGAGAGGGCGGCAAGCAGCGACAGCGTCTGCTTGCGGGCGGCAAGAAAGTCCCGCAGGGCGGTGGGGCCATCCTGGGAGCGGTAATCCCGCTCCTCCGCCCAGGGATCGGGGTCGGCCTCCAGGAGCCGAGGATTTTCTTCGGCGAGGATTTTCCGGAAGCGCGGCAGCGTGATCTCCCGCTCGACATCCCGAAGATGGCAGACGATTTCGGTCAGGTTCCACTCACCGGAGACGGCGGGGCGGGACCAGGTTTCGGGCGGGATGCCGGTGGTGAGGGTATCCCAAGCCGCGGGGATGCCGCGCAAGGTGATGCGGATCGCACCAGAAGACTGGCAATCGGGGAGCAGCGTATCTTCGGGGACAGAATCCAGCCAGGGGAGCAGGTCATCCAGTTCTCCGGATGCAGTCGGAGCAGGGAAGCCCTCCGGGTAGGGCTGTCCGTTGGCAATCCAGAAAGTCGCCAGCCCCAATTGGGATGCACCGCGAATATCGTGGTCAGGGTCGTTCCCCACCATCAGAATTGGGCCATCCGGCCAGCCGATCTGTCCCAGCAACTCTGCGAAGAAGGCCGAATCAGGTTTAGCGAAATGAAATCGGTCGTAAGATGGGACGATGGCGAAGTTGTGCTGCTCAACTGGCAGTCCTGCCCAGGCAAGCCGGTGGCGAATGGCAATTTTTGGAAAAAGCGGATTGGTGGCGATGACAACGCGCCAGCCGCGGCGCTCGATTTCGGCTATCAGCGCCGGAACTTGTGGACGCGGCGCGGTGACATCCTGAAGCGCAGGGTACACTTCGGCGTAAAAGCGGTCAATTTCCGGGCGGATCTGTGTCTCGCTCAGCCCAAGGGCGGGGTAAAAATGCGGGTCGAAGGCTGCCTTGAGCGTGCGGTCAATCTGCGTGTTTTTGAACATCTCCTCGGTGGCGGCCAGCATCACCGGAGCGAGTTTGCTGGGGTTCAGATAATCCCGCAAGTGGAATGCCAGCATTTTGAGGTACGCGGGAACAAACGTGTCCATCTCGTTGTCCAGCAGGGTGTTGTCGAGGTCAAACAGCAGTGTGAGCGTCATGGCATGTCCTTCTGAAAAAGCAAACGAGCGTGCTGGGCACGCTCATTTGGTGATAAAAACGTCCGGCAGGGCATGGCATTCCCCGCAGCCAATGTAGGGGTCATCTACGCGGCGGCTGGACTTTTTGCAATAGGCATGCACCCGCACTTCGGGCTTGCCCACCCAAAACGGACGGACAACTTCGGCAGACAGGACCATGTGCCCGCAGCCGTTGGCCCGCAAAATCTCCGGCACGGGGCAGGTTTCACACAGCGCGGGCTGCCAGGGCTGCGGCGGATCGCCTTTCATCAGCAGACGGCATTCCTCGTGATCGCGTCCGCGGTGGTAATCGCCATAGAAATAACGGCATTCGATGCCAGCGGGGGTTTGCATGAGGTCGGTGTTTCAGTGTGCCGGTGTCACGTAACACTTGATCCCGTGACACTGACAAACCGCGTCACACCCGCGTAACGTATTTGCCGTCGCGGGTATCCACACGGATCACGTCACCGACATTGACGAAGGCAGGCACATCCACTTCGAGGCCGGTTTCAGTGACGACCTTCTTGGTGACGCCGGTGGCGGTGTCGCCGCGCACGGAGGCTTCGGCCTTGACAACTTCCACGTCAATGGTGGTGGGCAAATCAATATCAATCGGCTCGCCTTCGTAGAAGGTCAGTTTGACTTCCAGGTTCTCCTTGAGGTATTTGGCGGTATCCCCCAAAACATCCGCGGGCAAGGCGGGCTGTTCGTAGGTATCCAGATCCATGAAATGGTAGAAATCCCCGTCGTTGTAGAGGTACTGCACGTTGTGATGGTCGAGGCGGATATCCTGAACGCGGTCGCCGGAGTTGAAGGTCATTTCCAGGTTCGCGCCGGTACGCAGGTTACGGGTTTTGACCCGAATGGTGGCTTTGCCCCGGCCCGGCTTGTGATGGGAATATTCCAGCACTTTCCAGATATTGCCATCGTGTTCGAAGGTAACACCCTTCCGCAGGTTGTTTACATCTATCATTTTTTGATCCTTGTTTAGAAAATTTCGGTTGTCACCTGGTGTGCAAGACTGGCAGTCCTGACAGGACTGCCAGTCTTGGCGGGTGAAACTGCCGTTTTGCGATTATAGCCCAGCCATCAGAGCGTGGCAAGGGGCGTGCAATTGTGGTAAACTACCTGAGTATCGTTCTCGCTTAATTGCCTTACGGGAGGCAGTGATTATGGAACAGCAAGAGAAAAAAATCGTTTACGTTGAAGACGAGCAGGAGATGATCGACCTGGTCAAGTTGATCCTGTCTCGCAAGGGCTACAACGTGATCGGTGCAGCCGGAGGCCGGGAGGGATTGGACATCATCCGCAGAGAAATTCCCGACCTGGTGCTGCTCGACCTGATGATGCCCGACATCGAAGGCTGGGATGTTTACCAGCAAATCCGGGCGGACGAGGCTACCAAGCACATCCCGGTGATTGTGGTCACCGCCAAAGCCCAGAACATTGACAAGGTACTGGGGCTGCACATCGCCAAGGTAAACGATTACATCTCCAAACCCTTCAGCCCGCAGGATCTGGTCGCCAGCGTGGAGCGCGTGCTGGCAGAAGCGGCAACGAAGGAACAGGCATAGTAGCACATCTGTACCTCTGATGCAAAAAGACTGGCAGTCCTGCTAGGACTGCCAGTCTTCAAATCTGGAAGGCTGGAAGATTGGAGCGTGCCCCGGTCTTTCGGCCTTTCAGCGTTCAGCATGAAAACCGTCGCCATCCAAAATATCACCCGTCCGCTGGAACGCCCTGTGCAGGCGCGCTACTGCGACCGCTTCGCCTGCCAGTTCCGCGGGCTGATGTTCCGCCGCTCGCTGGCCCCCGACGAGGGGCTGCTGCTGGTGCAAAAGCGCGAAAACCGCACCGAATCGGCCATCCACATGCTGTTCATGTTCATTGACCTGGCTGTGGTGTGGATCGACTCCGCCCAGCGGGTGGTGGATGTCAAGTTTGCACGCCGCTGGCGGCTGATGTACGCCCCGCAGGCCCCGGCACGCTGCGTGCTCGAACTCCCCGCCAGGCAAATCGACGCGTTCCGGGTCGGCGACCAACTGAAATTCGATGATGAAAGTTAGCCTCAATCCACAAGGACTGGCAGTCCTGACAGGACTGCCAGTCCTTCTCGTCCTCATCGCCCTGCTGCTCCCTCTCCGCTCCGCTCGGGCGCAGGATGCCCCCCCGGAGCCAGGCCCCGTTTACATCGTCCAGAGCGGCGACACGCTCTGGAGCATCGCCCAGCGCTTCGGCGTCTCGATGGACGCGCTCGCCCAGGCCAACGGCATCACCGACCCCAACCAGTTGCTGGTCGGGATGCGGCTGGTCATCCCCGGGCTGGAGGGCCTCTCCGGGGTGCTGACGACAACACAAATCCCCTTCGGGGAATCGCTGGCGAGTTTGAGCAGCCGCTACCGCATCCCCTCGGCGCTGCTGATTCGCCTGAACAAGTGGACGAATCCCGAATTTGCGGCTGCCGGAGCCTCGCTGGTGATCCCCGTCCCGGAGGAGAGCGGGACTCTCCCGGATTTGCGGGGGAACCGCGCCACCCTCAAAACCGGCCAAACCCTTCTGGAACTGGCAGTCCGCCGCGGGGTCAACCCGTGGGCGCTGATGGGCGGCAACGAACTCCCCGCGGGGTGGGCAGCCCTCCCCGGCGAGACGCTTTATCTCCCCGGCGATGACTCTGGCCCCGGAGCGCTCCCCGCGGGCATCACTGCCGCCGTCGCCGACGATTTGCCCGTCATCCAGGGGCAGACCATCGCGGTCAAACTGACCGCATCCGGCGACATCGTCCTGAACGGGGATTTCACCGGACGGACGCTGAATTTCTTTCAGGATGCGGATGGCACCTGGGTGGCGCTTCAGGGCGTGCATGTGATGCTCAACCCCGGCTATTACCCCCTGACCCTGAGCGGAACGCTGGCCGACGGCACGCCGTTTGCCTTCTCGCAGATGGTGTACGTGCAGGACGGCAACTACCCCTACGACCCGCCGCTGGTGGTGGACTCGGAGACGGTGGATGCAGACAACACCCGCCCCGAAGATTTGCAATGGAAGGAAATCACCTCGCCGGTGACGCCGCAGCGGATGTGGAGCGGGATGTTTGCCGTGCCTGTGCCCGACTACTACGCCGACTGTTACCCCTCACGGTTCGGCAACCGCCGCTCTTACAACGGCAGCGCCTACGAGTTCTTCCACACCGGGCTGGATTTCTGCGGGCAGACCGGCACCGACATCTACGCCGCCGCCGCCGGGGTGGTGGTTTTCGCCGAGGCCACTACCGTTCACGGCAACGCGACGGTGGTTGATCACGGCTGGGGCGTTTACACTGCCTATGCGCACCAGTCGGAAATTCTGGTGAACGTTGGCGATCACGTCGAAAAGGGGCAATTGATCGGGCGTGTGGGCGCGACGGGGCGCGTCTCCGGGCCGCACCTGCACTGGGAGGTCATCGTCGGCGGCGTGCAGGTGGATCCGCTGCAATGGCTGGAACGGGCGTTCCCCTAAACCGCAGGCGGATCACGCCATATCGGCATCTTCCTCAAATTTTCCGCTTTTGTAATCTGCGAAAACCGATTGCGCCTCGTTCAGTTTGTCTTCGGGGACCAGGAACTCCACCTCCGCCATCGGGCCGACTCCAAGACCGTAGATGCGCGCCGCGCTCTCTTGCAGCAGTTCCACCGGAATCCCCTGGGCTTCCAACAGCCCGCGTAAAATCTCGGCTTGCAGTTCCCCCTGGACAGTAAAGGCAGTTGCCCAATTGTTCCCTTTCATGCTGCTCCTTTCGCGTGCCGGAGCACCCTGCGGTGGTCCTTCACAGCACGCCAATCCGGTGGCAATCCGGCGCACGCTCCGTCAAAAAGATACCCCACCATGCCGTGGACAGCGATGTTCTGAACCTGCCTTCGCAGGAGGGGTTCCGCCTCGAGGGATCCGCCTTGGCCGAGGCCTAACGCGTCACCACCGTAAGATTGGAACCCTATAAGTGGGTGTTGGTACAGAACGCAAAGGCTGCAACACGAACACAGCAGGGTATTTCTCTTATACCATAAAAGCAAGAGGGTGAGTAGATATGCGGAGTGATTTTAAGAATTTGGCATCGAACGGGTAATTGAAGACAAGAAACCGGGTTGAAGATGGCCTACATCAGTTCGTTATGCCTACGGGTACACCCGCTTGATGGTGCGCGGGAAGGGAATGGTTTCGCGGATGTGATGGATGCCGCAAATCCAGGTGACGGTGCGCTCCACGCCCAGCCCAAAGCCGCTGTGGGGGACGCTGCCGTACTTCCGCAGGGCCAGGTACCATTCGAAGGCTTCGGGCGGCAGGTTGTGCTTGTGGATGTTCTCCAGCAGCAGGTCGGGGTCGGAGATGCGCTCGCTGCCGCCGATGATTTCGCCGTACCCCTCCGGGGCGAGCAAATCCACGCTTTTGCAGACCTCCGGGCGGCCCGGCCAGGGTTCCATGTAAAAGGCTTTGACCTCCGTCGGGTAGCCGTACACGAACACGGGTTTGTCAAAGCGCTCGGTGAGCGCGGTCTCGTGCGGGGAGCCGAAATCCATGCCCCATTCAAATTTCAGCAGTTCCTTCTGCTGCGGGTCATCGGTCTCTTCACGGATTTTTTGCAGAATTTCGGTGGCCTCGTCGTAGGAGATGCGCGGGAACGGGGGGGTGATAGCCTCCAGTTTGGCGATGTCGCGCCCTAAAAATTCCAGTTCCGGGCGGCGCTTTTCCAGCACCTTCTGGACGATGTAACTGACGAACTGCTCCTCGATTTCCATCAACTCGTCCAGGTCGCAGAAGGCGATCTCCGGCTCGACCATCCAGAACTCGGTGAGGTGGCGGCGGGTTTTGGATTTCTCCGCCCGGAAGGTGGGGCCAAAACAGTACACCCGCCCAAAGGCGTAAATGTTGGCCTCGTTGTAGAGTTGCCCCGTCTGGGCGAGGTACACCACGCCCTCGTCGAAGTAGGGCGTCTCGAAGAGGGTGGTCGTCCCCTCGGCGGCGGCTGGGGTCAGGATGGGCGTATCCATGTTGATGAAGCCGTTGTCATCCAGCCATTCACGGATTGCGCTGATGATGGTGGCGCGGATGCGCAGGATGGCCCACTGGCTCTGCATCCGAATCCAGAAGTGGCGGTTATCGAGGGCGAACTCAACCCCGTGCTCCTTGAGGGACATCGGGTAATCCTCGGCGGCCAGTTGAACGACCTCCAGGCCGGTGATGCCGATTTCGTAGCCGCCGGGCAGGCCGGGGGCGCGCTTGTCGGCGCGCACCGTGCCGGTGACGATAACCGAGGATTCCTGCGGGAGACGGGCGATCTGGTCGAACAGGCCGGGGTCGAGATCGGGTTTGAAGGCCACGCACTGGACGAAGCCCGATCCGTCGCGAATCAGCA
>CAZPSL010000048.1:0-12755 GCA_964589145.1 uncultured Anaerolineales bacterium
GCGTATTGCGCCCGCCCCCAGCGCAAGCCCCACAGTTCTGCGCTGCACCATCATGGTTCAGTAACAAACTCAAATCGGGCGGCCACCTGCAAATCGTGGGAGGAGCCGCCGATGAAAATCTCGAAGATACCGGGGTCGGCAGCCCACTTGCGGGCGGCGTCATCGTAAAAAGTCAGGGCAGCCTTCCCAATCTCAAAAACGACCAGTTTGGTCTCGCCGGGCTGCAAATCCACTTTCACAAAGCCCTTCAGTTCCTTGAGCGGGCGCACCAGGCGGCACTCCGCATCCCGAATGTAAAGTTGCACCACCTCTTTGCCGGGCATCTCCCCGGCGTTGGTGACGTTCACGCTGGCGGTGATGGTCTCGCCCGCGGCCATGCGGTCGGCGCTGAGCACCACGTTGTCGTACTCAAAGCGGGTGTAACTCAGCCCGTGCCCGAAGGGGAAGAGCGGCTCAATATCCTTGAACTCGTAGTAGCGGTAGCCCACAAACAGCCCTTCTCCGTAGTAAACGCGCCCGTTTTCGCCGGGGTAGTTGATGTAGGCGGGGTTATCTTCCAGGCGCACGGGGAAGGTGACGGGCAGTTTGCCGCTGGGGTTCACCCGCCCGAAGAGCACATCGGCGATGGCGTCCCCCATCTCCTGCCCGCCGAACCAGGCTTGCAGCAGCGCGGGGACGCTCTCGACCCAGGGCATTCGCACCGGCGCGCCGGTGTTGAGCACCACCACCGTGCTGGGGTTGACTTTGACCACCTCCTCGATGAGTTCACTCTGCCCCCTGGGGAGTTCCATATCCGGGCGGTCGAAGCCCTCGGACTCCCATTCGGGGGTGTTCCCGGCAAAGAGGATGACCAGATCCGCCCAGGCGGCTGCCGCCAAAGCCTCGCCCAAGGGGTTTTCCGGCAAGGGCGGCAGGCACATCAGCCGCAAATCCCGCCAGGGGAAGGCGCTCTCATGGACGTAGCGCACCTCATAGGCGTACTGCCGCCCTTCCTCCAGCGCGAGGGGCTGACTGTGGACGCTCTCCCCCCAGGGCAGGCCGGGGTCGAGGGCATCCCAGGTGTCAATCACGGTCTCGCCCTCGAAAAGCAGACGGTAGCGTCCGCTGCCGCGCAAGCCGAAGGTGTAATCGCCGCTCCTGGGGGCGATGAACGTGCCGGTGAGGCGGGCGGCGAAGCGGTGCGGGTCTGCCGGGGAGACGAAATCATCCGGCCAGGAGAGACGGGGGCGGTCCAGATGGTGGATGCGCACCGGCTCGCCGGAAAATTCCAGGTTGTCGAAAATCTCCACCCGCAGCGTGCCGCCTTCGAGGAGGGAGATATCCAGGTCGGGCAAATCCTTGTGGAGCGGTGCGCCCAGCGCGTAACGGATTTCGGTACCCTCGGCGGCGCGGTCAAAGATGGCCGCCAGCGGCGTAACCCCCTCGTGCGGGGCAACCTGCGAACTGCCGCCGCCCATGATGGGCGGCTCCAGCGCGTTTTGCCCGATGACGGCGATTTTGCGGTAGCCATCCGCCGCCAGGGGCAGGAGCCCGCCCTCGTTTTTGAGCAGAACGATGGCTTCGGCCTCCGCCTGCCGCACCAGGGCGCGGTGTTCGGGCCTGTCCACCGAGCCTTCGGGGGGGATTTCGGAATGGTCGAAGGCAGCGGCGCGCTCGACTGTCCGCAAGATGCGGCGTACCTTGTCGTCAATCAGGGCTTCATCCACCTCGCCGGATTGCACCCGTTTCAGCAGGTTCGCGCCCATCCAGCGGGCGGGGCCGGGCATCTCCAGGTCAAGGCCGCCCTCGGCAACGGCGTCGCTGTTGGTGCCCATCCAATCCGAGATCACAATGCCGTCGAAGCCCCACTCGCCCTTGAGAATCTCCCGCAGCAGATAGCGGTTTTCGCTGGCCCACACGCCGTTGACCTTGTTGTAAGCCGACATCACCGCCCAGGGTTTGGCCTCGCGGACCGCCTCCCGGAAGGGGAACAGGTAAATCTCGCGCAGGGCGCGTTCCCGCACCTCGGAACTCATCGAAAAGCGCTCAAACTCCGAATCGTTGCAGACAAAGTGTTTGATGCACGCGCCCACGCCCTGGCTTTGCACGCCCCGGATGTAGGCGGTCGCCATCCGGGCGGTCAGGTACGGGTCTTCGGAATAGCACTCGAAATTGCGGCCAGCCAGCGGGCTGCGGTGGATGTTCACCGTGGGCGCCAGCAGGATATGCGCGCCTTTGGTCTTGGTCTCCTCCCCCAGGAGGGCGCCGATTTTCTGCACCAGCGCGGGGTTCCAGGTGGCGGCAAGCGCCACGCCTACCGGTGTACACACCGAGCGGGGCGCCTGTCCGCCCTGAGCGCCGCGCGCCCCGTTGGGACCATCCGTGACCTTGATCCGGGGGATGCCCAGCCGCTCCACGGGGACGGTGTGCCACAAATCCGCCCCGGCGAGCAGGGAGATTTTCTCTTCCAGGGTGAGTTCGGCAAGCAGGGTTTCGATGCGGGTTTCATCCATGATGGTTTCCTTTGCAATTCGCTACATCGCAATGATTATCCTGCGTTTTTTGTGCCGCAAGAAATACCGTTTGCGCGTCTTTCAAACTGAATCCCGCGATCGCCGTCAAACGGTTTTCGGTGATCATGTTGCCATAAAAGAATTTCCTGGGGAATTCCATCTGGAAACGCCCGGCAACAATACGGATGGAGCAACTTTGGTTTTTTACAACGCGGTTCCAAATGTACGCAGCAGGCACACTGAAGCATCTTAATCAAGCAGGTACCCTCCGGCTTTCGGCTTTTCAAACACAGCGACAAGACCATCTTATCACAACTTGAGAAAGAGCCGATATAACCCTATTCCTGGGGTGCAGGCAAAAGATGTAGAAATCGGGCAGCCGTATGTCTCTGCCCTTCCTCCGGCGGGGCGGGGTGTTCGGTGCCTGCCCTGTTCGCAAAATGAAGACTGGCAGTCCTGGCAGGACTGCCAGTCTTGTGCGCGGGGCGAGGGAAACAAATAGGAATTGCGACAACATTTGCCTGCACCTCGATTCCTTTTCGTGTAAAATAGCAGCACATCCCTGGCCGCGCCGCTACCCAAAAGCATCTGCCGTGAAACAAACACAAACCCGCATCCATGCAAAAAACCGATGGCCGCCATTACGCAAACTATCCCCCGCCCGACAAAAAGCCATCTGCGCCCGGTCAACGCCCGCCGCGATTTGGGTCAAATTGCCGACCTGGTTGAACTTTGCTTTGCCGAGACTCTCTCCGCAGACGGTCAGCGATACCTTCGGAGAATGCGGCAAAGCGCACGGCATCAACCGTATTCAGGGTTTCAGTTTGCTGCGCTGCCATTTATCGCCCCGGAAGGTTTCGTTTGGGATGAGGGCGGGGAAATTGTGGGCAATATCAGCCTGATTCCTTTTGTCAGTCGGAGACGCCTCCTGTACCTGATTGCCAATGTTGCGGTTCATCCCGCCCGTCGGCGGCAAGGAATTGCCCGCGCGCTGACAAACGCCGCTCTGGAACAGGTACGCAAGCGGCACGCCCGTGTCGTCTGGCTTCAGGTACGCGACGATAACCCTGCTGCAATCAGCCTGTACCAGGCGGCAGGGTTCGCCGAGCAGACACGCCGCACAACCTGGGTACATCCGGCTGGAGATTTTCGGGGAGTCCCGGCTCCGGGAACGCGCATCACCCAGCGCAAACCAGCCCACTGGAAACGGCAGCGCAAATGGCTGCAATGGAACTACCCGGATGAAATTTTCTGGTATTGGCGTCTCAGCCGCTTCGCCTTTCGGCCTGGTGTTCTGGGTGCGTTCAGCCGTTTTTGGAGCGAAACGCGGCTGCGTCACTGGAGCGTGGAGCAGAACAGCGAGTGGCTCGGCACGCTCACCTGGTATGCCACCGGCGCCTATGCGGATCAACTCTGGCTGGCAGCCCCGCCCGAAACCGAGACACCCGCGCTGCAAACCCTGCTGCCATATATCCACTGGCCAGGGCGTGAACACCGCCCGCTCTCGCTGGATTACCCTGCCGGGCGCGCCGCCGACGTTTTGCATCAAGCCGGATTCAGGGCAGAACACACGCTGATTTGGATGAAGATAGACATTTTGTAAAGTGCGAAGATGGGAACACAACCGCAACCCTGCCCGCTGAAACCTAAAACCTGATGCCTGAGGCCCTTCACCCGTGGAATCTCACCCCGAAGGAAGCCGTTCGCGTGCAACAGAAACTGCGCCCGCGGGTGATTGCCGCATCTCTGGAGGATTCCGCCATCCGCACCATCGCCGGTGTGGATGTGGGGCTGCCGCGCGGCGGCAAAATCGCCCGTGCCGCCATTGCCGTGCTCGATTACACTACGCTGGAACTGCTCGAATCTGCCACAGCAGAGATGCCGGTGCCGTTCCCTTACGTGCCAGGGCTGCTCTCTTTTCGGGAAATGCCGGTGATTCTGCAAGCAATCGAACAACTTTCCGCGCTGCCTGATGTTTTTCTCGTGGACGGGCACGGTTATGCCCACCCGCGGCGGTTTGGGCTGGCCTGTCACCTCGGGGTATGGATGAAAAAACCGTCCATCGGCTGCGGGAAATCGATTCTCGTCGGGGAGACGGAACCACTCGCCGGGCCGCGCGGTAGTGTCGCTCCCCTGCGGGATGGAGATGAAATCATCGGGATGGCAGTCCGCACCCGCAGTGATGTCAGGCCAGTTTACATTTCCATCGGCAACCGCGTAGATCTGGAATCTGCTGTCCGCATCGCGTTAAACTGCGGGCGCGGCGTCCGTCTGCCGGAGCCGGTTCGACAGGCACACAAACTGGCATCGGGGTAAACCTTGCTCGATTTTCGCATCTTCAGCCGGTAACTATCCGCCTTTGTGGCAGTCGAGAGACCTGTGAGTTCCTAGACCCTGGTATGAACTTTTCTGTCGCCCCCACCCCCAGCCCCTCCCCCTGAGGGGGAGGGGAATCACCCTGTGGTGTATTTTCGGGCACAAAGTGCCCGAAAATACACCACTTAGCGATTGCTCCCCCCTTCTCTGGGGAGTGCGAAGCCTGCCCGAAGGGCGAGAGGGGACACAGGGGGGATGGGAAAACAGCAGGTTTTCTGCTGCCTGCATCACAGGAAGTGCATAACAGCCTCTAAGGACCTCACAGGTCTACAGTGGAAGACCCTAAAGGTCTTGAAGACCTTTAGGGTCTTTTTTGCGTCTCGCCGAAGACAGCAGGGCGGTCGCTCATTCCCAAAAATGCGTCAGCGTCTTTTGTGGTTGTGGTGCAGCCTTTCCCGATGCACCCGACAAGAAAATTTGCACAGAGTTGGCACTCCATGCGCCGCACACACACCTGACAACTACACCCCTCCCCCAAAAGTTTAGTTGACTTTCGAGGCAACTCGGCTTATACTGAAAACGGCTTCGGAGGCATTCACTTATGCGAAATTCAAGCACAAAAGGTACACTGACTGCAAAAAGGTGAAAGCACGCGCATAATACCGCGTGCTTTTTGGTTATTTGGTCTACAATGAGCCCCAAGGTTTTTGACCTTTTGGGCCCAGAAAAATATCAAAAAGGAGCAAACCATGGATTCTGGGATGATCGGCAAAATTGAAAAAGCCAAACGCTACGCAGAAGAGCGCGACCGCATTCACGTCAAACACCTGGAAGTGACCTTTGACGGTACCAATAACCCTCACACCGTCCGGTTCGATGAAGGCACATGGGAATGCGATTGTTCGTATTTTCAAAGCCGGGGCTGGTGCAGCCACACCCGCGCTCTGGAAATCATTCTTGAGCGAATGTTGCCAAAATCAGAATAGCGCAGGTGGCTGCCCAACATCATACGAAACGTCCCTGTAGCCCTTGCAGGGCGTTTTTTTGTCCGCTTAATTCGGAGACGACCCATGAATGATTTGCCCCACCTCAAACTGGCACATTTACCGACCCCCATCGAACCTTTGCTGCGGCTCTCCTCCCGCCTTGGCGGCCCGCGCCTGCTGGTCAAACGCGACGACCAGACCGGACTGGCTTTTGGCGGCAACAAAACCCGTAAACTGGAGTTTTTGCTGGCCGATGCTCAGGCGCAGGGGGCGAAAACTTTAATCACCGCCGGGGCGGTGCAGTCGAATCACTGCCGTCAGACGGCTGCCGCGGCGGCGGCCTACGGGATGGATTGCATCCTCGTCCTGGCCGGGGAACCGCCGAAGCACCCGTCGGGCAATTATCTGCTGGATCAACTGCTGGGGGCGGAAATCGTCTGGGGAAATTGGGAGACCCGTCACCAGGATTTGACCGCTGCTTTCGAGCGCGCCCGGGGCGCCGGCCGCCGGCCTTATCTGGTGCCTTATGGCGGCTCCAGCCCGGTCGGCGCCGCAGGGTACGCCTACGCCATCCGGGAGATGCTCGAACAGAACACCAGTCCCGATTGGATCGTATTTGCATCTTCGTCGGGGGGAACTCAGGCGGGGCTGGTGGCAGGTGCCGCACTTTATGGATTTAACGGGAAAATCTTGGGGATCAGCATTGATGAACCGGAAGACGTGCTGAAATCGCGGGTGGCGGCGTTAGCCTCGGATGTCGCTGCTCTTCTGGGGAGTGAGACTGCCTTCTCCCCCGAGGAGATTCTTGTCAACGCGGCGTATGCTGCCCCTGGGTACGGCGTGCTCACCGACCGCGAGCGGCAGGCCATCCGCTTGTTTGCCCAGACCGAGGGCTTGCTGCTCGACCCTGTTTATACCGGGCGTACCGCTGCCGGGCTGATTGACCTGATTCAACGCGGGTTCTTTGGCTCGAACGACGCAATCCTGTTTTGGCACACAGGCGGCACGCCGGGCCTGTTTGCCGAAAAATATCGCGGCGTGGCGGAAAACTAAAAAAAGGGCTGGCAGTCATCACAGGACGACTGCCAGCCCTTTGACAAGTGGGGGATTTTTAGTCCGCCAGGGTGCTGGTATCGCCGACGGGCTCACCCAGCGCCTGTGCCTTGAGCAAGCGGCGCATGATCTTGCCGCTGCGGGTTTTCGGGAGACTGTCCACGAAGGTGATGGTCTCAGGCTTGGCGATGGGGCCGAGTTCCCGTCCGACGTGGGCTTTCAGTTCGGCGGCGAGTTCGTCGCTGCCCGCCCGCCCGGCGGTGAGGATCACATAGGCGTGGATGGCGTTGCCCTTGAGTTCGTGCGGCAGCCCGATGGCGGCAGCCTCCGCAACGGCGGGGTGGCTGACCAGCGCGCTTTCCACCTCCGCCGTGCCCAGCCGGTAGCCGCTGACCTTGATGACATCATCCATCCGCCCGATGATCCAGATGTAGCCATCCTTGTCGCGGCGGGCGGAGTCGCCGGTCTGGTACATGGTGCCGAATTTGCCCCAGTATTGCTGCTTGTAGCGATCATCGTCGCCGTAAACCGTGCGCAGCATCCCCGGCCAGGGGCGTTTGAGCACCAGATAGCCCTCCTCGCCATCGGGGACGGGATTGCCGTCATCGTCCACCACGTCCACCTCGTGGCCGAAGAAGGGCTTGGTGGCGGAACCCGGCTTGAGGGGCGTGATCGGCAGCGGGGTGATGACGTAACCGCCGGTTTCGGTCTGCCACCAGGTATCCATGATGGGGCAGCGTTCCCCGCCGATGACTTTGTAGTACCACTTCCAGGCTTCGGGGTTGATCGGCTCACCCACGCTGCCCAGCAGCCGCAAACTGGAGAGATCGTGCCGCCTGGGCCAGGCATCTCCGAAGCGCATCAGGCCGCGGATCGCCGTGGGCGCGGTGTAAAGGATGGTGATGCCGTATTTTTCAATCATCCGCCACCAGCGGTCGGGGTAGGGATAGTTGGGCGCACCCTCGTACATGAAACTGGTCGCACCGGCGATCAGCGGGGAATAAACGATGTAACTGTGCCCGGTAATCCAGCCGGGATCGGCGGCGCACCACCAGCGGTCTTCATCTTTGATATCGAAAACGGATTTGAGGGTGGTGTAGGTGTAAACCTGGTAGCCGCCGTGGGTGTGAACCACGCCTTTGGGGCGTCCGGTGGTGCCGGATGTGTAGAGGATGAACAGCAAATCCTCGGCGTCCATGACCTCGGTTTCGCACTGGTACCCGGCGATGGGCAGGCCCTCCAGGTCGTGATACCAGTAATCGCGCCCCGATTCCATGTGAATTTCCTGCCCGGTGCGCTTGACCACGATGCAGTGCTCGATGGTGGGCTGGCGTGCCATCGCCTCGTCGGCAATATCCTTCAGACGGACGATCTTGCCGCGCAGCCAGCCGCCGTCGGCGGTAACCAGCACGCGCGAGTTGGCGTCCTCGATGCGTTCAGCGAGCGCTTCGACGCTAAAGCCGCCGTACACCACGCTGTGCGCCGCTCCGATTTTTGCGCAGGCCAGCATGGCGAACATCTGCTCCGGGATGCGCGGCATGTAAATCGTCACAATGTCGCCCTTTTTGACGCCCATGCTCTTGAGAACGTTTGCCATCTTGCTGACTTCGCGGCTGAGCGCATGGTACGAGAAAGTACGTACGTCCCCCGGTTCACCCTCCCAGATGAGCGCCAGTTTGTTGCGCCGCCAGGTCTTCAGGTGGCGGTCAATCGCGTTGTGGACGATGTTGGTTTTGCCGCCCACGAACCACTTGTAAAACGGGGCGTTGCTGTCGTCCAGCACCTTGTCCCACTTCTTGAACCAGTCCAGTTCGCTGGCGCGCTCAGCCCAAAAGCCCTCCGGGTCTTCGATGGAGTAGCGGTACCAGGTATCATAATCCGGCACGTTGGCACGTTCCACAATTTCCTCAGGCGGGAAGTAAACTTCCCCTTCGAACTGCTGTTTTTCTGTCATGTTGGCCTCCTTCAGGTGAAATTGAAATTTGGGGTATCGGGTTTCCTCGTTTGATGAAACACATTTTTGACAAATTGGTGACTGCATAATTTGACAAATTTAGAGTAACCTGTGATAAACTAACCTGGATTGCAGAAAGAAATCTGATTGCGGGCTGCCATTGCAAAACGCAAAAGGCAACGCGGTGATTTCCCTGTAGGGCAAGAGATTCTCTCGCTGCACCCACAAGGACGGGTGTACGCAAATGTTGTAAAACGCGGTGTTGCTCTCCCCCCTGACCCATTTTCAAAAGAGAGATGGGAACTAAAGTGGAACTTTTGGGGAGGTTGAGTGAGCAACAAAAAAGCAGTTCCCGTGTGGCTGCCGGATTGCCGCATCTTTTGCTTGCACCCACAGGAACAACAACACATCTGCTAAAAAACACGGTACAGAATAAAACCACGTTCGGCGTTTTCGATTTACTGAAGGAGTTATCGAATGGATATCAAAAACAAAAATGATGTGGTCGTGCGCCATATGCAGGCAATGCTGGAACGGGTTGCCACACTCAAGGAAAATGACACGTACTTTTTCAACCAACCGATTTCTGAACTGCACGGCGGGGCGCGGGTGGTGGTCAATGGCCGCGAGATGGGAATGTACGCTTCGTACAGTTACCTGGGGCTGGTCGGGCACCCGCGCATCAACGCAGCAGCGAAGGCGGCCATTGACAAGTACGGCACCGGCACGCACGGCGTGCGCACGCTGGCCGGTTCGCTGGACATCCACAGCGAACTGGAGGAGACAATTTCCGAGTTCAAACACGCCGAGGCGGCGATTACCTACTCATCGGGCTACGTCACCAACCTGACAGTGATCTCCACCCTGATGGGCCGTGGCGATTACGTCTTTTCCGACAAAATTAACCATGCCAGCATCGTGGATGGCTGCCTGATGTCGGGCGCCAAGTTCCGCCGTTTCCGCCACAACGATATGGCGCAACTGGAGAAGATGCTGGCAACAGCCCCCTCCGATGTAGGCAAGATGGTGGTTGCAGATGCGGTTTTCAGCATGGACGGCGACATCATTGATTTCCCGAAGGTGGTGGAACTGTGCCAGAAGTATGATGCCTGGCTGATGATTGACGAAGCACACTCCACGGGCGTGCTGGGCAAGACCGGGCGCGGCATTGAAGAGCATTTTGGCATGCCCGGTGTGATTGACATCAAAATGGGCACCCTGAGCAAGACCATCCCTTCGGTGGGCGGTTACGTTGCCGGCAGCGAAGACCTGATTACCTTCCTGCGCCATGCCAGCCGGGCATACATTTTCTCCGCCGCGCTGCCACCCGCACAGGCTGCCGCCGCCAACGAGGCTTTCAAGGTCATTTTGGATGAACCCTGGCGGGTGGAAAAACTCAATGCCAACACCGAGCAGTTTATCACCGGCTTACAGGCGCGCGGCTTCAATACAATGAACACCGTGACCGCGATTGTCCCCGTGCTGTGCGGTGAGGATGATACCGCTTACGCACTCACCCGTTACGCCCAGCGGCACGACGTTTTCATGCTGCCGGTGGTCTCTCCGGCCGTTCCGGTGGGGCTGGCCCGCCTGCGGGCGACTGTCCTCGCCGCCCACGAGCCGGACGAGATCGAATACGCGATGGATGTTCTCGCCGAAGGCGGCAAGCAGTTGGGTATCATCTAGCGTTTGACGGTGGCGGATGGCGCCGTCAAACGAAAATGTAAGTGCGATGGATCGAGAGCAGGTTATCCGAATTATCAAATCTCAGAACGAAACCTTATCTCAGCAATTTGGTGTCAAATCGCTGGCTTTGTTTGGCTCTGTTGCGCGCGGGGACGCAACGCCAGGCAGCGATGTGGATTTATTGGTAGAGTTCAACCGTCCTGTTGGTTACTTTGGCCTGTTCGCATTGCAGGATCATCTCGAATCGTTGTTCGGATGTGCAGTTGACTTGGGAACCCCCGACAGTTTGAAGCCTCGCATTCGGGAACAAGTTCTGGAAGAATTGATTTATGTCTCCTAGAGGATGGCAGGCTCGCGTTGTGGACATTTTGGATGCCATTGCTGAAATTCAAATGTTCACAACAGATATGGATTTTGCGTCTTTCCAACGGGATGCCAAAACGCAGCGTGCTGTGGAATTGAATTTCATCATCATTGGTGAAACCGCCGCGCAAATCCCGGATGAGATTGAGGAACAAAACCCGCAAATCCCCTGGCATTTGATGCGTGCCATGCGCAATCGGCTGGTGCATGTGTATTTTGAAATTGACCCTACGCTGCTTTGGGATACGATTCAAAACGACCTTCCCCCGTTGGTGCCGCTTTTGCGCGCATTGCTGGCGTAATTCGGGATGCATAATACCATCACCCTCAAACCCGGACGCGAGCGGGCCTTGCTGCGCCGCCATCCCCGGATTTTCTCCGGGGCGACGGCACAAGGTGACCGGTCCGCCGGAGCCGGGGGATACCGTGGATGTGTGCGACTCCCGCGGGCGATTGTTCGCCCGCGGTTTTTACAGCCGGAATCACAAATCCGGGTTCGGGTTGCTCCCCGGGATTTGGGGGCATCCGTCACCCCGAAGTTTTTCCGCTACCGCTTCGCGACGAAATCCCAAAATGCCTGGGCAATCTCAGCGACCGCGGCATCGAGCCGCTCGTAGGTGGTCCTCGGCTCGCCGTTGTAGGCAAAAATAACGAGAAGATAATCCGTGCCCGATGGATTTTCGATGATGGCAACATCGGCGACCACGTAGGGCGTGAGCAGTGAACCGCGTTTGTTGTAGATCTGCGCTCCCGGCGGGAGTTGCGGGCGCAAAACCCCGATGCGGGTGTCATCGTTGGGGGTGTAATCGCTGAGATAGCCGAGAATCAGGGCGCGGGCCGTCGGAGAAATATGCTCGCCACGGTAGAGTTGAGCGAAAATATCAGCAACCCCGGCGGCGGTATCGCGGCGGGCTTCGAGGTCGAGATGCTCCCAGCCCCAGGCGCGCTGCTGCGCAGGGAGGTTCAGCTTGCGGCGGGTGTAATCTTCAAGGATGGCGGTGGCTTTCTCTTCAGAGACTACCAGCATGGCGCGCAGCAACTGGTCAAAGGTGCGCCCGCCCACGCCGGTGGATTGCAGGTAAGCGGGCAAATCGGCTTCGGGGATGCCGTTCTCCTCCAGGGCGGCGAAAAAGAGCATCGCCAGCGGAACCTTGACCACCGAAGCGATGGTGATGCGCCGTTCCGGGCCGCGGACGTAAAGCGGCTCGCCGCCGTCAAGCGGCTGGATGATGATATGCCAGCGTCCGCCGCTTTGGGCGATGACGGAGTCAATCGAGTCCGCGAGGCCATGCGGAGGAAACGCAGAAGTTGCCGCCTGGGTGCGTGCGGGCTGCGGCGCGGGGGTGACGCTTGGCGCAGGCAGTGTGGGAGGCGGTGAGGGAAAGCCAACCGTGGAGAGGGGTTCGCGGCGGGCAGGAGTCGGAGACTGCGGCTTGACCGCTGTCTGCTGTCTGCTATCCACCTCCTGCTGCCCGCGGCTTGGAATGCATGCGAAAAGCGCAAACGAGAGCAGCACAAGCAAGGCAATCATGGACAAGGCAACGCGGCGCATGGGCGTATTTTACCCGATGAGGGTGTCAAGTGTTCCAGTGTCATGTGCCAGGTGTTCCCGTAGAGCGGATTGACAATCCGCTCTACTTTGCGGGCGGACGGCTTCGTTTCGAGCGACGCGGTGGCTAACCGCCGCGAAAAAGACCCTAAAGGTCTGGCAGACCTTTAGGGTCTCTGCCGGGCAAAGCGGATTGACAGTCCGCGGCGGACGCTCCGCTCGACGCGATGACCATCCGCTAATCCGCTCCCCCATCCGTTGCTCACCCGGCCCGTGCCTGACGAAAGACTGGCAGTCCTGACCGCCGCAAAAAAGACCCTAAAGGTCTGGCAGACCTTTAGGGTCTCCACCAGGCA
>CAZPSL010000049.1:0-2439 GCA_964589145.1 uncultured Anaerolineales bacterium
TTGATTATCTTTGGCTATGGAGAGGGCTATGATTATGGCGGGGCAGCCGCGTTTGACCTGCACAGCGGGCAACTGCGCTGGAAAAGAGATGTTTCATCGCGCGTTGTTGGCGGTCTGCGCGTGGATGGGGAACAGGTCTTCTTCGGCAGTGCGGATGAAATAGTTTGCTGCCGTCTGCAAGATGGGGAAATTCTCTGGCGCAGCCCGCTGCCGGATGGCACAAGCACACTTCCCTTGGTGACAGAAGCCCGCATCTACGTTGGGCGCGACAGGGGAGGCCAAATCTACGCTTTCGACCGTCGCAGTGGTGAAACACTGCCTGGCTGGCCGCAAACGCTCCCACAGGTAAAGCGTCCGGTGCACCTGGCCTGGCTGCGCGGGCATCTGGTTGCTGTCTCCAAAGACGGCTGCATCTACATTCTGGATGTCTCCAGCCGCCACCCCGGCATCCGCAAAGTGATCAAACGCTGTGAACGGCCCACTGCCCCGACGAAGGAAAAAGAACGGCTCACTGCCCCGGCTGCGGGGGAAGACCGTCTGTATATTGGCAGTGATGCGGGACGCATTTTTACCCTTGACCATGTTGAAAATCTCAAAACCTTGGCCGAGGGCCTGCCGAAAATCATTGCCCCGCCGGTATACGCCGATGGACGGCTTTATGTAGGTACATTTGTCCGCTCGCTCCACGCGCTGGATGCCCATACTGGACAACAAATCTGGGTGCAGGAAAACTTCCCGCACAGCATTTCCTCAGCACCGCTGGTTTGGCAGGGGCTGGTTTTTGCGATAATCAACGGGGACGGGTTGCGCGTCTTCGATGCCGAGACCGGGGAGGCGGTCTGGCATTTTCCAATTGAAAACTGGCGACGCGGACTGGCAACTTCACCGGTAATGCTGCCGAATGGATCCGTGGCTTTTGGCACCGATGGCGGAAAAATCTGCGCCCTGCCCTGGCATTTGGGGCAGTACGACCGGGCAGCGGAGCATCAGTACCGCAGAAAAAAATTCCTTGATGCCGCAAAACTGTTTGTGTTGGCTGCAACAACTATCAGCACTCGCCCGCAAACCCGGCAGGAGTGGTACAAACGCGCCGGGAATAGTTGGCGGCATTTGGGACAACCGGAATGGGCGGCGCGCCTGTGGGAAGCACTCGGAAAGGAATATGAGGCGGCACAAGACTATGAACGCGCGGCGGAGTTTCAGCGCGGCAGGAACAACTGGCAGGCAGCCGGTTTTTTCTACAAGGCATCCCGGCTTTACTGGCGGGTTGATAATGCACAGGAGAAGGCCGACCAATGTGCTGTCTCCGCCGCGAAATTGGGCCGGTGGCCTTTATTGCGGCTGAAACCTCGCAATGTGCCGCGCATGACGCAAGGAAAACCGGCAATTATTCAAATTCGGGTGGAAAATATTGGTTATGCCCCCGCGGATCGTCTGAAATTGTCGCTGGGAGGTAGTTTGTTGCGTCCCGTTGATGCGCAGATTCTCGATCCCCTGCCCCAGGATTCCCATTTTGACGTCTTGCTGGAAGTTATCCCCACCAAAGCATCTGACACCCTAAGCCTTGAGGCCTTGTACAATAACGCCGCTTCTCCCCACCTGCACCCTTTCAAAACCCCGGTTTTGCATATTCCTATTGATGCGGTGAAGCCGCCCCATAAAATAAAAATAGGCGATAGCATACAGGGTAAGGTGAAGATCGTCAATCCCGATAATGAACCCGTTGAATTCGAAATGGGAGATAACATCCACACGGAAGTGGAAGTTGTGCTTGGTTCATCAGATACCAACCATTCGATGGCTCCATGCCCCGATTGCGGCCACCTTAACCCGCACAATGCGAAATTTTGCGATGCGTGCGGCATAAAACTGAGCACAATACCGATGGAAGAATAGCCGCGATTGGCCGGGGTAGCAAAACAATCCACGTTGAAAAGGGCACTTATAAAAAGCGAGATGAGTAGGTTGAGTCAACATGTCTGCTCACCAAATCGCCCGGTGCAGAACGTCGGGCGATTCGGTGAAACAGAGGAGAAACTATCCATGATGCCAGACGCTGCCGCAAGCGGGGTCTGCGTTCTGCGGAGTGGCAGGCTAAACTTGCCCTGAGCCTGTTGAAGGGATGGCGGCGGTGGCCTACAACATCAAGTGGTGGATGCGGCGGGTGGGGGACGCCAAAGCCCTGTCGCCGCCGTGACCCGGGGTGGAGTCTGTCTGGTGGTTGAAAAACGGGGCAAAATCGGGGGTACGGGGGAGCAAAAGGGACAAAAAAGCCCCCGTTAGACGGGGGCAGTGTGCCGCTGGACGGGGGTCAGGGGGCCGAAGCGACGAAAAAAAGGCGCTCAATCAAACAAAAGGCCCGCACGGATTGAATTATGAAACACTCTCCGCGAGGGCATTCATTGTTTTTGACTACAAAGTCTTTCACTCACCAGAGGT
>CAZPSL010000050.1:0-15899 GCA_964589145.1 uncultured Anaerolineales bacterium
GTGCAGGCATCCCGCGCTGGCGTGGGCGTAGTAGGCGATGGGCGTGCCGATGTCACGGCAAAACGCCTCCAGTTTGCGGATGTAGCCCGAAAGATGCTCCACAGGGACGGCGGCATCCTCGATGAAGGCAATCGGCTTGAAATCACCCTCCACGCCCATCAGGAACCCCAGGGCGACCTTGCGCACCGTCCAGACGTCCTGCTGCGCCTGCGGGTCAAAGATGGGGGTGACGGCGAGCGATCCGGCGCGCTCGCGGCGCAGGTGCGTTTGCAGGCGGTCAACCTTTGAACGCAGTTCGGCTTCACTTTCGCCGTAAAATTCGGTGATCAGGATGCAGTTCGGCGTGCCTTCGAGGAAGCCGCGCAGCAGGCGGGCGTATTGCGGGGCTTCCAGGCAGCGGGTGAGGCCGATCTGATCCACCAGTTCTACCGCCGAGGGGCCGGTTTCCAAAATTACGGGCACGGCGGAGAGGGCGGTGTGCAGGTCGTCGAACTGCACCACGGCGATGGCGGTCATCTTCGGGCGGGGCACCAGGTTGAGTTGGATGGCGGTCATCACCGCCAGCGTGCCCTCGGAACCGGCGATCAGTTTGGCGAGGTTGAAGCGCGGGTCTTGCGGGATGCGGTAAGAGATGTTGCTCAGCGCGCCGAGCGGAGGCGGCTCCGCCGCCGCAGTCGAGTCGCTGCCCGCGAGCAGGCGATCCACGTTGTAGCCGCCGCAGCGCCGCCAGTGACGGGGTGTTCCCTCGATGACGGCGCGGCGGTTGGCGGATTCCGCCAAAAGGGTGGTGATTTTTCGGTACAGGTTGCCCTCAAAATCCCCGCGGGCGCGCTTCGCCGCCAGTTCTTCAGGGGTCAGGAATCCAAAACGGGCGGGCGAGCCGTCCGAGAGCAGCACATCCATCCCCAAAACGTGGTCGGCGGTCATGCCGTACAGAATCGAATGGCTGCCGGTGGAGTTGTTGGCGACGATGCCCCCCATCGCCGCCCGGTTGCTGCTGGCGGGGTCGGGGCCGTATTGCAGGCCGAGCGGGTGCAGGTGACGGTTGAGATGGTCGAGCACCACGCCGGGCTGGACGCGCACCCAGCGCTCCTCGGCGTTGACCTCCAGGATGCGGTTGAGATGCGGGGTGAAATCGATCACCAGGGCTGCGTTGATTGCCTGCCCGGCCAGGCTGGTTCCGGCGGTGCGCGGCAAAATCGGGATGCGGTAGCGGGCGGCGAGTTCCAGGGCGGCCTGCACATCGTCCACGGTTTTGGGTCGCAGCACGCCGTAAGGCATCATCTGATAGATGCTGGCATCGGTGCTGTACAGGGTGCGGTAGAAGGCATCGGTGCGCAGTTCTCCCGCGATGTGCTTGCGGAGGTCGTTGAAGAAATCGGGGAGGGCGGAGGGGGTGGGCATGGGGAGGGGGGAGCAATTGCCGGGGGCGGGGAAGGCCGGGAGGTTCACGACAGGGTCTAATTTACTGCGAAGGTATCAATCAGCAGTTTGATGTCTCCACCCACAGGGTAGAGGATTGGGCAGGTACAGCCGCGGTCGATATATTCCTGCACTTTTGCGCGGGCCTCGTCCGGTGTGCCGGAGGCCGTGATGCGCAGTGCCAACTCATCGGGAACAAGGTGCTTGGCTTTGTTGATTTGTTCTTTGGTGGCCGGCCACCCCAGAATGGATTGAATTTCATGCACGACTTCGCTGCTCACGCCGCTGGCTTTGGCGATATGCGGTTGCTGAGCCATATACTGGCAGAGCAGCATTTTTGTGGTGTCAATGGCTGTATCGTGGTCTTCTGCTACGGAGCAGACAACCAACTGGGGGCGGTCCAGATCGTAGACGCTGCGCCCGGCTTTTCGTGCGCCCAGGTCCAGCAGTTCCATTGCCTGGTCATTGTATTCGGGAGGCACGCAGTAATTAAGCACCGCACCGTCAGCAATTTCGCCGGTCAGTTGCATCATTTTGGGGCCGGTCGCGCCAATCATGATGGGAACGTTGCGCGGCTCGCGGCGTCCGTGAACAACATCCAGTTCGATGCCGCGGACGTGGATAAACTCACCGTCGAAGGTGACGCGTTCCATGTTCAGCAGCCGGCGCAGGACTTCGACCGTCTCGCGCATGGCGGTGAGCGGCTTGCGGCGATTGATGCCGACGTTTTTTGCCAGCGGGTCCCACCAGGCACCGAGGCCGCAGATTACCCGGTCGGGAGCGAGGTCGTCGAGGGTGAGGAAGGTGGCAGCCAGCAAACCAATGTTGCGCGTCCAGTTGTTGATTACACCGGAGCCGACCTTGATGTTTTCCGTGACCGCGGCGTAGGCTGCCATCGGCACGATGGCGTCGCGCACCAAACGGCTTTCGGCTTGCCAGACGGCTTCGAAGCCTCTTTCTTCGGCGTAGCGGACGTAATCAAGTCCGTCTCGCAGGTCGTGGGCATCTTGCAGGTACAGGGCAACTCGTTTCATTTTTTTTACTCCTTGTTTTCAGGGGTCAGGTAATCGGGGTGGGGTTGGGGCAGCGGTATTTCCATGAAGGGGGACTGTTCATCGCCGGGCGGCAAGCCTTCAGCAACCAGCGTTAAGTCTTCGGGGTTGTCAAGGTCCAGGGAGAGTGATGGCAATTCGCAGATTTCCAGACGCGCTCCGGCTTCTCTGGCGCGGGTACAATGCCGCTGAAACGAGCCGGGGCCGTACTCATATTCGATCAGACCGGCAGGGGAAACCAATAATGCGTTTGTGCCGTCGTAATTGCGGTCTGGCGCGGCCACAACTACTGGTGGTTTCCGGGCACGGGCCAACATAGCCTGTACATCTTCCTCTGTGATGAGCGGCAAATCCACGGGCAGGATGAGCACCCCGCTGGTGGTATAGGCGCTGGCAATTGCGGTTGCGCGTTCCAGCGCCAGGTTCAAGTTGGTATCGCTGCCTTCCTGAAGGGTGCGGGCGCCCAGATCGCGCGCCATCGACAGGGCCTCAGCATCCCGGCTGACCACCATAACGTGTTCAATTTTCGGGATGTTTTTCAATGTCTGGATTGTGTTGTTCAACAAGTGGCGGTTCAGAGCCGCCCGTTCTGTATTTGTCAGCACATTTGACAAGCGCGATTTCCCCCGGCGCAAAGGTTTTACCGGCACAATTGCCCATAAAGTCATCAGTTTTGTTTTTCCTTTCCGAGGCAGGGTAGACTTTTGGGCGGTTTCATCTTTTCTCCGGGGCAAGTTTACCAAATTTTCGCTATCCTGCAATGAGCATTTTGTGATGGGGTGCAGGCAAATGTTGCAGAAATTCCTATGTGTTTCCCTCGCCCCGCACACAAGACTGGCAGTCCTGCCAGGACTGCCAGTCTTCATTTGGCGAACAGGACAGGCACCGAACACCCCGCCCCGCCGGAGGGAAGGGCAGAGACATGCGGCTGCCCGATTTCTACAACATTTGCTTGCGCCCAAATTTGCCGGTGTTCTTGCGCGTGTCAGTGCAGCCAGGTACGCGGGATGTGATCGCCGCTCCCCGGTTTCCAGCGCAGGTAGAATACCAGTGCAAAAGCCAGGGTAATGAGTTTGAGATCAAAGCCCAGAGAAACATGCCGGGCGTAAATCCGGTCGTAGCGCAGTTTTTGCCGCGGGGTGATGTAATAACTCCCCGCGACTTGCGCCAGCCCTGCAAGGCCAGGCAGCACACGATGACGTTCGGCAAATTCTGGCATGGTTTGAAGATATTTGTGTACCAGCACTGTCCGCTGAGGGCGCGGGCCTACAAAGGACATCTCGCCGCGCAGAATGTTGAGAAGTTGCGGCAATTCGTCCAAGGCGGTTTTGCGCAGGAATTGCCCGCTGCGCAGGGCGCGGGAATCATCTTCCGCAGCCATTACGGGACCGGTAGCACGCTCGGCATCCTGTTCCATGGTGCGCAATTTGTATTGGCGGAAAGTTTTGCCTCCGCGCCCAACCGAGTTTTTGACGAAGAACAGGGGGCCGGGATCATCAAACCAGATTATGAACATTGCCAGCAGCCAGACTGGTGCGGATATCAACAGTCCAAAGGCTGAAAGCAGTATGTCAAAAACGCGCTTTGCCGGAGGTACGGGGGGCGGTTCTCCAATGATCTCGGTGTGCATCCGGCGGACAGCCGCACAGAGTTCTGGTGAGGGCGGCTGGTTGTCTTCCCAAAATCCGATGTGGCGGCGGGTGGCAATCAGCGTTCCCAGAAAGGCGGCGAGAAAATTGACAAGCAGCAAAAACCAGCCGACGGGGTGTTCCCGCCAAAGGTACCAGCCCCAGCCAAAGGGAAGCACAAACCCCAAGCGGTAGGCTGCTTTCTGGGAAAACGGGAGCAGGAGCAATCCCTCGGTAAGCGCGTATGCCAGCGTGGTTTGGAGCAGCCCGAATGCCAGTCCGAGGCTCCACCAGCGGATGGGAATATCCAGGCGTACAAAAATCAGGGTTAACCGCCAGGTGCCGAACGCAGCCAGCAGGGCAACCGGCAAAAAAAACAGGGTTTTCCGGTCAGGCATAACGGAATCAACCTACAAAAACCACCGTGCCAAACCCGCGCTGCTCCCACACATCAGCAGGGGATTCAGGAAAACTCCAGCGGTAGAGCCATTTGGCCTCTTCGGGAGTCATATTGACGCAGCCGTGACTCATTTTGCGCCCGTAATTGTGGTGCCAGTACGTTCCATGAAAGGCGACCCCGGTTTTGTGGAAGAAACTGTTCCAGGGTACGCCGGGCAGTTCGTAGGCGAAGATGTCGCTGGTCAGATTGCCGTCGCCCATGTGTTTGGAGGGCATCTTGACCCCGATGTTGAACTTTCCCTTGGGGGTGGCGGTAGGGGTCTGACCGGGCAGGTTCATCCCTGGGATGCCGGTTGAAACCAGGGTGTGCAGCACCACTTCGTCCCTCTCGTAGGCGGTCAGGGTTTGTTTCAGCAGATTGACCTCGATGCGTTTGGCCTCCCAGGGTACGTCGGGCGAGATGGGAGTTAACTCTTCGGGGGAAATAACCCGCATATGGGTGGCGGGCACGAAATATTCCACGTTCAGCAGTTCGTCCAGCAATTTGTACCAGGGACGTTTGTCCGGCCCTTCATCCACGTCCATGATCCAGTGGACGGAATTGTAGTAAAGCATGTAAAGCGGCTGCCATCCGTAGAAGTCAGTATAGCGGTAAGAGCGGGTGTAGGGGACACTAATTTCGCCGATCTGTCCGCCCTCTGGAAAATAGTAAACCGGCTTGTGCAATTTGCGCCCGTCAACACGCTGGGTATAGGAACTGGCGGCAAAACCCCGATCCAGGCGATACCAATGGGGGCTGTTGGCAAACTCCGGGTAAACCGGGTTGAGTTCCTCGTAGATCGGCAGCAACTGATCGCGGATCGCTGTCCCGATCACCGCGCTGTCTGCGGAAGGTTCGGCGAAGAGGTCGATTTCCCGTATGGTGACGCGTGCCAGCCCGATAGGGTCTTTTCTTTCCCCAGGGGAGAGCCCGTCCGTGAAAGGGCGAAACGCCAAGGACCCCAGGGCGAGTCCGGCAAGTTTGATGAAATCACGACGGGAGATTTTCTGCATCATGGCCTCATTGTACTCGCCGATTTCGGATAAAGCAAACGCCCGGAGCCCCGGTCGCGGGCAAATGTTGTAGAAATTCCTATGTGTTTCCCTCGCCCCGCACACAAGACTGGCAGTCCTGCCAGGACTGCCAGTCTTCATTTTGCGAACAGGACAGGCACCGAACACCCCGCGCCGCCGGGGGAAGGGCAGAGACATGCGGCTGCCCGATTTCTACATCTTTTGCCTGCACCGGAGCCCAGGTCGCAGGCAAATGCCGCGGGAATGGGCAGTCTATGGGAACTGCTTCTTTTCCCCCTCCCCTGCTCTCCCTCCGCCCTCACTCCTAACCCCTCTCCCGAAGAGAGAGGGGACACCAAAGCGGAAATTTTTGGGAGGGTTGGGTGAGGGGCACACCGTCCTGCTACACCTCACCGGTCTTTCCCGCTCGCCGCTGCGTCCGTGATTTCCAGCGCCTTGTCGAGAATCGCCATGCCCTCGGCGAGTTGTGCCTCGGTGATGATCAGCGGGGGGATGATGAGCACCGTATGCCAGTGGGTGTAAAGGAACAGCCCGTTCTCGCGGCAGAAGCGGCGCAGGGCGTGCATCGGGGCGTTGGTGTTGTTCCAGGGGGAGAGCGGCTCGCGGGTTTCGCGGTCGCGCACCAGTTCCAGGATGCCGAACAGCCCGATGGAGCGGGCATCCCCCACGGAGGGATGCGCTTCGCTCAGGTCGGTCAGCATCCGCTGGAGCACCGGCCCCATCGCGGCGGCGCGCTCGATGATGCCCTCATCCCGCAGCACTTCGATGTTCGCCACCGCCGCCGCCAGCGAAACCGGGTGGGAGGTGTAGGTCAGCCCGCCCTGGTAAACTTCTTCGTCAAAGCGGGCGGCGATCTCCGGCTTCATCGCCACCGCACCCAGCGGCGCATAGGCGGAAGTCAGCCCCTTCGCCATCGTGATCATGTCGGGGATCACATCCCAGTGTTCGATGGCGAACCATTTGCCCGTGCGCCCGAAGCCGCTCATCACCTCGTCGCAGATCATCAAAATCCCGTGGCGGTCGCAGATTTCGCGCACGCCCTGCATGTATCCCTCCGGCGGGATGAGCACGCCGTTGGTGCCGGTGACGGTTTCCAGTAGCACTGCGGCGATGGTCTCCGGCCCTTCGTACTGGATGATCTCCTCCAGGTGGGCGAGATAATCGGCGGTGAAGTCCGCTTCGGGCAGGTCGGGGGTGCGGCGGTGGAAGGTCGAGCGGTAGCGGTAGGGACCGAGAAAGTGAACCACGCCCGGCATGGTCAGCGGCTCCCACATCTGACGGCGGGGGTCGCCGGTGAGCGCCATCGCTCCGGCGGTCGCCCCGTGGTAGGAGCGGTAGCGGGTCAGGATTTTGGGGCGGCCTGTGGCTGCGCGGGCGAGTTTGACCGCGTTTTCGTTGGCGTCCGCCCCGCCGAGGGTGAACAGGATTTTGCTCAACGCCCCGCCGGGAGTGATTTCCGCCACCATTTTGCCCGCCTGCGCCCGGATGCGGTTGGTCATCCCCGGAGCGGTGTAGGGCAGTTCCCGCGCCTGGCGCGCCATCGCCTCGATGACGTGCCGGTTGCCGTGCCCGATGTTCACGCACATCGTCATCGAATTGAAATCCAGGTAGCGTTTGCCCGCCAAATCCCAGAAATACACGCCCTCGGCGCGGCGCACCGGGATGGGGTCAACTTTTGCCTGCGCCGACCAGGTCCAAAAAATGTGCTCGCGGCTGAGCGGCAAAATATCGGAATCGGGAATTTGTGTCATGGGGTGCCTCTTGTGGTATAGTTTTTCTGTATAGACGTGTCAGGTGTTTCCGTGTCACGTGTCATGTGTCAGGTGACATCCTGGATTTCAATTATCCCACAAGAGGCGCAAAACCGCATGGATTTTTCAACCGGCACCGGAGCGCCTGATACCGGAACACGGAAGCACTGAAATGAAACTCACTCTCTCCCTCGCGCAAATGGAATTCGTTTTCGGCGATGTGGAAGCCAACTTCGCCCGTGCCGAAGAGTGGATTGCCGAAGCCGCCGGGCGCGGCAGTGACCTGGTGCTGCTGCCGGAGTTGTGGGCCAGCGGCTATGACCTGCCAAACTGGCGGCGTTACGCTTCTCCGCCGGGGGAGGGCGGTTTCGCCCGCGTGGCCGCACTGGCGAAGCGGCACCGCATCGCGGTCGGCGGTTCGCTGCTGGAAGCGCGGGGCGGACGGGCGTTCAACACCTTTGCGCTCTACGGGCCGCAGGGCGAACTTTGGGGCGTGTACCGCAAAATCCATCTCTTCCGCCTGCTGGAGGAGCAGAAGTACCTGGGTGCCGGAGATCAACTGGTTTTGGCGGAGACCCCCTGGGGGCCGGCCGGTCTCTCCATCTGCTACGATTTGCGGTTCCCGGAGATGTTTCGGGCGTACGCGGTCTCCGGGGCGCGGTTGATTCTCCTGGTCGCCGAATGGCCGGAACGCCGCGTGGCGCACTGGTCAAAACTGCTGGAGGCCCGCGCCATCGAAAATCAGTGTTTTGTGGCGGGGGTCAACAAGGTGGGAGTGAGTCAGGGCGTCAAACTGGGCGGGCGCAGTGCAGTGGTTGACCCCTGGGGTATCCCGCTGACCGAGGGGGACGACCGCGAAGCCCTGCTGACCGCCGAACTCGACCTGCGCGAAGCCGACAAGGCCCGCCGCTACATCCCCGTTTTGCGGGACCGCAGGCCGGATGTTTGTACGAAGATGGGTCAAGCGAGCGGGCAAAGCGGGTTATAATAAAATTCGTGAGATGTTTTTAGCCGTGCTGATAACCACCAAGGCACGAAGAAAAAATAAAACTTAGTGCCTTAGTGTCTTCGTGGTGAACCAGCCGGGGCTTTGGCGGCACGATCGTCATCTAACCACCAAGGCTCGAAGGCACGAAGAAAAAACAAAAACCTGGTGTCTTGGTGCCTTCGTGGTGAATCGCTGGACAGGGCTTTGGCGGTGCGGTGCATCATCTAACCACCAAGGCACGAAGGCACGAAGAAAAAACAAAAACTTGGTGTCTTGGTGCCTTCGTGGTGAAAAAATGTGTGGCGGTGGATACGATGCACGCTGAAATGTGCACAAGGAGGATGTTGAGATGACCCCATTGGTTGTTGCCTGGCTTCGCCTGGTGTTTGTGATTTCGATGGTCTTTTTGGGCGTGTACGGAGCAGACCAATCCGGCCTGGCACCAAACGCAATCATTGACAGTGTTGTGCCCTCCGGCACGGTGGAAGAGAACGATGCGATCGTCGCCGGGGAGACAGTTTCCATTGACGGGGACGTGGATGGCGATCTGCTGGTGCTGGCGGTGGATGCCACCATCAATGGCAATGTGAGCGGCAGCGTGGTCACAACGGCTGAATCGGTTACGGTCAATGGCAATGTGGACGGTTCGGTTTACACAGTCGGGCGCGAACTGGTACTGGCCGAAGGCTCCAGTGTAGGGCGGAGTGTGTACTTCCTGGGGCTGCGTCTGGAAACCGAGAAGGATTCCGCGATTGCCCGTGATCTCTCCGGCATCAGTTTACGCGCCCGATTGAGCGGCAGCGTCGGACGTGATCTCAAGGCAATTGTTGGGTTGTTTGAGTTACTGGGGCAGTTAACCGGCAATGGCGATGGTGGGGTGCCGGCAGAAGAGCCTATAGAAGGTGGTTTTTGGAGCAGCCTTGGCAGCATGGCCCGCGGATTGACGATGCGGTCAATTGGCGGGGCTGCTTATCAGCCATTCTGGCCGCTGGTCATTGAACGGGCGGACGATACTCAAAGTTCATCCTTTGACCAATTTCTCATCCAACGCTGGGCGCGGCTGACCTTCCAGGAGTTTGTCCTGTTGCTGGTGACCGGCCTGTTCATGCTCTGGCGCTGCCCGAAACGGGTGGCAGATTGGGCCGATAAGACGAGGTCAAAACCGTTCCCCTCGCTCGGATACGGTTTTCTGGGCATTGTCATCGCTGTCAATATTTTCATCCTGGCAAATATCGTGGCGGTTTTGATCGCGGCTGGCGGATTCTGGCTGGGATTTTCTGGCCTGTGGAAACTGGCGTTTGTACTCTGGTCGTTGGGATTCACTTCATTGGGATTGTTTGGCTCGCTGTTTTACATGATCATGTTCTATGGCAGCAAGGTGATTGTGGTTTATATGTTCAGCCGCTGGGTGGCAGGATACTTCTCGGAGAAATCGCTGCGCTATCGTTACCTGGTGGTTTCCGGCGGGCTGCTGGTGTACGTGTTGCTGCAATCACTGCCTTTTGTAGGCTGGGTGATTAATTTTCTGGCGATCATGGCCGGGATAGGTTCGATCTGGCTGGTCTACCGTGACGGGCGGAAGGCAGTGGAACCGCCGTTGCTGGGTGCACCGCCTGCGGCTGCCGAGACGGTCAATGTTGCAGAAGCCGAAGTGACCGACGAATGAAGAAAACGCTGATGGCTTTTGCTTCTGAGATTTATAACATTTGGATCGGGGAACGGCCCTCCCAACTGGGGGCGGGGCTGGCTTACTACTCGATGTTCTCGGCCGCGCCCGTTTTGTATGTTGCTATCTCGGTGGCCGGAATCTTTCTGGATGAGATCAGGCTTTCAGAAATGTTTTTTGACAAGATGGCGCAATTGCTGGGCAGGGAAACCGCGATTTTTCTCGCTGGAATGGTCGAGGGAATGGCAGCCAGTACGTCATCAGGGTCGTGGGTGGTCAGAATGATTGCTTTTATCGCCATTCTGTTCGCGGCATCCAGTTTATTTTTCTATTTGCAGTTTGTGCTTAACTCTATTTGGAAAGTCCCCCCGCCCAGGCGCGGAGTCGCCGGCACAACGGTTTCCGTGGCGCGCAACCGACTGATCACCTTCTTGCTGGTTGTTGGGGTGGGCGTGCTGCTGGTAATTGCCTTTACGCTGACGCTTATCCTTTCTGCTATTACGAATTATCTTGGTATCGGAACCCTGGGGATTGCCAATTTTCTTCTGATGATCGCCGTTGGGACGCTGACATTTGCTGTCATCTACAGGGTGCTGCCCAACACTCAAATTGCCTGGCGGGATGCCTGGCCGGGGGCACTGGTGACAGCGGTTTTGATTGCCGGTGGTACCTGGGGTTTGGGCATCTACCTGGGACACAGCCGTATCACCTCGGCGTTTGAGGCGACTGGGGCGATGGTGATTTTCCTGATCTCGATGTATTTTTTCGCCCAGTTGTTCATTTTCGGGGCAGTGTTTACACGCGTTTATGCCAGTATGTTTGGCTCTCGCAGTCGCGTGAATTCAGATGCCGGAATGCGGGAATAACGATCTGGCGGCCTGCATGCGCGCGGCAATTGAATGTGGTACAGATTTTGAAACGGGTTGTCAGCCCGCTCTGATCAAACAGACAGGAGAGAAAAAATGAAACTGATTCTGAGAATTATGATCAATGCTGCCGCACTGGGGATAACGGCTGTGTTGTTCCCCAGTTTGGAGTTCAACGGCAATATCCTGAATTTGCTGATGGCTGCGATTATTTTCGGGCTGGTTAACGCTTTCATCCGTCCCCTGGTCAAACTGTTGACCTTGCCGATTAACATCATCACCCTCGGCCTGTTCACGTTGGTCATCAACACCCTGATGCTGTTGCTGACTGTCTGGTTTAGCGGTGCTTTCAGCATGACCGGCGGTATCCTGTCCAACTTTATTACGGCTTTTATCGCCGCGATCATCATCAGCATTGTCAGCACCATCCTGAGTTGGTTCCTGCCGGATTGACGCGAACGCACCGAATTTTGTTCACCGTTCAGAGTCCATCGCAACATTTCTCGCACGAACAAAACTTTCAACATTCTAAGGAGATACAAATGAAAAGACCAATTGGAGTTACTATTCTTGCCATTCTGGCGGGCGTTTTGGCGGTGATTGCCGGCGTGCGCACGCTGCAATTCCTGGGATTGCTGCCTTTCTTCTTTGGGCCGATGCCCTTCCGCTCGTTCAGTTTGTTCGCTGCCCTCATGTGGGGGTTGATGGTTTGGGTATACGTTTGGCTGGTGAAGATGCTCTGGGATGTCCGCCCTGAGGCTTGGATGTTCCTGGCGGTGATTTCGGTCTTCAACCTGATTCTGGAGTTTGTCACCCTGGTCGGCGGTGCAGTCTGGCAGGATGTGTCGCTTTCTTTCCTGGTCAACGGGTTGATTCTGATTTACGTCATGCTGCCGGGAACCAAGAAGGCCTTCGGGATGAAATAATTTACGGAAACGGAATTCCTGTCAGAATATCCCCGGTGGCTGCCGTGTTTTCAATTGAGAGTACCTGCCCCCAGCGCCAGCGGGAGTGAGCCGCTGCCACCAGTTCGGGGCGGATGACCACAACCGCGAGACGGTACTGCCTCTGGGAAATCACGTCAAACGCTGCCATCAGGCCCTCCCCATGCCTGAATTCCAGGGGGCCGAGTTCGTCCACAATCAGCAAATCGCAGGGCGGTGCGGCGGCGACGACTTGATTCGCCCAATCCAGCGTGCGGGGGTCGAACAGCCATTGCCCGATGGAGATGGCTGGCCTGAACGGGAGCGGAACAGTCCCCAGGCCTTTTTGCCTGCCCAAAAGTTGCTGTTCCCCAGCGCGGATATCTTCGGCAAGGATGCCGGTTTTGCGTGCTCCATCCATCAGCGGCGGAGAAATTACCCCGGCCACGTCCCAGCCGAGTGCGCGGGCGCTTTCTGCCAGGGTGCGGCAAAAGCGGGTCTTACCCGTCCCGCTGCCACCGGTGAGAATGTAGAGAAGGGAAGAACGGTTGTCCATCGCAACGGGGAAGGACTGGCAGTCCTGTCAGGACTGCCAGTCCTATTGGGGTCAGGTCCACACTACCTGGCGGTGCCCGTTTGTTTGCACCAGCCGGATGGGAATGCCGTAAACGCGGCTGAGTGCTTCGGCGGTGAAAATCTGCTCCAGCGGCCCGAATTGGGCGCTGCCGTCGGGGGAGAGCAGCAACACATCATCGGCAAGAGCCAGCACCACATCCGGTTCGTGATTGGTCATCAGCAGAGTATCGCCGCGGGCGCGCAGGGCGTGCAGCAAGTCAATCAGGCGGGATTTGTTGTGCAGGTCGAGGTGGGCAGTCGGCTCATCGAGCAGCAGCAGGCGGGGGGATTGCGCCAGCGCACGCGCCAGCAGCATCAGCTGGCGCTCTCCGCCGCTCAATTGCGGGACGGGCTGCTCGGCCAGTGTCTCCAGCCCCACCTGGGTGAGCGCGTGCCACGCGGCCCGATAATCTTCTTCGCCGGGGACGCCCAGCGGGGGCAGATGGGGGGCGCGTCCCATCAGAACGTACTCGAAGACGCTGTAATCGAAGGGCGTGTACTCGCTTTGGGGAACCAGGGCGAGATTTTTACCGCGCTCGTGCCGGGGGATGCGGGTCAGCGGGATCCCCTGAAGGCGGATTTCGCCGTTTTGAGGGTGCAGGTATCCCAAAGTCAGGTGCAGGAGGGTCGTCTTTCCGGCACCGTTGGGGCCTAAAATCGCGGTAATCCGCCCCGGTTGCAGGGCGAATCCCACATCTTGCAAAATCAGATGCCGGGAATCGTACCCGAAGGTAACATTGTGAAAGGAGAGAACGGCGGTTTGCATGGAGGTGTTGCCCGCTGAAGACTGGCAGTCCTGTCAGGACTGCCAGTCTTGGGGGATTTTACGGCTTTCGCCCTTTGGGTGCGGTCATCATCAGCCCGAGGAAAATCAGCGCTCCGAAGAGAGCAGTGAGGATGCCGAGGGGAATTTCCCCGGCGAGCAGGGTGCGCGCCAGATCGTCGCAAAGCAGGGTGAACAGCCCCCCCAGGAGCATGGCGGCGGGCAGACTGAAGCGGGTATCGGCCCGGAACAGGCGGCGGGCGATATGCGGCATAATCAGCCCCACCCAGCCGATGATGCCGGTGAGCGCAATCAGAGCGGCAGTAGGCAGCACGGCAGCCAAAATCAGCAGCAATCGCTCTCTGTTTGGCGATGCTCCCAGGGCGTAAGTGGTTTCTTCGCGCAGGGAGAGCAGGTTGAGTCGCCAGCGGTAGAGGTACATCACTGTCAGCCCCGCGAGTGTAACCGGCAAAACGGTGAGCAGACGCGGCCAGGTCGTCCCCGCCAGACCGCCGAGCAGCCAAAAGGTGATTTCAGAGAGATCGTTAAGCGGGTCGGCCAGGTATTTGAGCATCCCCAGCCCGGCGGAGAACAGTGCAGAGACGGCGATACCCGCCAGCACCAGCCGCATGATCCAGCCACCGTAGCGCAGGCGGCGCGCCAGAATGTAGGAAAAGCCCAGCCCTGTCAAGGCGAAGGCTGCCGCGCTGATTTGAATGGCCGCCAACGATGTGCCCAGAAACAGGATGGCGAAGGCGGCCCCGAAGGCCGCACCTTGTGAAACGCCTAAAAATCCCGGCTCCACCAGCGGGTTGGTGAAGATGAGTTGGAAGACCATCCCGGCAGCGGCGAGTGTCATCCCCAGCAGGATGGCGGTCAGCAGACGCGGCAGGCGCAGGGTGAAGACCAGCCGCAAGGCGAGCGGGTCGTCGGCGATTTGGGCCGGAGAGAGCAGCCCCGGCGCGGGGTAACGCCCCATCAGCAGCGAGATGCCCGCCACGATGAGCAGCGTCAGAGTCAGGGCGAGCAGAATCTGCCGTCTACGGCGGATGCGGGCATGGATTCGGGGCAGAGCAATGGTGGACATGATAGGCAGCCAAAACTGGAGAAATGCAATTTGTTTTCACCACGAAGACACCAAGACACCAGGATTTGTTTTTTCTTCGAGCCTTCGTGTCTTTGTGGTTAGATGATGACCGTACCGCCAAAACCTTGTCTGATGCACCACGAAGACACCAA
The DNA here is from genome assembly GCA_964589145.1 of uncultured Anaerolineales bacterium. Classification (GTDB taxonomy): domain Bacteria; phylum Chloroflexota; class Anaerolineae; order Anaerolineales; family UBA11858; genus UBA11858. Next base: position 14,387 of record CAZPSL010000050.1, read on the forward strand.
GACACCAGGATTTGTTTTTTCTTCGAGCCTTTGGGCCTTTGTGGTTAGATGATGACCGTACCGCCAAAACCTTGTCTAATGCACCACGAAGACACCAAGACACGAAGTTTTGTTTGTCTTCGTGTCTTTGAGTCTTTGTGGTTGACCGATACACCGTACCGCCAAAACCTTGTCTGATGCACCACGAAGACACCAAGACACGAAGTTTTGTTTGTCTTCGTGTCTTTGAGTCTTGGTGGTCATCAAGAGAAAAGTGATTTATTACGGCAAATCGCCATGAAAAGTCGGGCGGATGTGGATGTTGAAGAACTCCGCATCCAGGCCGTAGAGGGTTCGGTAGAAATCTCGGATTTCCGCGGTGATGTCCAGGTCGGGGAACTGTTCAGGGTGCAGACGGCCTGCCAGCCAGGTCAGGCCGAGAATCCAGCGCGGGTCGGGTTGATCCCAACTATAAAGGTCGCCGGGGAAGGCGAGCAGGTTTCCGTTTTGCACCGCGCGCAGCGGCTGCCAGTTGGGGTCACTTTTCAATTTCGCGACCACCTGAGCGGAGTCTTCCCGATAAGCGATGACGAAAATCTGGTCGGGATTCCAGGCGGCGATCTGCTCCAGGGAAACGGTTGTCCAGCTGCCGCCGAGCGCGGCTTCCGTCCAGACCGGGTCGCCGCCAGCCATCGTCATCATGCGAGTTTGCATCCAGTTTGAGGGCGGCACTTTGAAAGCGGCGGTACCATCTTTTGCACTGTAGACCAGCATCAGAGTGCGGGGACGGGTTTGGCCGGTCACTGCCTGTTCAATGCGCGTAGTCATCTTGCGGTAGTAGGCAGCAGCGGTTTCGGCCCGTACCGGATCATCAAAAATCTGCCCCAGGATGGCGAGGTCGCGGGGGTACTGTTCCGGGGTCTCGAAATCCACATAAACGACCGGGATGCCGATGGCCTCAATGGGTTGGCCGACCTTCTCGGCCAGGAAACTTTTGAGGATGACCACATCCGGGTGCAGGGCGGCGATTTGTTCGGCTCCGGCATCGTTGCCAAGGATGGCTTTTTTTTCGTAATCGGGGTCAATCAGGGCGATGAAATTGCTGGTTCCCTGACCGGCGTTACCCAACCCGACGATGCGCTGCGGGGCTTCGGGGAAGATGTAGGCGGCATCGGCAATCATGAAGAGACCTTTGCCGGTGATAACGACCCGCTGCGGCGCATTGGGGAGGGCAACCTGACGATCGAGAGCATCGGTGACGACCAACGGGTCGGGATTTGGGTTGGGCTGCTGGCCCCCGGAGGCTGTGCAGGCCCCGAGGAGCAGGGCGAGGGCGAGAATGGAGGGGATGATCTTCATAGGAAAACGGAGAGACAGACATCAGGCTCCTTCAGAAATGAAAAATGGCAGGGTAAAACCGGCGAAGGAGCCACGCCAAGTTTACCAGGATTTTGCAAAGGCCTGCAAGCCAATGTTGTGGAACGGGTGCAGGCAGAAGATGTAGAAATCGGGCAGCCGCATGTCTCTGCCCTTC